>JASFEP010000008.1:0-34381 GCA_050124775.1 Candidatus Aminicenantota bacterium
GATGATTTCGGAGGCTCCTTCTGCTTCAAAGTAAGTAACAATTCCGTTTACATCCCCCAAATCGAACCACTGGATAGGCTCTACATCTTTCAAAGCGCTACTTATCGCATGCCCTTTTATCGCAGCGACAACGCACGTATATCCTTTCTCTTGTGCCTTTTCCCGGATAAGAGATGGGATCTCTCCAGAGGATGCGATTATTCCGAGTCGCTTTCCCATCGATCCCCTGATTTTTTGACGAATCCTCGTTGCGAAGACCGGATGAAGGCGATGATCTCATCCCTATCTTCGCTGGATGGGAATTCCTTCTCTATTCTCGCTAGGGCTTGGCTGCTGTTGAGATCGGAATAGAAGATGATCTTGAACATTTCCTTGAGCGCCTTGATCCGATCTCTCGAAAATCCTCTCCTCCGCAGTCCAATGGAATTCAACCCATAGAGTTGTGTCGGTCGCTCTCCGGCGACCCTGCTAAAAGGCAGAACGTCCTGGGTAAGAGTGGATTTTCCTCCTATGAATGCATGCTTGCCGATGCGACAGAACTGGTGCACTCCCCCCATAGCACCCACCGTAGCAAAATCACCGACAGTTACATGTCCACCCAGAGTGGCCCCATGCATAAAGACTGTTCCGTTTCCGACAACACAATCATGGGCAACGTGGGAGTACGCCATGAAATAGTTGTCACTCCCGATAACAGTTCTCCCCCCTCCCTTTACTGTCCCTCTATTGATCGTAATAAACTCTCGGAATATGTTCTTGTCACCAATCTCAACGCATGTTTCCTGAGCATCATAAGTGAGATCTTGAGGCTCTGTTCCCACGGATACGAAGGGCCAGAAACGGCATTCTGCTCCGATTTGCGTGTGTCCGTCTATACAGACGTGAGCATCGATCCTCGTGTTTTTCCCGATGCTGACGTTTTCGCCGATTATGGACCAGGGCCCTACCCAGACACCCGAGTCCAAATAAGCCTTGGGAGAGACCAGGGCTGTTGGATGCGCACGGGTCTCTTCATTGTGCATTCAAATCCTCGATGTCCATCAAAGAAGCCATAACCTCACCCTCGACAACGACCTCCCCATCAACGAGGGCTCTGCCTTTGACTTGACAAATCCTGGTCTTCATTCTGAGCATTTCGACTTCCAATCGAACTTGATCACCGGGAACCACAGTTTTTCTGAACTTGACCTTATCGATCTTACTCAAGAAGGAGATCTTTTTTTCGGGTTCAGGAATGGACAGGTAGATTAAAACCCCACCTGCCTGTGCGACAGCTTCGATCAGCAGCACACCTGGCATGACTTTCAGATGAGGAAAATGCCCCTGAAAAAATGGCTCGTTGTATGTGACATTCTTTATCGCAACCAGCGATTTCCCTTCTTCATACTCAAGTACTCTGTCGATCAAAAGAAAAGGATAACGGTGGGG
The DNA here is from genome assembly GCA_050124775.1 of Candidatus Aminicenantota bacterium. Classification (GTDB taxonomy): domain Bacteria; phylum Acidobacteriota; class Aminicenantia; order Aminicenantales; family Aminicenantaceae; genus WTAW01. The sequence continues at coordinate 1,429 of JASFEP010000008.1, forward strand.
GAGCATCCCCAGGATATGTTTGATATCGAGTGCAGCCTTTTTATCTCGAGGCTTTTGAGGCATCGTACCTGGTGATGACTTCCTGAGTGAGATCGATGGTAGGATTAAAATAAATCGCCCCGCTCCGGGCTAGATCAAAGATTATATCCAGATTTCGGTCTTTCCCCAACTGTTCGATAATGGGCAAAAGCTCATTCTGGACTCTCTGAAAAAGTCGGCCCGTAAAGTCCTGCATCTCTCTGAGGGAATCTTCAGCAAAACGTTTTCTCTCCGTTCGCTTCTTTTCCAGATCAGAGTTCAATTGCATCATGGCCTCATTGGTAAGCGTCAGTCTTTGTGTATTGATCCGAGTCTCCAGGTTGCGGATCTCTTCATCGATAGCACCCAACCTATCCTGATTCTGTTTGTCTTTGTCCTGGATCTGTGCCATGACTCTTTTCCCTTCAGCAGACCTTTCAAGGACGTCCTGAGAGTTGACGACTCCGACCTTGATCGCTTGCTGGGAATAGCTTAATGTGACCAATACAGCTAAAGCAATGGGAATTAATGCAATTTTGCCTGTACTCCTCAGACTCATCTTTTGCCTCCTTTAGAGAATTCGAGTCAGTTATTTGTCAAAACGTCGTTCCGATCGCAAAGCGGAAATTAAAATGGTTTCGGTTTTGCGGCGTCAGACGGTTATTATATGCAAATATCAGCCGAAAAGGAACCCTGAGCGCGGGGACAAAGATCCTGGCCTCCAAACCCGCAGATGTGTATAGGTTATCGAAACTAAAATTCTGGCTTCTGGCATAGGTATTGCCCGCGTCGAAGAACAAAATCGTATACAGTGGTCCACCCACGGGTATGATGTACTCCAGATTGAAAACTGCCGATTTTTCTCCCCCGATATTCTGGCCGGTTATGGTCCGCGGACCGACAGAATAGATATCATATCCCCTGATCGACCTTTCGCCCCCGAGATAGAACCTTTCCCAGAACGGTACAGAAGATCCTTTCAGAGGATACACATACTGAAGCTCAAGATGTGCGCCGATGGACTGATTCATAAAGGTGGGGATGAACCGCGACAATTCGAGCCTCGGTTTTATCAGATCGATGTCTCCCCCCAGGAACGAACCGGAGAACTTGAATCCTATGAGATAGAGCGACCCTCTCGATGGGGTCAAAGGGCTATCGACTGTATTCCTGTAAATAGTGGGATAGATACTGCTTATTGTATACTTGCCGTATCCTCCATAATAGGGATACCCCCCGTACATACCGTAACCGCCGTACATGCTACCATACCCGCCATAACCGCCGTAGGGATAATAAGGAACATCATCCCCCCCTGTCTCGCTAGCCTCGGAAATTTCCACATATTCGTAACCATAGGTAATACTGGTTCTCCAATACCCTTGGATACGGGCTCCGAAAGTTAAATCGATCCCTTTGCCTTTGCGGTCGTAGAGGTAAGGGTAAACGATCCACCTGTTGTATAAATTGAATCCCACTGACATGGGCTTGTCAAAAATATAGGGCTCTGTAAAACCGAACATATAGTTCCGGACTCTTTTTCCATATTGGAACATCAGATCGAGTTTCTCGCCTGCACCGAGAAAATTTACGGTCCCGTAGCTGATGGCTACAAAAGCACCCTGATATCCGCTGTAACCGGCAGTGAACTGGATGTTGTTCCTTTGGAGCTCGGTAACCCTAAGGTCGACGTTGATCTGCGTGGGATCTTCGGGATTGGGCTGAATATCCGGCTCACCATCGAGCTCGACCAGTCCCAATTGGTTCATGCGCAGGAGGCTATCCTTGAACAGAGCGAAGCTGAAGGCATCGCCTTCTCTGAGTAACATCTCTCTGCGGATGACCTTATCCTTGGTATACGTATTTCCAGAGATATGGAGCCGGTGAAGGTAAGCGATATCGCCTTCATATATATTGTATGTGACATTCACTCTTTTATTCTTTGGGTCGAGACTTTCGACCGGACGAATCTGTGCGTACAGATGACCGAAGTTCTGATAGAGTTCCCCTATCTCCTTCACTGCTTCCTCACGCACCTTAGTGCTGTAGATGTCATCTTCTTCGTACCTAATGAGCGAACGCAAATACTCTGAATTAAAGACTTGATTACCCTCGATATTGACTTCTCCGACAGAGTACCTGTATCCCGCATTGACCGGGATGACGATCCTTTTCATCTTCTGCGTTTTCAAAAATATGGTTTTTTTCTCGTACTCTTCGATCCGGGGTTCTCCGATCACGGCTTCCATATATCCATGTTCTTGATACACTTTTTTAAGATTTGCGATATCTTCATCTAATTTATTCTGTTTATACGTATCTTTCCCCATAATCCATGTGATAAGCCCGTGTTTTTTATTTTCTTTGAACGCCCCGCGGAGCGTGCTCTCCAACAATTTAGGGGATCCCTCAAAAACGATATCCCCCACTCTGACCTTCGGGCCCTCATCGATGTTGAATACGACTTCCAGTTCGTTTTTTCCGACATTATTGATCTGTGTCTCCACTTTTCCGGAAGTGAGACCCTTCTCAGCCAGAAGATCCTCGATCGTCTTCTTTATCTGCTGCACCTTGTTCGGACTGTAATAGGAGTAGGGAAGCATATATTCATTCTTCTCTTTCAGTTTATTGACGATGTCGTCTTCCTTTAGCTTTTTTCCCGTCTTGTAGACAATTTCCCTGATCACAGGATTCTCTTCCACAACGATCTTGATGACTTTCCCTTGTGTCCCAGGGAATTGTTCGATTTTTATATCCGAAAAGAAGCCGGTCGACCAGAGAACTTTGAAATCCCTCTGGAGAAGTTCGAGACTGAAATAATCCCCCTCCTGGGATGAAAGATAGTAAAGAATCGTCTCTCGCGTCACACGATCGTTCCCCTCGATCTCTATCCTCTCAACCATCTCTTGTCCAGCAAGATATAGGGGTAAACACAGAAATATCAATGCATATATAATTCTTTTCATTGTCCTTTCCTTATACCATATTTGGACCCAAAAATAAATATTCCCATGATGGGAAACGTGAAAGCGGCTCTCTCTAAAACACGAACAACCCGATGTCCTCTGAGATTTTGCATTTTGTGCCTTACGCAATACGTATCACAACACGTCAATAGCAGTTTCTGTTTTAATTTTAACGTTTTACGTATTCACTCTACGTTAGTAGAACGTTAGAGGGGAGGCAAAAGTTTCAATTTTCCGTTTTCCATCAGGTATGCTCTCTGGCAAAATCGAGCGACTTTTTCATTATGAGTGACCAGGATCGAGGACAGGTCCTTTTTCCTATGGATGTCCTGTATGAGTTCCAGAATTTTGAGGCCGGTCTTCCAATCCAGATTGCCGGTAGGCTCATCAGCCAATAGAATTCTGGGCTCGTTGACCAAAGCCCTGGCAATAGCTATTCTCTGTTGCTCCCCGCCAGAGAGTTGTGCAGGTTTAAGTGCAGCTTTATCCTTCAAGGAGACTTCCTCGAGCTTTTCGATAGCTTTTGCGAGTGCCTTCTTTTTCTCGACACCGCGTATAAGAAGAGGAAAACTCACGTTTTCTGCAGATGTAAATTCAGGAAGGAGGTGATAAAACTGAAAGATAAAACCGATATAATGATTCCTTATCTCCGCTAATTCCTTCTCATTCTTAGCAAAAATATCCTCTCCATCGATAAATATTTTCCCCTTGTTCGGCCTGTCCAATGCACCAAAGAGATTGAGCAAGGTCGTTTTACCTACTCCTGAGACACCCATAATCGCGACAAGGTCTCCTTTAGACAAAGAAAAGTTCAGGTCCTCGAATACGCTCAAGGAACCATCAGGCAGCGGGTATTTCTTGCTCAAACTTTCAGCGATCAGAATATCATTCATACTTCAATGCCTCCACCGGGTCTACCTTTGAGGCTCTGTGAGAGGGAAAAAGTGTCGATAAAAGGCTGATGAGAAGGGTCACGCCAATAATCATCAAAAGATCCAAGGCTTTAATACGGAAAGGGACAAAAGCGATCACATAAATCTCCTGCGGCACCTTGATAAGTTCGAATGTGTTGGCCAGCCAGCACCAGAGCAAACCTAAGGCTGTCCCTATTGCCGTTCCGATGACACCTATCATAGCGCCCTGAAGAAAAAATATTTTTCTGATCCCCCGGGAAGTCGTTCCCATCGCCTTGAGGATTCCGATGTCCCGCGTTTTCTCCATGACCATCAGAATGAGCGTGGCAATGATATTCAGTGCGGCTACAAGCACGATGAGAGTGATGGTCAGGAACATTAACTGTTTTTCCAGCCTTAGGGCTGAAAAGAGCGCCCTGTTGAGTTCCATCCAGGTGATCGCATAAGCCTGGGGAGGCAAAATCATCTTAATCTGTTCAGCTGTATTGGGCGCTCGAAAAATATTTCTGATCCTGACCTGAATGAGATTGATACTGTTTTCTAGGTTGAATGCCCTTTGAGCCGATCCCAGAGACACAAGTGCTGTTGCAGAATCGAAATCGTATAATCCTGTGTGGAAGATCCCTGTTACGATAAATTGTCTCATCCTGGGTAGAGGACCCATGGGTGACAAGCGCGAGGACGAGGTCAGCACTGTGACTTTATCCCCTACTGTGGCTCCGATCGTAAAGGACAAGTCCCGCCCGAGGAGGATTCCATCTCTTTTGGCTTCAGAATCCGGGAGGCTTCCCATGGAAAGTTCGCTGAGCCAGGGAGAGGTCTCCTTCTCTTTCTCGAAATCGACACCTCGCAGCATGGCCCCCTGACTTTTCAGAAGTCCCGTGATGAGAACCGTGTCCAACACAACTGGCGTAGCGCTGATCACGCCTTCTACGTCTTCTACTTTTCGAATAAGCTGTTCATAATCCTGTAATCCCCCTTCGGAATAGTCTCGGATGATGACATGGGAAGTCGAGCCGAGGATCTTGTCCTGTACATCTCCTTGAAAGCCGGTGATAAGGGCTATGGCAATGACCAAGGCCATAACGCCGATAGTGATCCCCAATATGGAGATGAAGGTGATCACGGAGATAAATGCCTGTTTTCGCTTGGCGGTTAAATAGCGTTTGGCGACAAAATATTCGAAACTCATATCAGCAACTCACCATTAATCATCCTTACTTCGGACGGAGCAATGGGAAAAGAATCACTTCTCTTATAGATTTTTTGTTAGCAAAGATCATGACGAGACGATCGATCCCGATCCCTTCTCCTCCGGTGGGAGGAAGACCGTATTCCAATGCTTCGATATAGTCCATGTCGATAGGATGAGACTCTTCATCCCCCTTCTTCTTCTGTTCTGCCTGCTGTTCGAACATCCTTCTTTGTTCGGCTGGATCCGTCAGCTCGGTGAAAGCATTGGCGATCTCCATACCAGCCATAACAAGCTCGAAACGCTCTGCCTCTTCGGGATCTGTTTGAGATGCTTTCGCTAAGGGAGAGATCTCCCTGGGGGGATTCTTCACAAAGGTGGGTTGAATGAGATTTTGTTTCACGTGTTTATCGAAAATGATATCCAGGGCCTTCCCATAGGAAATCGTTGGTTGTTCTGGGGCCAATGTCTTCGCATATTCCACGATTTTTTCTTTATTGTCAAAACGGCTGGGTGCCAACCCGCTGTACTGGAAAATAGCATCCATTAGCTTTATCCTTTTCCACGGCCGCTTCAAAGAGACTTTATGTTCTCCGTAGGGGATCTCCTCGCCTTGGAGAAGGGCCATTGCGAGTCCATGAATAAGATCCTCGGTCATCTCCATCATGTCAAAGTAATCGGCATAGGCTTCGTACCACTCGAGCATGGTAAATTCGGGATTGTGCTCGGAAGAAATCCCCTCATTTCTGAAGTTTCTGTTGATCTCGTATACCTTTTCCAAACCACCGACTGTCAGGCGTTTGAGAAAAAGCTCGGGAGCGATCCGCAGATAGAGGTCGATCCCCAAAGCCTTGTGAAATGTCTTAAAGGGCTTTGCCAGTGCTCCCCCCGGAATGGAGTGCATCATCGGTGTTTCGACCTCGATGTAGCCTCTTTCGTCGAAAAACCGCCGAATGTATGAGATCATTGCGCTACGCATCCTGAACACTTCTCTCTGCTCCGGGTTCATGATCAGGTCAAGGTATCTTTTCCTGTAACGCAGCTCCACGTCCTGGAGTCCATGCCATTTCTCGGGCAATGGATGGAGGCATTTGGCTAAAAAAGTGAAGGATTGACAGAGTAATGTGAGTTCTCCTGTTCTGGTTTTGAACAAGCTGCCGCTGGCCGAAATGATATCCCCGATATCCAACAAAGAAAATTGGGAGAATTTCTCCTCACCTAGTTTATCCTCACGGAGATAAACCTGAAGCTTCGTTCGACTGTCGGCGATATGAAAAAATATGGCACGGCCCATTTTTCTGATCGAGAGGATCCTCCCCGGAACGATCACGGAAATTTTTTTCGCTTCCAATTCCTCGTTGGTCAAGTCCTTATACTGAGAGACGATATCGAAAATTGTATGAGTCATCTCGACCTTATGGGGGAAAAGCTCGACTCCTTCTCGAGCCAATTTTTGCATTTTCTCACGGCGGACCAATTCTTGTTCGGTTTTTTCAGAGAGGGGCTGATCCCCAGGGTGATCCGATTGCGCTTTTTCTTTCTTTTCAGTCATTCTTTTCGTTCCTTAGCGGTTCTTTTTCTTTGTTTTTTTCTCAGAGAGTCCAAGACACCGTTCACGAACATAGCTGCCTGCTCGCTGCTGAATTTTTTCGCGATCTCGATCGCTTCGTTAATGACGATCGCAGGAGCTACATCTTTTTCATAAAGAAGCTCAAAAACAGCCATTCGAAGGATATTGCGGTCCACGACAGGCATCCGGGAAAGCCGCCAATGCTCGGAGACCGATTGGATGCTCTTATCGATGCTTTCTTTATGGGAGGTTACCCCTTTAATGAGCCACTGGCAGTAATCTTTAACCTCCTTAGAGGCCTTTTTATCCTTCCAATAGAGGCGAAACACTTGCTCCGCATCCAAATCGTTGAATTCAAGCTGAAAGAGAATCTGAAGGGTGCTTTCTCGGGCCTCTCTTCGCTTTCCCATGCAAAAGGCTATTTGGATCTACAGTCCTGCATCCTTTAAAAGATTCAAAGTCTCGATCAGGGAAAAGGCCGAATCATAACCCTTATTTCCCGCTTTGGTCCCTGCACGCTCGATGCCCTGTTCAATGGTATCGACCGTCAGCACCCCAAATGAGACCGGAATCCCGTCATCCATACTTATTTGGGCCAGGCCTTTCGTGACCTCGGAACTCAAAAAATCAAAATGAGGTGTATCACCCCTGATGAGAGTGCCCAAACAAAGGATCCCATCCACTTTCTTTGCCAAAGCCAATTTTTTTGCGACAAGAGGAAGCTCAAAAGAACCAGGGACTTTGAATAAGGAGATATCCTTGTCATCGGCTCCCAGTTTATAGAGAGCATCCATCGCTCCCTCGAGAAGTCTTTCCGATATGAACTGATTGAAACGGCTGAGTACTATGCCGATCTTCAAGCCTTTGGCTTGGAGTTTTCCCTGATAGGTATCCATTCCAATCTCCTTTTATTTTCCTGAAAAGTTGGGCTTTTTCTTTTCCAAAAAGGCTCTGGTCCCCTCTTTACTGTCCTCGGTTTCACAGCACTTGCCAAACAGCTCGGCTTCGTTCAAAAGCCCTTCCCCTAAGGTTTTGTCCAATCCAACATTAATGGCCTTGATGGAATATTCAAGCGCCAGCGGAGCATTGTCGATCATTTCCTTCGCTAGGGCTTCACAACGGGGCATCAACTCATTTTGTGGGACAACTCTGTTAACCAGCCCGATGCGAAGAGCCTCTTGGGCATCGACGATCCTCCCCGTAAGGATAAGTTCCATCGCAATGCCTTTTCCCACAAGCCTCGCCAATCTCTGCGTGCCGCCGAAGCCAGGTATGAGACCTAACTTCACTTCAGGCTGACCCATTTTGGCGTTTTCCGATGCAATACGGATATGACAGGCTAAGGCCATTTCCGTGCCGCCACCCAGTGCATATCCATTGATGGCTGCAATGACGGGTTTTCTCAAATTTTCTATCAATTTGGAAAGTTCCTGTCCTTCTAAAACATAGTCTTTTCCAGTGGTGAATTCGAGCCGGGCCAGTTCTCCGATATCAGCACCCGCTATAAAGGCCTTTTCCCCAGAGCCTGTCAGGATAACTACACGGACATCGGGACTCTCCTGTAATGAGAGGAATGCTTCGTAAAGCTCTTTGACAGTCTCTGCATTTAGGGCATTCAATGTATCCGGCCGATTGATGACAATTCGACCGATTGCATCTTGCTTTTGAATCAATAAATTTTTATAACCCATATAATCTCCTAACTCAAGAAATGCTCTTTTCGTAAATGCGGTATTTCTTGTAGACCTCCCCTCCGATAGATCTGACAAATCTGTTGATGGCTTCGTTGTCTTCGAGCTGCCAGGATGTCTCCCCCCATTTGTATCCTTTTTTCTTCACATTCTTTTCAAATTCGGAATACAACAGATAGCTTAATCCAGTCTGCCTGTACTCTTTGACGATCCCGAAGACTATGGCCCGTACGCTTTCGATCTTCCTCCGGTATACCAAAAACTTAAGAATGGCTAAAGGTGTGAGCCTTCCATTCAGCTTGATAAGCACTTCATTGTAATTCGGCATCGCAAAAGCAAATCCCACGGGTCCATCCTTGTCCTCGGCGATGATTACGATATCGGGATCAGCGAAGGTTTTGAGCTTCTTAGCCATGTGGTCCATTTCATTTTCTGTCCATGGAACAAAACCCCAATTCTTTTCCCAGCCATTGTTATAGACGTACTTGATCTTCTCGACTTCTTCGTCGATTCTTTTCATGTTCACAGATCTCAATGTCACATTGGTTTTTTTCTTGATCTCGTTCACGATGCCCTGGATTTTTTTCAACATATCTTCCTCTGCACTCATATAAAAAGCGTAGAGGTCTTTAGCTTTCACCAATCCACATTTTTCCATCAGCTCTAAATAATAACGAGGATTGTATGTCATCATAATCATCGGTGGAGAATCGAAACCATCCAGAAGAAACGCACACTCATCATTCATGCTCAGATTCATGGGACCCCGAAGCGTGTCCAGCCCCCGTTCCGACCCCCATTGGGCGACCCGGTCCAGCAGGGCTTGGGTAGTATCCAGGTCATTCAGGCATTCATACATGCCAAAAAAAACGACCTTTTCATCATGGAATTCATTGTGATTTTTATCGACTATGGCTGCAATCCTTCCTGTGATCATACCATTTTTATAAGCCAGGAATAGCTCCATCTCTGAGTGCTCGAAAAAGGGATTTTTCTTTTTATCGAGCTTTTCCTTCACATCCATGATCAACGGAGGGACCCAATTGGGATCTCCTCTATAGATTCGCCAAGGGAACTTAATGAATGACTTAAGATCCTTTTTCGTTACGACTTTTTCAATACGAACAGTGTTCACGCTCAAGCCCTCCTGAATTTTGTTTATTTTATCAGATAACATTTCAATTTGCACTATAATTTCACATGAATAGTCCAGGCTGGATCACCGATCAGGGCTGAATCGAGCTCGAGAAGTTGTGTTTAGAGAAAATTTATGCTAAAAATTTGAATGCCGCCAAAGACTCAATAGAAATGTAAGGAGATAGATCAAGTGAAAAAAATCACCTCTTTGAAAGAATTGCCACCGGAAAAACTGGCCTGGACACTGAGCCCAGAGAAGATACCCTTCAATACCACCGAGGAATGCAAGTCCTGTGAAGGAATTATCGGGCAAGATCGAGCCATACAGTCCATTCAAACCGGGTTGGATGTCAAAAGCCTCGGCTATAACATCTTCATCACGGGGATGCTGGGAACGGGACGAACCACGACTATCAAACAGCTCCTGGAAAAACTGGAAAAAGATGATAAAACTCCAGACGATATCCTTTACGTGAATAATTTCAAGAATCCCGACGAACCGACATTGATCACCCTTCCCGCGGGAAAGGGCGGGCAATTTCGGGATGCCATGGAACAGCTGATCGAGATGCTTAAAACGAATATTCCTGAGCTTTTGAAGAGCTCTTATTACAAGGAAAAAAGAGATAGTATTATCGAAAGCCAGCAGAAAAAGCAGAAAGAGATCCTCAAAGCATTCGAAGATGAAGTCGCCACAGAAGGATTCTCCGTTATTCAGGTTCAGATGGGGCTTTATGTAAAACCCGACCTCATCCCCGTGATCGAAGGAAAACCTACCCCATTCCCCCAGCTGGAGAATCTGGTGAGAGAAGGGAAGTTCGATAAAGATAAACTGGGAGAACTCAAGGAAAAATACGAGAAATTGACGGATAAGCTTGAGGAAGTTTTTTTGCACATGAAAGAAACAGAAGAAGAGACGCACCGGATGTTGAAGGAATGGGACCAAGAATCGATCACTCCCATCATCAAAGGAGCCGTCCTCGGAATAAGGAACAGCTTTCCTTACGATGTGATTATCGATTATCTCGATGATGTCGAAGCGACATTGACCAAACGGATCCATATCTTTAAAGGCACACAAAAACCCGAGAAAGAGCAGCAGATGTTCCAGCCAGAGCCATTCGTGGAGTATAAAGTCAATCTTCTCATCGACAATTCCGAATTGAACCAGGCACCGGTCATCATGGAAACGAATCCAAATTACATCAATCTTTTTGGTTCTATAGAATCGACCATGAATCGTTTCGGATTGCTCCAGACGGATTTTACAAAAATCAAGGCAGGATCCTTGCTGAAGGCTAACGGAGGTTATCTTATCATAAACGCACTGGATGCTCTTATCGAACCAGGTGTATGGCTCACTCTCAAGAGAACCCTTCGCAATCAAACTCTCGAGATCCAAAATTTTATGTCTATCTACTTCGTCTCCACGAGTCGTCTCAAACCCCAACCGATCAGCATAGATGTCAAAGTGGTCATGATCGGGGATTCCCATATCTACAATCTCCTGTATTACATGGACGAAGATTTCAAAAAGATATTCAAGATCAAAGCCGAGTTCGATTCAGAGATGAATAAGGATAAAGACACCATTTTGGAATATGCCTCCTTCATTAAAAAGATCACAGAGGATGACGGCCTGCAACCGTTCGATAAAGAAGGGATCGCGGCCATCATCGAATACGGCACTAGAATTGCGGGAAGACAGAAAAAACTGTCCACCCGATTCAACATTATCGCAGACGTGATCCGCGAATCCAGTTACTTTTCCAAAAAAGCCAAGAAGAAGATCGTCAACCGAAGTCATGTTGAGAAAGCCATCCAGGAACGCTTCGAACGTGTGGGTCTCATCGAGGACAAGATCCAGGAAATGATCGAAGAAGGAAGTATCTTGATCGATACAAAAGGGAGCGTCGAAGGCCAGGTCAACGGGCTTTCGGTCTATCAGATAGGAGGGTATGCCTTCGGCAAACCCACGCGCATTACGGCCAGCACAGCTGTGGGGCGTGCAGGTGTGATCAACATCGAGAGAGAAGCAGATATGAGCGGCAGGACACACAACAAGGGAGTGCTGATCCTCGGCGGGTATCTCCGGGGAAAATATGCGCAGAACAAGCCTTTCTCTTTATCCGCAAGCCTTGCATTTGAACAGTCTTATGCAGGAGTGGATGGCGACAGTGCATCATCGACCGAAGTTTATGCCATACTCTCGAGCCTCTCAAAACTCCCGTTGAGGCAGGATATCGCAGTCACTGGGTCTCTCAACCAAAAGGGAGAGATCCAGCCGATCGGGGGTGTCAACGAGAAGATCGAAGGCTTTTTCGATGTCTGTAAGAGCCAAAAACTGACGGGGAATCAGGGAGTCATCATCCCGCATCAGAATATTCAGAATTTGATGTTGAGAAAAGATGTGATCGGAGCAGTCGAAAAGGGCGATTTCCACATCTACCCGGTGAAGAACATCGATGAGGGGATCGAGATCCTGACGGGGATCAAGGCTGGAAAGATGAAAAAGGATGGGACATTCGAAGAGGGGACCGTGAATTATCTGGTCGATGAAGAATTGCAAAGATTGGCCCAGAGCTGGAAAACATTCGCAGCATCTACTGAGAAGAACAAGAACGCATAAGGATCCTATTCCAGACCCACCTTCTTTTTCAGGCCTGCAACTTCAGATGGCGTGAGATAGCGCCACTCTCCCTTTTTGAGATTCCCGATCGCTAATCCTGCATAATTGACCCTTACTAAAGAAAATAGACTGGTACCGATGGCTTCGAACATCCGTCTGACCTCACGTTTTCTCCCCTCTGTCAATTCGATACGGATCCTCGCAGACCTTAAATCTGACCCAAGGTGGGTGAGGCGGGCCGGGGCTCGCTTTTTTCCATCGATATAAATTCCTCTCTCCAACCTTTGAAGGTTTTTGCGGGTTGGGATCCCTTTTGTTCGGACTTCATAGACTTTTTTTATTCCGTACCGGGGATGCATCAAACGGTTCGCCAATTCCCCGTTATTAGTGAGCAAAAGCAGTCCTTCGCTGTTTAGATCCAGCCTGCCAACAGGAAAGACACGTTTTTTTAACTTGGGCAGAAGTTCCAGAACTGTGGATCTTTTAAACGGATCTTTCGCCGTCACGAGATAACCCTTAGGCTTATTCAGAAGAATATAGAATTCTTCCTTTTCGACTTTCACTTTCCGCCCATCCACGCGGACAGAGTCCTTTGTGGGATCTATCTGGACTCCCAGTTCTTCAATAACCGTGTTATTCACGCTGACGCGGCCTTCGGTGATCATCCGATCCGCTTCCCTTCTAGAGGCCACACCAGCCTGAGCCAGGAATTTGTTTAATCTCACGATTATACACTTAAAAACCGAAATTTATGCCTATGTGAAAGGTGAAACTCCTGATTTTTATATCCACAGTCTCGATCTCGAAGCTGCCATAATTATACCTGGCTTCTCCCAAAAGAGAGAATTTTTCTCCTAAAAACACTTCGGCCCCAAGACCAGCGTTCCATCCCCCGCTCTTATCTTCCCCGATATCCTCGATATCTGCTGAATACGTCCCATAGCCGAGCGTTAGATAGGGATTAACAATGGGTAATGGAAGAAAAAGCCGCACATTGATTCCTAGATAATTGTAGTCGATCTGCCGAGAGTCCCATAAATTGCCTACATCGGACGCTTTGATGTCATGGGCAGCCTGATAAAAATTCCCCTCGACAGCGAGCATCAGAATTCTCACGCCTACGCGTGCTCCATAAAGAAAGGTTGTGTTTTTATCGAATTCAAAATCTCTGATATCAATGCTCTGTTGTGACCATCCTCCCTGAATCCCTATAAAAAACAGGCCACCTGCAGACAGATTGCCGCTCCCTAATAAACACACGATCAGAATACTGAAGACAATGAGCTTCTTTTTCATTACGCAAATCCTCCTTTTCTATGACTTGAGCCATTTATCACCCTTTTTGTTGCATGTATTGTACGATGTACGGATATTTTTTGGAATTGCAAAGAACTAATACAGTCGAGGTTTGGCCAGAATTTCCAACACTTTTAAGTCAAAAAAATTCTGTGCGTGTGCCGGGATCAAAAGTATGGCTGTGTCCGCACCCTCTGCAGTGCCCCCTATGGACATACAGGGTTCTTTGGTCGAGATCAAGCCCGCATCCGCTGCCATGACTGCGATCTCGATGGCAACTTTTGTCCCTTGTCCGAACAATCTCAATGTAAAGGCCATGATCTCTTCCAACTCATACGTCCCCCACTTTTTGCGGACGGCCCTTCCCACCCCTCCCAGAGCGTGCTGGCATGTCAGGATTTTTGCCCCGGCCTCCTCGATCCGACGTTTTTCGTCGGGCAAGAGCTGTTGGTAGTCCGGTTCGACAAATCCTGTGGAGTGGGAGACGACCACAAGATTCCTCCCGGGAAAAAATTGCGTGGAGAGGAATCCTGTTCTCCCAGAAGTCGATGCGACGAGTACGTTCTGAACATTCAACTCTTCCACCCTTCGGGAAGCGACCTCAAAGGTTCGCTGTGTGTTTTGCTTCCCGGGCTGTTCGAAACACACACACGGCACAACAGTCCCGTTTTTTTCTTTTTCCATTCTTTCGATCATATGTCAGTCTCCTTATTCGTGTTCTTCATGTTTGTCTATGGTGTGAGAAGAATCTTGAGAGCTCCTGGCTTTCTGGCGTGCTCAAACGCCTCCATAGCTCGATCCAAAGGAAAATCTCCATCTATGATGTTTGCCACATCGATCCTTTTATGTGTCAGGTAGCTTATGGCCTCGGACAAAGATCCGCACCGGCTCCCGATCAGGTGGATTTCATCGACGACAACTTTTGCTATATCGATCGTCGGGGCATCCCGGTAAGTGCTTTTGAGAACGACAATCCCCGTCGGTGCGACCATTTGGAGAGCTGTCTTCAGGCCGTCTTCATTTCCGGTCGCTTCAACGACCAAGGGAAACCCTGGATCTAGATCGTCTCCTTTCATGTATGTCCGGATCCCGTTCCTCTCCAGGATAGCGAGGTTTCTCTCATGTTTTCCCATACAGACAACCGCGTCGCTTTCCAGAGCCAGCACTTGGGCGATCAGCACCCCTAATTTTCCATCACCTAAAACCAGAACCCGCTCATCTCGGATATTTTTAAACTGTTTAAGCACTTCAATGGCTGCGGCCAGCGGTTCGGTGAAAACCCCCTCGTTTACGGATACATTTTTTGGAAGGATATGGAGAATTTGGACGGGGAGAGCGAGATATTCGGCAAGGGCTCCATTCTTACCCGAAATCCCAAGAACTGTCCTGAAGGGGCAATGTTTGGTCTCTCCCCGGACACAGAACTCACATGCCCCGCAAAAGAGGTTGATCTCTCCGACGACCCTCTGCCCGATCCATTCTTTTTGGGGTGCATCTTCCACAAGGCCGACAAATTCATGGCCGAGGATGCCTGAAAATTCCATGTACCCTTTCAGAATCTCGAGATCCGTATTGCATATCCCAGCCTTGAGGACCTTGATCAACGCCTCTCCAGGACCAGGAACAGGATCTTGTACCTTTTTTAAACGTATTTCTCTGTTTTCAACTACAAGTGCCTTCATTTCGTTCTCATTGTCGTTCCTGCCCTCTATCATGTCAACCCTCTGGAAACCTTTCCTTACATATTCCCGTATGGACCTCAAATTTCATGATCCTTTCAATGCCGAACTGCACGAAGAAACGTTGAGGGCGTAAGGTGTAAAAATTCGCATGGAAGGCTGAATACCAAACCTAATTCTCCTAATATCGTATAAATTCATGTAAAATAGAGTGGAGGAAATTTTCGATGGCCCGATTACAATTCGGAGAATCTGCTGCGATGGCCATGAGCTCTTTCTGGTCGAACAAACTCAGGACTTTTCTCACTCTTCTGGGAATCATCATCGGTGTGCTCACCATAATCACCGTCGTTTCCATCATCCAAGGGCTTAACGATTATGTTTATACGAAAATGGCCTTTTTTGGTGCCAACGATTTTTCCGTCTCCAAAACATCTATGATGATAACATCGATCAAACAGTGGCGAGAGGAGCAGAAACGGAAAAAATTCGCTCTCGAAGATATGCGGCTCGTCCGAAGATTGTGTGAGTCATGTGAATTGGTGGGCGCCAGTGTGAGCACATACCGAACAGCCAAATACAGGAATGAATCTTTAAAGAACGTAGAGATCAGAGGAATCACTCATCTCGATCACACGATCGGATCTATACTGGAGCTCCAGAGAGGAAGACACATCAGCAAAGACGATGAAGACCGGTCACGGTATGTCTGTATCATTGGTGCCGACATCCAGGAAAAGCTCTTCTCCTCACTCGATCCCATCGGAAAAAGACTCAAGGTCGGCAATCATAATTTTTTCATTATCGGCTTGGGAGAGAAAAAGGGGAAACTCTTGGGATTCAGCCAAGATAATTATGTCCGGATCCCCATCACAACATTCCAAAAGATCTATGGGGAAAGACGGAGCATAAATATCAATATTCACACAGCCGCACAAGAACAGATGGCCAAGGCTCAGAATGAGGTGAGGACAATCTTGCGTTCGAAACGCCATGTGTCCTTCAACGAACCCGATGATTTTTCTTTCCAGACTTCTGATACTTTTATACAATTCTACAAAAGCGCCACTACAGGCATCTATTTCGCTATGATCGCCATTTCTTCACTCGCTTTGCTCGTGGGAGGAATCGTGGTCATGAATATCATGCTGGTCGCGGTCACGGAACGCACAAAAGAGATCGGAATTCGAATGGCCATTGGCGCACGTAGAAAAGACATCCTCGTGCAGTTTTTGATCGAATCGGCCACGATTTCCGCCACGGGAGGCATGATAGGCATCATTCTTGGATTTATTCTGGCCAGGATCGTTACGGCAGCCACATCCATGCCATCCTCTGTCGACCCTCTGTCAATCGTCGTGGCCATCGCCGTATCTGCTTCTGTAGGAATCTTTTTCGGCCTCTATCCAGCGAGCAAAGCATCCAAGCTGGATCCCATCGAGGCCTTGAGGTCGGAACAATGAGAGCCGGGATCATCAATGAAATTTTCCAGATGGCGTTCGACTCTCTCCGCTCGAACAAGCTCCGTTCCTTCCTGACGCTTCTCGGCATTATGATTGGCGTTATGACCGTCATTGGCATGGTTTCTGTGATCCAGGGATTGAACCGGGCATTCCTGGCCGATCTGGAATCTGTCGGTTCGGATATCATCGCCGTCGCGAAATACGAACCGGGCATCCAGATGGGCGATCGCTCCGAGGAAGAACGGCAACGTAAAGATTTTACTATCGAAGATGCCATGGCCATCGAGGAGGAGTGTTCTCTTGTCAAAGCAGTCGCTGTAGACATTGTCGTGAACGTCTTTGAGGACGTCACTATAAAATACCAGAATACAAAAGCTCAGGATGCCATTATCCTGGGCATGAACGAGAAATGGCCGGATGTCCTAACGATCTACAGGCCGGTTACAGGAAGATTTATCACCAAAGCTGATGTCGATCACAGGGCTAAAATCTGTGTTCTCGGCGCAGAATTGAATGAAACACTTTTCCCCCACTCCGAAGCGGTGGGAAAAGAGATCCGGATAGGCCCGGAAAAGTTTCTTGTCGTCGGTGTTCTCGAAAAAAGAGGAAGCATGTTCGGACAGAGCCGCGACAACCTCGTGGGGATCCCTATCTCGACATTGATGAAACACTTCCCCTACGACCTGGAAAATCTGGAGATCATCGCTACGCCCACAAAACATGGTTATCTTCAGGAAACAATAGAACAGATTATCAATGTTTTGAGAAAACGCAGAAAAGTGCCTTTCGGCAAGCCCAACGATTTCGCTATCTACACTCAGGATACGATTGTCGACCTTTATAACCAGCTCACGGGAGCTGCTTACATGGTCATGATCGTTATCTCATCCATCGGGCTTTTGGTGGGCGGGATTGGAGTCATGAACATCATGCTGGTTTCCGTCAAAGAGAGAACTCGGGAGATCGGCATACGAAAAGCTATAGGCGCACGCTCGTCGGATATTTTGAAACAGTTTTTGATCGAAGCGGTCTTCCTCACGGGTACAGGAGGGGCTATAGGTATCCTTATCGGTTTTGCTATAGCGATTATCGTAAAATCAGCCACTCCCCTGCCGGCTTCCGTAACACTCTGGTCGATTTTTCTCGGATTTTTCGTGGCGGTCTCAGTGGGGCTATTCTTCGGTATTGTACCTGCTCAAAAGGCAGCCCGCGTCGACCCCATCATTTGCCTCCGCTACGAATAAAACCGGAGACGACCAGTCACATTCCAAGAAAATCCGAAGCTTTATCGAGAGCGAGCGTTAGCTTCTCTTTTTTTTGCCCTGCAATTTCCACAAGAGAGGGCCTTCCCCCACCCTTCCCGTCGATCAGGGGCGAAATAACAGGGAGAAGATCCCGCATGTCTTGCCCAAGGCTTTCGGAGCATGCCAATACCAGATGAACCCGGTCCTCTAAATCCGTGCCGAACAGAACGACATATGTGCCACTCCTGATTATGGAAAGCGCAAGAAACCGCATCTCATCCGGAGATCTTCGACTGAAGATTTTTTTGATGACCTTGCTTGCAGCAGTTCTTCGGATCTCGCGAGCCTCGATTTCGAGGCACTTTTCCTGTGTCTTTTTGAGTTGTCTCCGCTGGTCCTTTAGTTCGGATATCATTTTATCGATGGACCCGATGAGCTCACTCTCTCCGACATTGAACCTGACTGCCACCTCGCGGATGATCCTGTTTTTAATTCCGTAATCGACAAGAACCCGGCGGCCGCACACAAACTCGAATCTCAGGTTGTTCCGGATCCTCTCCCACTTAAGGATTTTGATCAATCCAATCTCCCCGGTTTTGTTCGGATGGGTACCGCCGCATGCGGAATAATCGAAATCGGATATCTGTACCACACGGATGTGCCCTGTTTTCTGCGGAGGTTTGCGAAGAGGAACTTCATCGATCATATCCTCTGGGGTGATGTAGGTACAGATCTCTTCATCCTGAAAGACGATCTCATTGGCTAATATCTCGACTTTTTCGACTTCATCTTCCGTAATGTCTCTCAGGTCGATCTCGACCGTCGATGTTTTTGTGCCGAGATGGAAGGAGAGTGTTTTGGCATCGAAAAGGGTGTCGAAGCATTGCGAGAGAATGTGCTGGCCAGAATGCTGCTGCATATGGTCAAAACGTGTTTCCCACTCGATAATGCCGCTGACCTCGTCAGCTTCAACCTCGCTTTGCATGACATGTAGGATATGTGTGTCCTTTTCTAGAACATCCAGTACATCCACGCCGTTGATCCTGCCTTTATCCGCAGGCTGCCCTCCGGATTCCGGATAGAAACACGTTTGGTCGAGGATCAAGGCAGGCGTTTTTCCATGGACTTCCCTTCCAATGACTCTCGCTTTAAACTCCACTTGATAAGGATTGTCAAAATAGAGCCGCTTAGTCTCATATTTCATTTTAATAATTCCTCTGACATGATTAATCTGAATTATTCATAAGAAATGCCGATACCATGTGTATTTATCATGAGGGATCAACGACAGAAAGGATGCGGCCAGTGATCTTGAAGTGCTTTTTTGCCACCTTATCCAGGATCTCGATTCCATGCTTTTGGATAAGCTCTGCGCCGACCTCTTCCGTCTTCTGCGAGGCGCCTTTTGGGAGTTCAATCCCTACATCCTGAGAAAGAAAATACAGACGCTTCAAAAATTCAGCACGGGCCAGGATTGAGGCCGCAGCTACTGCCAGGTCCTCTTCGGCCTTGGGCTTCTGAATGAGATCTATATTCCGTCCCTTTTTCATCAATGCATTCAAAACGAACGCCTTATCTCCGAATTGATCTGTCACAGCAAGAGTACAGGGGACCTCTTCGAGTAAATTCTCGATGGCACGGGAATGGGCCCATGCCAGCAAGCGGTTGAGATTCCTGAGCTTGCCGTAGAGTTCGTTGTACCTTTCCGGTCCGATGGCCACAAGGGTGTGTTTGTATCCCTTGCGGATCAGGTCAGACAATTCTCTCACTCGATTATCAGATATCCTTTTGCTGTCTCTGATCCCCAGCTCGATAAGAACCTCTTCCTGCCCCTCTGGGAGGAAAAACCCCGCAACGGTCAAGGGGCCATAATAATCCCCTTTTCCAGATTCATCGGTCCCAATATGACCTTTTGCTTCTGGGAATAGGCTCGATTGTCTCATGACTCCTCTGTCAGCTCCACAAACAATAACAGTCATAGTTTTACAATTTCCCGTAATTTTATCAAGCGATAAACAAAGCCTCTTCAGAATCGTGTTAGCGTGAATGCCTTATTTCGATGTTCATAGATTTGATTACGTGGCACTTAAAACTGTGAGAAGGGCTGAGCAGGCATGGTTCCCTTACTGAATGAAATATGAACGATATCCCTACGCCCAAGCCAAGTTTCCTCGCTGGAAAAACTGAGACAGAACTTCCTTTTCGAACCATCGACTCAGTCAATAGGAAGAGGACCATCCGGCACCGGAAAGAGCTTCCCGACTATTGGATGAGATGGCGAGTTTTAGCCTCTTTGATGAGGTCGTCTCTAAAATTGGGGTGAGCGATATCGATAAGAGCCTTGGTACGCTCTTGCAGGTTTTTTCCGTGGAGGAAGGCAACACCAAATTCCGTCACCACATATTTCACATCCGCACGGGTGGTCACGACACCGGCGCCTTTTTTCAGGTAAGGAACAATCCGCGATAATTCCCCTCCTTTGGCTGTTGAGGGAAGTGCAATAATGGGTTTTCCGCCTTTCGAGTGTGCGGCTCCTCTTATGAAATCCACCTGGCCGCCAAAGCCGCTGTAGATGTAAGATCCGATTGAGTCCGAACAGACTTGCCCGGTGATGTCCAGTTCGATGGCAGAATTTATTGCGATCATATTATCATTCCTGGACACGTTAAAAGGATGGTTAGTATAGTCTGTGGGATGCGCCTCAAAAACCGGGTTGTTATCCGCAAAATCATACAGCCTGCTCGATCCCAGCAAAAAAGTCATAATGACCTTATAGGGATGGAAGGTTTTTTTGGCTCCTGTAATCGTGCCCGATTCGATCGCCTCCATCACGCCATCGGAGACCATCTCTGTATGAATGCCTAGATCACGCCTCCCCTCCAAAGCTGCCAGCACGGCGTCGGGAATTCCGCCAATACCCAACTGGAGGGTGGAACCATCCTCGATGAGATCGGCAATAAAACTCCCAATTTTTTTCTCCACATCGCTGAAGGGCTTTTTTTCGAGCTGAGGCAGATCTTCCGAGATCTCGACGATCTTATGAACTCGAGAGACATGAATGAATGAATCCCCCAGCACTCTCGGCATTTTTTCATTCACCTGCGCGATAACGACTTTGGCTGTCTCAGCTGCGGCTTTAGAAGCCAAAACTTCCACACCATAACTCATAAAACCATGTTCATCAGGGGGAGAAAGGTGGAGCATAACGACATCCAAAGGCATCTGGTTCGCGAAGAACAGATCGGGGATCTGATGAAGAAAAATCGGGATGTAGTCTGCTCGCCCTTCATTGATGGCTTTGCGGTCTGCCGGACCGACAAAAAGCGAATTATGGCGAAAGTGTCCCTCCATCTCATGTCTGGACAAAGGGTCCTCCCCGAGCAGAAGGACATGAGCGAGCTCGACGCCCTTCAGTTCATCCTTTCTGGCGGCCAACGCATTCATCAAAACATAGGGTGTGGCAGCGTTTCCGCTGATGTAAACGCGGTCGCCGCTTTTTATGCCGGATACTGCCTCTTGAGCTGTCACCAGTTTTTTTTTGTAATCATCGACCCAACTCATCGTTGTCTCACTCTTTGCATTACTTTCTTGCTTTTTTCCTGCTCTTTTTGGAATTGAGGTACTTATCTATTTCATTGGCAGCAATCCGAGCATCGCCCATAGCAAGGATGACTGTAGCGCCCCCCCGAATGATATCGCCTCCGGCATAAATGCCATCCATGTTCGTCGCCATAGTCTCCCAGTCCACCTCGACATTACCCCATTTTCCAACCTTGAGTTCGGGAGTTGTCTGTCCGATCAGCGGATTCGAGCTGTTTCCTATGGCCACAACGGCCAGGTCGACCTCCATGATGAATTCCGATCCCTCGATGGGGACGGGACGGCGTCTTCCGGAATCATCGGGTTCCCCCAATTCCATGCGGAGACACTCCATCGCTTTGAGATGGCCTTTATCATCGCCGATGAATTGTATGGGTGTTGTTAAGAAATGAAATTCTATGCCTTCTTCTTCGGCATGATGAACTTCCTCGACTCTTGCGGGCATTTCTTTGCGGGACCTCCGGTAAACACATGCAGCGAATTCTGCACCAAGCCTTTTTGCTGTTCTCACGGAATCCATGGCTACATTTCCCCCTCCGAGAACGGCGGCTCTCTTCGCTAAGAAGACCGGCGTATCATAGACAGGAAATTCATAGGCGCGCATCAAATTCACACGAGTAAGGTATTCATTCGCCGAATACACACCCACAAGGTTCTCTCCCGGGATACGCATAAAATTCGGCAGGCCAGCTCCCGTACCGATAAAAAAGGCCTCATACCCTTCTTTCTTCAGATCGTCGATCGTTGCAGTCAATCCGACGACAAAATTGGTTTTCAACTCGACACCGAGGCTTTTCAAATAATCGATCTCCGCACTCAAGATCTTTTTTGGAAGACGGAATTCAGGAATGCCGTAAACCAACACACCGCCGGCCACGTGGAGGGCTTCAAAGATCGTAACCTCATGGCCCTTCAAAGCCAGATCTCCGGCAACCGTCAAACCTGCAGGGCCCGCCCCCAATACAGCAACTTTATGCCCAGTCAGAGGAGGGAGCTTCGGGATGTGAACTTTACCTGTGCTTCTCTCATAGTCGGCAACGAACCGCTCCAGATTCCCGATAGCTACGGGAATCCCGGTCGCTCTCTTCAAGTTACATACGGCCTCGCACTGTGTTTCCTGAGGGCATACGCGCCCGCAGATGGCCGGCAGGACATTGGTTTCCTTTATTTTCCGCGCACTCTGTTCAAAATCCCCGATCTCGATGAGCTTGATGAAGGTGGGGATATCGATCCCCACAGGACAACCCATAACACACTGAGGGTTGGCACAATCCAAGCACCTTTGGGCTTCCTCTTTGGCAAATTTTGCGGATAAACCGAGATTGACTTCAAAAAAATCTTGATTGCGAACGTCGGGACTTCTTTCCGGCATCTTCTTTCGGCCAAGTTTCATCCTCTCTTTCACGGGGACCGACTTCCGCAATTCCTTACGCCAATCTTCATCGAATCTCGCGCGTAATTTCTGTTTAAGCTCGGGGGGCATTTCTTTTTTTTCAGCCATTTTGCACTCTTTCTAGTCTATCGCTCTAGGGGAAATTCTTCTTCTCCCAGTAACTCAAAGAATCGATCTCATCCTCAAAATAAGACTTCCTTCGGATAAACAGTTCTTCCCAATCAACCAAGTGACCGTCAAAATCCGGACCGTCTACACACGCAAACTTTGTCCTGCCATCTACTGTGACGCGGCAGGCTCCGCACATACCCGTTCCATCGACCATAATGGGATTGAGACTGACGAGAGTTTTCACTCCCAACGGCTTCGTGGATTCGGAACACGCATACATCAGATACGTGCAGCCAATAGAGATGACACGGTCAATCTTTTTTTCTTTTTTGAGAACACTTTCCAGAGTCTTGTGGATGTATTCCTTACAATCGTAATAGCTGTCCCTGGATGACACATAGAACTCATCGCTCACGGATCTCAGTTTATCCTCCCAATAAAGGAGAAAATTCGCCTTCACATCCAGGACTGTGATCACTCTGTTCCCGGCCTCTTTCATGGCCCGAGCGATGGGATATATGGCAGCTATGCCAAAACACCCGCCCGCACAGAGGACAGTTCCGAATTTCTCGATCGCCGAGGGCCGGCCAAGGGGCCCTACACAAACTGGCACTTCGTCCCCGGCTTCGAGAAGGGATAATTTATGCGTGGAAGTTCCGACCACTAGAAAAATCGAAGTAATACTTCCTTTTTCTCTGTCCCAGTCGGCGATCGTTAAGGGGATTCTCTCACCAAAGTTATCGGGCATAAGGATCACGAATTGACCGGGTTTGCACTTTTTTGCGATCTTCGGGGCCTCGACCTCTATGAGATGAATATTCGGGACTAAGCGTTCTCTGTTTAAAATCTTTGCCATTATTTTCCTCTTTTGACCTTTACGGGAATGGGCTCCTGGGGATAGCATCCTTTCGTTAAGGGAAACCTGAGTGAAAATGTGGAGACTCTGGCATCAGCGCTCCAGACGATCTGGGATTCGATCAATCCCCGAGGTAACGCTTCCGATAGTTTAACCACACCTTCCCTCTTTCCTCTTGATGATTCCACGACTAAAGGGTCACCGTTATGAAATCCCAATTTATCTGCATCTTCAGGATTCATTCGAATCCACCGGGCGTTCTCGATGAGTGCAAATCCTTTATTTTCAGTACTCAAAGATAAGTTTCGGTAAGAGTTCTGATCCGGTTTCAGGATCATCTTGAAGGGATATTTTTTCGAGGATTCCACTCCTTCCAGCCCGAAGCTCACCGGGCTGAGACCCCCCGCTCCCTTTTTTTCCTCTTTGATAAAGGTTTCTTTTCCCTTTACTAAACTGGAAAGGCTGGTATTGGCGAATCCAGGATGTGTTTTGCGGATCTCCTTAAAGATATCGGCCGGTTTTTCGTAATCAAAGCCTTTGGCCTTCATCTTTCGAGCGAGTTGAGAAAAGATCCACCAATCGGGTTTTGCGTCTCCTAATGGTTCGATCACCTTGCGGGATAGCTGGACGCGCCCTTCAACATTCACGATGATTCCCTCTGTTTCGGCAAAGGTGACAGCAGGAAGAAAAACATCAGCGCTATCAAAATCCTTATCCCAATACGCACTCTGCATGACCAAGAATTCGGTTTTCACTGTTTTCGGGAGAGTTGCAGATCCAACGCAATAGAGCGCTTTTATCTCCCCATCAGAAATGCCCCGGAGGATTTGGTCTTTAGAGATACTCGCTTTTGAGGATGATCTTGAGAGCTCGAAAAGACCCCGATCATTGCAGGTAGAACCAAGAGGCAGTAATTTGGCGCCGGTCAATAATGCCAGATTTCGCAGTGCCGATACCAGGGTCGGATTGGAGGGAGATTGAGCGACCCCCGCTCCGAACAGGAACACGGACAAACCTTCATCCATCAAAAGGCCAGATACCTGTTTCAGTACATTTTCGTTCACACCGGTCAGATTAACGGCATCGTCAACCTGAATCTTATCTAAAGATCCGATAAATCCGGAAATACCGTCAATGCCGGGCATATCTTTCGATTCCGTTCCTTCTAAAACGCATTTGGCGAGTAAGCCAAAAAGGAGAGATTCTGAACCAGGTTTGACCCTTAAACAGTGCCATGCAAACCGTTCGAGCAGGAATTCGGTGGGGCCGATGATGATCAGTTTACTTCCATTCTTGACAGCTTCAAGGACTTCGAGCCATATGATCGGATGGGAAGTGACAAGATCCGTGCCAGCAAGGACGATTGTGTCCGCTTTTGAGATGTCTTTGACATCAAAATTAAGCTGCGCAGAAGCTCCGGCCTTGTATGCCGCTGAATAGCAGTCCTCATATGGGGAAAAGATCGGCCGCGTATCAATATTTTTCGTTTTTAAAACCTCTGCGGCAAACTTGCGTGACACAAACTCATCCTCACATGTCAGTTGAGACGACTCGATCACCGCGATCTCCTTGGCTTTGTACTGTTTGAGTTTCTGAGACACAAAATCCAGGGCCTCATCCCAGCTCACCTTTTCAAATTCGCCCTTTTTCTTGATCAAAGGAAACAGCTCTCTCTGAGTGCTGTACACAATGTCCCTGATCAAGAACCGACCTTTCACACAGGCCTGACCGCGGTTGACGGGGCCCTCCGAAGAGGGTGAGGCACTCAGGATTCGACCGTCCTTCAACCTGATATCCAATTCACAGCCCATACTACAAAGAGGACAGATCGTTTTCGTCTCACTATCGGGGAGAGATTCGTACTTAAGCCCTCTCTCTACTAGAGATCCTGTGGGACAAACATCCACACACGCTCCGCAGAATTGACAGCCAGACTCCAAAAGAGGCTTATCCAACACTGTCCCGATCACCTCATCCGGGCCTCTATTAACGAATGTAATCGCTGAAGCGCCCCGCAATTCGTGACAAACCCGGACGCATCGACCGCACAGGATACAGAGATTGTAATTGCGATCGAAAAAAGGATCCCCTCTCTTGATCTCAAAATCCCTATAAACAGACGGGAATCCCACCTTTTCAAGCTTTAAAGAATCAACCACATCCTGCAGCTCGCACCGTCGATTGTTCGAACAGAGAACACATCCTGTGACCTCGCCGACTTTCCTTATTGTCGACTTGTATTCATCACAATTCTCTTTTTCCGAGCAGATCAAACAGGCACTCGGGTGTTCGGTAAGAATCAATTCGAGAATGTTATTCCTTAATTTTCTCAGTTTAGGAGTATCTGTCAGGATCTCCATCCCCTCTTCGACATAGGTTCCGCAAGAAGGAGGATAACCCCTTCTCCCTTTGATCTCAACGAGACAAAGACGACATCCTGTAAATGGAGACAATCCCTCAAAATCACACAGAGACGGGATATCAATCCCATTGTCACGGGCAACATCTAGAATGGTTCTTTGGCCCTCTGTTTCGACCGCTTTACCGTCTATTGATATCTTCATTTCTTCTCTCTCTTCGGAGGAGCCTTCTTCAAAATTCTCTGTCTCTTTTTCCCCGTGTATTTAGATACGGCCGTTACCTTGGGTGGACAGACATCAAAACACGCTCCGCATTTAATGCACAGATCTTGATCGATGACATGAACTTTTTTTCTTTCGCCAGAAATGGCATCCACGGGGCAGCTTTTCAAACACAGCAGGCAGCCGACACACTTTTCGGGTTCGATGTAATAACTGATCAAAGCTTTACAAACAAGTGCCGGGCAGCTTTTCTCTTTGATATGTGCCTCGTATTCTTTCCGAAAATACCGCAGCGTCGTGAGGACAGGATTCGGGGCCGTTTGTCCCAACCCGCAAAGCGAGCCTGTTTTTATGGTATGAGCGAGGTTTTCCAGTCGCTTAATATCCCCCTCTTCACCTTTGCCGTCGGCAATTCGAGTGAGAATGTCTACCATCTGCTTAGTCCCGACCCGGCATGGAACACATTTCCCGCAAGATTCCTCTTGCGTAAAGTTCAGAAAATACCGCGCTACATCGACCATACAGGTCTCCTCATCCATCACGATCATACCGCCAGAACCCATGATAGATCCGGCTTTAGCGAGCGTGTCATAATCGATGGAAAGGTCCAATTGCTCAGCGGCAATACAACCCCCAGACGGTCCGCCAGTCTGAACGGCTTTAATCTTTTTGTTACCCTTAATCCCGCCGCCGATATCATAAATGATCTCACGGAGTGTGATCCCCATGGGGACTTCCACAAGACCTGTATTGTTGATTTTTCCGACGAGGGAAAATATCTTCGTTCCTTTGCTATTTTTCGTTCCAATTTTCGAATACCAATCAGCCCCCCGGTTTATGATCAATGGAACATTGGCCCATGTCTCTACATTGTTGATGTTTGTCGGTTTCTCCCAAAGGCCTTTTTCAGCTGGAAAAGGCGGTCTCTGCCGGGGAAATGCACGCTTCCCTTCTATCGAAGCCATGAGGGATGTCTCTTCCCCGGAAACGAAAGCTCCGGCTCCTTCGACCAGATGGATGTTAAAATGGAACTCTGACCCCATGATAGACTGCCCCAAAAAGCCATACCTTATGGCTTCCTCCAGCGCGATTCTTAGATGTTCGACAGCTAGGGGATATTCCATCCTCACATAGATATATCCCTCTGTCGCGCCAATGGCATATGCGCCTATGATCATACCCTCGATCACGCTGTGGGGATTGCCCTCAAGGAGACTCCTGTCCATATAAGCACCGGGATCTCCCTCATCGGCATTACAGATAATGTATTTGATTTCGGATTTGGCATTTCGACAGATCGCCCATTTCCGGCCTGTGGGAAATCCGCCACCTCCCCTGCCTCTCAAGCCCGATTGTTCGATCTCCTGAATAACTTCTTCTGACGTTTTATCGAACAGGACTTCAGCGAGAGCTTGATACCCATCGAAACGGACATAGTCCTCGATACTTTTCGGGTCGATCCTGAAATTGTTTCCAGTGAGGAGCCGCATCTGTTTTTTATAAAACGGGATATCCTTTTGAACGGCACTCTTTTTCCCTGTTCGTGGTTCCCTATAGATATGGGCGTCTAACAATTCATCTCCGAAAACCGTCTTTTCTACGATCTCCGGTATATCCTTTGGCTCGAGATTCCCGTAAAAAATCTCCTCCGGATAGATGATTACGTTCGGTTCTAGTTCACAAAATCCATGACATCCTGTGATTTCAACCGCAACCGTATCTTCTAAGTGTCTTTTTTCTAATTCTCCTTCGATCGCATCGATAACAGGGAGAGAACCACTGGCTTGGCCACACGTTCCTGAAGAGACGACGATCGTTTTCTTGTACCTGGGACGCCTTGAAAGAATTTCTTCTTTCCACTCGATGAGTTGTTCCGGATTGGTGATTTTGTCCATAGCAGCTACTCTTTATAATCTTTCAGTATTCCTTCAATTTTTTTTAACGTAATCTGAGAATGGTATTTCCCGTCAACAACAACAACCGGTCCGATCGCACAACAGCCCAAGCAGTTTACCGTCTCGAGCGTGAATTTGTTATCCGCTGTTGTCTGGCCAACTTTGACTGCAAGTCTGCGCTCCATCTCCTCGACGATCTGGGGGCCTCCTCTGACATGACAGGCCGTCCCCATACAGACCGTGACCACATGTTCTCCTCGAGGCTCGAGACTGAAGGCTTTGTAGAACGTCAAAACACCATAAATTTCGCTCTCGGAAATTTTTAGATGTTTCGAGATCGCAGTGATCGCCTCTGGAGGTATGTATCCATATTCCGCTTGAATTTTGTGCAGTATATGAATGAGCTCTTTCTGATCGGTCGCAAATTTTTCCAAATATTTTTCCATTTTCACCACTTCATGATTGAAACGATTCATTATACGCTAATCCAAACCTTTCTGCGATGGACCTGCGCACCAGTTTTCCGTGATAAACATAGGTCCCTCGGGAAAGAGCCGGGTCTTTCTTGAGCGCCTCATCTATGCCCCAATCTCCGATCTTTAACAGGTATGTCGTTACAAGGTTGGATAAAACCTTGGAGGATGTCCTGCTAACAGCAGATGTGATATTCGGCACACAATAGTGAATGATGCCATCTTCGATGTATGTCGGCTGTTCCAGAGTGGTCAACCGGCTGGTTTCGATACAGCCTCCCTGGTCGATGGAGAGATCTATGATAACAGAGCCCTTCCTCATCTTTTTGACCATCTCTCGAGTGATCACGGTTGGCGCCTTCTCACCGGGCAACAGAACGGCACCGATCAAAATATCAGCGACCTGGATCATCCGTTCCAGGTTATAACGGCTGGCGATCAATGTGACCGCCCGGCCAGAGGTCATGTCCTCGACCTCTCTAAGACGCTCCATATCACGCCCCAGAGCTATCGTATGAGCACCTGCTCCAAGAAGAGCTTTGATCGCACTTTTGGCGAGAATCCCGCTTCCTACAATGACCGCTGTTGCCGGGGGAACGCTCACCACGCCTCCAATAACCACACCTCTTCCCCCATAATTGCTCTGAAGATAGTGTCCAGAGATGACCAAACACATCTGACCGGCGATTTCGCTCAGGCTCTCGATGAAGGGAAGCTTATCGTCGTCTTTCTGGACGATCTCGTAACCGATTATTGTGGCCTTCTTCTTGAGGAGTCCCTCGAGCATGCCCTTTTTTGCAACAGCCAGATGATGAAAACCGAAGAGGATCTGATCGTCTTTGATAAAGCCGCATTCTTCGTCATTTAGAGGAGAGATATTGAGTACGACCTCCGAACGCCCGAAGACTTCATCTTTGGTAAAAACGATCTTCCCTCCACAATCCGAGTACTCTTCGTTTGTATAGCCTGCTTTGAGCCCCGCTCCGGCCTGTATATAGACTTCATGCCCTCTGTTAGTCAAGGTGGATACCGAACTGGGTGTCAATCCTGCGCGGTTTTCTATCTTCCCGCTTTCGTTGATAACGCCAATATTCATGTCATCCTCCGTGAATCTAAAGGAGAAATAATCTAACCAAATATCATCGTGAAGTCAACTTTTATGAATAATCCAGATAAAAGGTGGATTATTCACGGGCCGAGGTTGCCCCAAAGGCGAGGCAGTGGCCCCTGAAGATGTAGTCATCCACCTCGAAGGGGCTGCAACGAAGGCTTTGGGGTGAGATCGGCTCGCCCAGAGGGTAAAAGGAGCTGACAAGAAGATTGATAATCTTCCTTTTCAAAGGTTTATAGATTTGAGTTTGTCAGCTACTTTTATGAATAATCCAGATAAAAGGTGGATTATTCACGGGCCAAGGTCGCCCCAAAGGTAAGGCAGTGGCCCCTGAAGATGTAGTCGTCTACCTCGAAGGGGCTGCAACGAAGGCTTTGGGGTGAGATCGGCTCGCCCAGAGGGTAAAAGATTCTGCCAATAGAATATAGAATGCTTTTAGAATATGAGTTTGGCAGAAGCTTTTATGAATAATCCACATTATGTGAAAAACTTGAGTGTGAAAAACAGGTAAACAAGATAGGTCGCAAACAGGATGATCCCCTTTAACTTCGTCAGGCGACAACCGATACGCATGCTCACGAGCATGATAAGAACAATCAAGATCATAAAAGGAAAAGTGAAATTGATGATATCCACTTCGACCCTTATGGGACGAACGACTGAGGCCACACCGATGATCCACAAAATGTTGAGGATATCCGCTCCGATGATATCCCCGACAGCGATCTCGCCTTCTCCTTTGAGGGCCGCTACGATACACGTGCTTATTTCAGGAAGAGATGTTCCTATCGCAAGAACAGTAGCCCCGATGACGATCTCTGATATAGAAAAATGAATGGCAATGTTCTCGGCAGACCAGATGACACCGCGAGTAGCCAGCACAACTCCGATCAATCCAAGCCCAAAAAGCGATACAGGCTTTTTGAGCTCCAGTTTTTTCTCAAAAATCTCATGCTTTTTTTTGGGATAAGCATCTCGATTCTTGTTCTCTGGCTTAATCGAGCGGAAATGGGGGACTTTAAAGATCAATAGAAAATACACAGCAAGGAGGATGAGCAAAATCAATCCATCGATCCGGCTGATGCCGCCATCTCGCGCCAGTCCAAAGGCAATAAAATCTATAGCGAGTAAAAATGGTCCTATGATTTTGAGCATCCGGCAGTTCACGAGGATAGGTATG
The DNA here is from genome assembly GCA_050124775.1 of Candidatus Aminicenantota bacterium. Taxonomy (GTDB): domain Bacteria; phylum Acidobacteriota; class Aminicenantia; order Aminicenantales; family Aminicenantaceae; genus WTAW01. The sequence goes on from JASFEP010000008.1 coordinate 32,429, forward strand.
GGGGCCAAGATCGCCGCAAATGCGAGAGCGATACCGTCATCGCAGATCACCGATCCTATGGCATTCCCTAGGGCGAATTCGGGTTTTCCCAAAAAGGACGCCATCACGGAAACACCGAATTCAGGAGCTGTTGTCGCCAGTCCCACGAGCACGATTCCCACAACCATCTTGGGAATATTTAAAATCTCGGCGATCGCTGAAGCTCCCTGGATAAAAAAATCGGCACACTTAAACAACAGAGCGAAGGTGATAATCAGGACTACAAAATAAACAATGATCATTTTTTATAGATTATCTCTCCATTACATATGGTCGCTAAAACTTCTGTAACCCCGATATCTTCTGGAGGGATCTCGAATAGATTCTGACTGAGAACGACGAGGTCTGCTAGTTTTCCCGCTCGAATAGAGCCTTTTTCGTCTTCGGCAAATTCCGTGTATGCGCCATTCATTGTGTATCCTTTAATGGCCTCTTCCAAAGAAATTTTCTGTTCGGGAAACCATCCATCGGGATTTTTTCCATCCAGGGTCCGACGGGTCACAGCCGCGTAAATTCCGGATATGGGATCGAGCGGGGCAACGGTCCAGTCGGAGCCTAAGGCAAGGAGGACATCCGCATCGAGGAAAGTCTTGAACGCATAGGTATATTTCGCTCGTTCCTTTCCGATCTTTCTCTCTGCCCACCGGCCGTCATCGATGGCATGATAAGGCTGCATGGAAGCGATGATGTCCATCTCGGCAAAGCGTGTAAAATCCTCGGGAATCAAATGCTGAGCATGTTCGATCCTCCAGCGCCGGTCCCTAGGCCCTCCCTCAGCGATCACCCTTTCCATGATATCCAAGATGATGTGATTGGCCCTGTCACCTATGGCATGTACGGCCACTTGAAGACCAGCCGCATCTGCTTTGCGAATCCTCTCTTCCATAATCCCCTCAGGATACATATCTGAGGCAAGAATCCCCGTTTTTGTAGGATCATCGGAGTACGACTCGAAAAAAAGAGCTGTAAAGGACCCTAAAGAGCCATCCACAAATCCCTTCAGGCCGCCGATTTTCAATAAGTCGGTTTCAAGGGGCTTTTTCCGTTCGAGTTCAGCGTAAAGGTCATTCTGGCCGATCGCGAAATAGACAGTGACCCGGGCGCTGAGGGTGCCTTCTCTAAGAAGTTCATGATAGACATCGAAATTAGAGGAATAGGCCATATCGTGGACAGAAGTAACCCCCATTCGGCTGGCGTGTCGCAAAGCTGCTCGTGCTGCTTTTTTCTTTTCTTCGAGGCTAGGCTCTGGGATCTTATCAGAGACGAGACTCATGGCCTCATCCTTCAAGATGCCTGTGGGTTCGCCGGTCTCTGGGTCCTTGAGTATCTCTCCACCAGGAGGCGAGATCGTATCTTTGGTGATTCCCGCAATCTCGAGTGCGAGACTGTTGGCAAGAGCCATATGTCCGTCGAGACGATTGACAAAAACAGGATTCTCAGGGGACACCGCATCGATCCACTCTCTTCTGGGCATTTCCGGAGGGTCGAACTGCTGCTGGTCCCAGTCTCCGTTGAGGATCCAGACTCCTTTATCGATCTCTTTGGTCCTTTCTTCAACGATCTCGATAAACGCTTCCTTGCTCTTGGCTTCTCTCAATTGGATGCTCGAAAGCGCAAAGCCACCGTCTAAGAAGTGCGTATGACTGTCGATGAATCCGGGCAGGACAAAGGATCCTTTGAGGTCGAATTCCTGGGTTTTTTCATCGAGTAGGTTTTTTATCTCTTCCGTAGTCCCTACTTTTATTATTCTTTCTTTTTTGATGGCAACCGCTTCGGCCCACGGCTGACCGGGATCCACGGTCCAGATCTTTCCATTAGTGAGAGCAAGATCAGCGATGCCAGCCTTTTTTTCCTCTGCACAGCCAAACACCAATCCTACAAGGATCGCCAGCGTTAAGATATCCAGTATCTTCA
>JASFEP010000009.1:0-32560 GCA_050124775.1 Candidatus Aminicenantota bacterium
CCATTTTTTGTATTTACGACGAAACTGGCTTGGGGTGATCTTCTCTACCTGCTTGAATGTTTTCGTAAAATGACTCTGATCAAAAAAGCCTGCCTCGATCGAACAATCGGCGATGCTGATATCGGTATTTAAAAGTAGATATTTTCCATAGTCGATTCTGAGCTTTTTGACATATTCGGACAATGACATCCCCGTTTCCTCTTTGAAAAGGTGAAGACACCTGCTTGTACTCAATCCCCCAGCTTTGGCGACCTCTTCAGATTTTATTTTTCGGGTAAAATTCTGATTGATATATTCGATCATTTTTCCGATCTTGATCTTTTTCTTTTTTTCTTTAGTGACAGAAACCCTGTTGATAAAATTGGTCAGGATATCATTCAGCTTGAGCAGCAGTTCATCCAAATCTGTGGTCTTATTCAACTCTGTGAAATAAGAGTAGTTCAACCCCATCAAGTCTTTGGCATCCACTCCCGCTTCTATAGCCGTTCTTGAAATAATAACAACCAATTCGATGACCCGGACTTTGATAATTTCAAAATTCATGCCGCTTTCAAAAAAGATCGTTCCCAAGAATTCGTTGAGAATCTCTCTGGCTCCTGTTTTATCACCGAGTTTGACTTTCTTGATTATCTCTTCTTGTTTGTCCAGAATCTTTCGCGCGACATCTGGCTTGTTTTTTTTCAGCTCGTCCAGGAAGTTTGCGATTTTGTACTGTTGAATGTATTTGGCTTTTCTGTCTTCAAGAAAATTCATATCCGTGATCTGAAACTGCCGGGTGAGGGCGAGAAGGTAGGCGACATTATCCCTCACCTTTTTGAGTGAAAAAAATTTAAGCTTTATGCTCCCGAGCTTTGACTCATCCACAACTTCATCGAAACCCCTGAGATTTTGGATAATCTCATCTTTAAAATCCTGTCTCATTTCTGGAAAAATGGCAAAGCCACTTAGAAATCCGCCGACGAGTCTTTGATCGAGAACGATAGGCACAGCAAACATGATCAACCCAATTGGGCAGTTCGTGATGTAACCCTCTCCCCAGCGAAAAGCTTCTTCAATCGCGTTCAACATCTTCAAACGACAATTGTTCATCAAGACACTATTACTGCTTATCAAGGCTTGCTCACACATCGTGCATTTTTTTCCACTGTGGATGATTTCTCCTCTCGTATTCATGAGAACGAGCGGCAATCCTGTCTTAGCGGTGTATTTGCTTGAGAGGATTTTGAACTTCCTTTCGGGTAAGATTGTCTGAAGCTGCATTTATTTTACTTTTTTTATTTATGTTCAGCATAATTTTACAAAATATTTACACAAAATGCTAGACGATTGTGAGACAAAATGCTAGATTAATGCAGGATTATCCGAGAGAAAAAATGATATCGGAACAAATCAGTGTGAAGTGACCCTGAGGCATTAAGCATGGAGATACTTTCTGCAATCGCAACAAATTTGGAGCACGGAGACTCAGCAAAAGTCAAAGAACTGCTACAAAAAGCTCTCTCCTTGAATATTTCACCTGAAATTATTTTGAACTCTGGGCTTATCAAAGGAATGGAAGCGGTCGGGAAAAAATTCAAGGCCAATGAAATATTCATTCCGGAAGTTCTGATCGCATCGCGAGCCATGAAATCGGCGATGGACGTCATCAAACCGCATCTCCTCGAAGGCAAGGAACAGTTTTTTGGGAAAATTCTCCTGGGGACAGTGAAAGGTGATCTTCATGACATCGGGAAAATGGTCGTACGCATTGCCCTGGAAAGGGAAGGTTATGAGATCATCGATATAGGAATCGATGTTTCCAAGGAAACCTTTCTCGAAACAGTCCAAAAAGAGAAACCGGATATATTGGGTATGTCCGCCCTTCTCACGACAACGATGTCGTATATGAGGGATGTCATAGACACTATCAGATCCGCTCTATTAAAAAAGGAGGTCAAAATCATTATCGGTGGAGCGCCTATCACACAATCCTTTGCAGACGAGATCGGTGCCGACGGGTATGCTCCCGAAGCGGAATCGGCAGTAACACTTGTGCGGACCCTTATCGATGAAGCAGTAACGAAACGGAGGATTCGATGAAAATCGCCATCACGGGTAAAGGCGGAACCGGAAAGACAACGATAGCAGGCGTTCTGTCGCATTTTTTCAGCAAGGATGGATTCCAAGTGCTTGCAGTGGATGCCGACCCGGATGCCAATCTCGCGTCAGCCATCGGTATCCCAGAGGATGTTGGCGCAACGATCATTCCGATCTCACAACAACGCAAGCTCGTGACGGAGAGGACCGGAGCGAAACCGCGGCAATTCGGACAGCTTTTCAAAATGAATCCAACAGTATCCGACATACCGGATGCATTTTGCTTCGATCACAAAGGCATAAAACTCCTCGTTTTTGGAGCTATCCAAAAAGGAGGATCCGGGTGTGCATGCCCGGAGAATGTGCTTCTCCGGAGTCTCTTGTCCGAAATCATTCTTAACCGCGATGAAATCGTGATCGTGGATATGGAAGCGGGCATCGAACATCTGGGGAGAGCGACGGCCAGTGCCATCGATAAGATGCTGATAGTGGTCGAACCGGGATCACGAAGCATTGCCACAGCCCGGATGATCATGAAGCTCGGTGAGGATATCGGCCTAGGGGATTTCGGTATCGTCGGCAACAAAATCCGTACCAACCGGCAAAAAGAATGGATAAAAAAACAGTGCGAACCACTTCCTATTTTAGGTCTGATCCCCTACTCGGATGCCATTCAGGACTCGGATCTGAACCGCAAATCTCTTATAGAAACCATTGACACCGGTACGAGATCAGAATTCAAAAAGATTTACAGGGCATTGCGCCCGGCATGAAAACGTGTGCCCCACAATCATTGTGAGTCCACCTCCCCTACCGCCAAAAGTGAACTCTGTTTCTCTCTCGTTCTTTATGACTTTATCGATGGCGCAGGAATTTTGGAGATCCCATTTCCCCTTCTCTCCGATACCATTTCTTGATTATGTATGGACCAAAGAAAATGCCATAAAGCTAATTCAAGCTAAGTTTGATGTTTGCGCCACATTCACACCTATTAAAATAGCAGCATTATACAAAATATTAACGATATTTACTATATACAAAGAATCATATTGGCTATTCTAGAATAGCAGAATCCCTGAGGGAGGAAAAAGATGGCATTTAATCCTGAATGTTTGTCGACAGCGATCGGCAGTATGCCGCATGACGACCCTGCGGTCGCCTGCGATATCGTATTGGACACCATACCTGACATCCCCATTTGGCCCCAGTTGCCCAACACGGATTTCCGTGAGGAAATGGAAATACAGTACAGCGAAGGTTTTCCAGGCGTCGTCTTAGACGAAGAAACGAAGCGTATGTACTTCAAAACAGATGACGATCTCACTTCAGACTTTGAAAAATTTTACGAAAACTACATGGCCGGAAATCTCGACTATTTCAAAATCAGCCCGGAATACAGCCGCGGTATCTACGAAATGGAAAAAAAACTGAAAGATAAAGAACTTCCGGATATAAAAATGTTCAAGAGTCATGTAACAGGACCTATCACCGTCGGCCTCGGCCGTGTCGATGAGAACAAGCGTGCTATTTATTACAATGAAATGTTTCGGGACATCATAGTCAAGGGAACAGAAATGAAGGCTCTCTGGCTGCTGGATAAATTCAAATTTGTTGGATGCAAACAGATTTGTTTCATCGACGAACCTATACTCTCGGGATTCGGTTCCTCGACATATGTCAGTCTCCATCGACAAGACGTCGTCCAGTACCTGAATGAAGTCGTGCAAGCGATCCATAAAGCGGATGCCTTTGCCGGAACTCACTGTTGCGGCAACACCGAATGGACGATTCTCATCGATTCAGGCGTCGACATCATAAGCTTCGATGCCTATGAATATGCCGAAACTATCGCTTACTATGCCGACCAAGTCAGGCAATTTTTGGAAACAGGTGGTATCCTGGCCTGGGGAATCGTCCCTACTTCGGAAAAAATCAACTTAGAAACACCGGAATCTCTGATCGAAAAACTGAAAGCCGGTGTGGACAACCTGTCCAAAAAAGGCATCGCAAAAAACCTGATTTGGGATAGGTGTTTAGTCACTCCAAGTTGCGGGACTGGCTCTTTGACAGTGAACCTGGCCGACAATATCTTCGGGCAGCTCTTTGAAGTCAGTAAAATTCTGAGAAGCTAATGCCTTATCATGATTTGGGAGAGAAAAAATTCAGATCCAAAGGATGAGATTTCTCATTCATACAGCGTATAATTTGACACCTGAAAGAGAAAGCTATGGATAAAAAAAGTATCGATAACACAGTCAACAGCATGCTCGACAGAACCACCGAAAAAGGCGTAGAAACCATTTGGGACCGTTCAGCACAGCAAAAAGCCCGCTGTGGTTTCGGAGAGCAAGGGCTCTGCTGCAAGAACTGCTACATGGGGCCTTGTCGGATCAATCCCAAAGGCAAAGAACCTCGCACCGGCGTCTGCGGGGCGACAGCGGAAGTCATCGTTGCCAGGAATTTCGGCCGTATGGTTGCAGCGGGCGCTGCCGCCCACTCGGATCATGGACGCGACGTGGCAAAAACACTTTTGTTGGCTGCAGAATCACCGGAATCAGGCTATACGATCAAGGACACGAACAAGTTGCGCAAAGTCGCCCAGGTTCTCGGTGTGGATTTTAAAGATAAAAAAACCGAAGACGTGGCCAAAGAAGTCGCTCTGAGAGCTCTGGCTAATTTTGGGAGGCAAGAGGGCGAGATCGATTTCCTTCGCCTCGCACCAAAAACCCGGCAAGACCTATGGCATAACTTGGGAGTAGCTCCCAGAGGCATCGACCGCGAGATCGTTGAGATGATGCACCGTACCCATATGGGTGTTGACCACGATCACCGCAACATCATGCATCACGCCTCCCGTACGGCATTGGCCGATGGCTGGGGAGGCTCTATGATCGCGACTGAGCTTCAGGATATTCTTTTCGGCACCCCCTCCCCGCTGCGAGGACAAGTGAACCTCGGCGTTCTCTCCGAAAGTGAAGTAAACATCATCGTTCACGGCCATGAACCTGTACTCTCGGAGATGCTTGTCGAAGCGGCCAGGGACAAGGAGTTGCTCGAGCTGGCTAAATCCAAAGGCGCCAAAGGGATCAACCTGGCCGGCATCTGCTGTACGGCCAATGAAATACTCCTCCGCCACGGCTTGCCGATCGCAGGAAATATCCTTCAGCAAGAACTGTCCATCAGCACGGGGGCTGTAGAAGCCATGATCGTCGATGTCCAATGCATTATGCCCTCCCTTCCAGACGTCAGTAAATACTTCCATACCGAGCTTATCACGACCTCACCAAAGGGAAAGATAAGCGGCGTCAAATACTATGAGATGGAGGAGAAACACGCCCTGGAAACAGCAAAAAAAATCGTCAGGGAAGCCATCCTCAATTTTCCCAACAGAGGAATCGTGGATATCCCTAAGGAAAAAATGGACCTTATCGCCGGATTCAGTCACGAAGCTATCAATTACATGTTGGGAGGATCGTTCAGGAGTTCTTATACACCGCTCAATGACAATATCATCAACGGCCGTATCAGGGGTGTCGCAGGTGTCGTCGGCTGCTGCAATCCAAAAGTGGTTCACGACCAGAGCCATGTCAGCCTGGTTGAAGAACTCATCGCCAACGACATTCTGGTTGTCCAGACAGGATGCTCGGCCATCGCTTGCGCCAAAGCCGGGCTGCTCATGCCTGAGTCAGCCATAAAATATGCAGGAAAAGGACTGGCTGAAGTGTGTGGGGCTGTCGGGATGCCCCCGGTCCTTCATTCGGGTTCCTGCGTCGATAACAGCCGGATCCTTATCGCCCTTTCGGAGATGGTGAAGGTTGGAGGATTGGGAGAAGATATCAGCGACCTTCCTGCGGCCGGTGCCGCCCCAGAATGGATGAGCGAGAAAGCCATTTCCATCGGCCAATATTTCGTCGCTTCGGGCGTTTTCACCGTGTTCGGCATAGGCCTTCCCATCACCGGAAGCGACATATTCAGCGAATACATCTTCAAGGAATTCGAAAAAATTTACGGCGGTATGTGGAACGTGCAGAATCATCCCGGCAAAATGGCCGCCATGATGATCGACCACATCAATTCCAAGAGGAAAAATCTAGGAATCGACAAAGAGAAAGAACGCGTTCTCTTTGATATGGAAATGAGGAGGGAACTAGAGATTTGATGGGCGATCCCGTATCGAAAAGCAGAGTCTCATTCGTTGGATTATGGGTCATAAAATTGAAAGGGTAAGGGGATGTCAAAGATAATAGCGACAAGGGCCATTCGAGGAGCCCGCAAGCTTGTTGCGCGCGCCGAAAAAGAACTCACCGAGGCTTTAAAATCCAAAGGCCCGGATACGAGCGTAGAGTTCCCGAATACGGGATACTATCTTCCAATATCTCATGGAATCCTGGGAATGAACATCGAAAACCTGGGTGGACTCAAAGAGCTGTTGGAAGAAGCGAAGAAGCTCCTCCCCCCCATTCCGGAAGAAAACCTGTGGGTCCCCTATTTGGGCCATACCCTGGATGCGGGTATGGCAACTCTCTTTGCCGATGAGATCATCGAATCCATCAAATACACACACAATCCTATCCCTTATTTTACGAAACCGAATCCCGATGAGGAACACCTATGGTTAGGTGCGGCCAACGACATCATCATGCGGGAAAGGGGCATCGAGTTCGTCGATGGCACAGCCCCGGGTTTCGCCGCCTGTGTGGGCTATTGTCCCACCAACGAAACCGCGGTTCGACTGGCCAGAGAACTCCAGGAAAAAAATCTCTACGTTTTTATGTCCGCAGCTACGGACGGGAAATCCATGGCTCAACAGCTGAGAGAAGAAGAGATCCAACTGGGTTGGGAAACCCGGCTTGTCCCTTTTGGAGATGACGTCACCGCTACAGTCCACTCCCTCGGATTCGCCACACGTGCCGCGCTTTCATTCGGAGGCGCACAACCCGGCGATTTCCAGAGAGTGCTTCGTTACAATAAAAATAGGATTTTCGCCTTTGTGCTCGCACTCGGTCCTGTGGATGACGAAAAACACGCTCAGGCCGCCGGCGCCATCAATTTCGGATTCCCCACCATTGCCGACACGGATATCGACCAGATCCTGCCCACGGGTATCTGTACCTACGAACACGTCGTTTCTCCTGTGCCCCACGACAAAATGGTGGCCAAAGCGATTGAGGTCAGAGGACTCAAAATCACCATTACCAAAGTTCCTATACCTGTTCCTTATGGCCCCGCTTTTCAGGGAGAAAGGATACGTAAAGAGGATATGTACGTGGAGATGGCCGGCCAGACCCAGCCCGGATTCGAATTTTTGACCACGAAGGGACTGGACGCAGTCGAGGACGGTAAGATCGAAGTTATCGGCCCGGAAATCGATGATATCGAAGAAGGAGCACACATTCCTCTTGGAATACTGGTGGAAGTGGCCGGCAGAGAGATGCAGGCGGATTTTGAACCCATCCTTGAGAGGCAAATCCATGATTTCATCAACTGCGCCAACGGTATCTTTCATATGGGCCAGAGGGACATCAACTGGGTACGGATCGGAAAGGAGGCCAAGGAAAAAGGGTTCAAATTCGCTCATTTCGGCTCGATCATCCACGCCAAACTGCACGGGGAATTCGGAAAAATCGCCGACAAGGTACAAATCAAAATATTTACTCTGGAGAAGGACGTCGTCGAGCTTCGGGCCCTTGCCAGAGAGGTTTACCACCAGCGCGATGCCCGGCTGGCAGATATGACGGACGAGGCTGTCGACACGTTTTATTCCTGCACGCTCTGCCAGTCTTTTGCCCCCAATCATGTCTGTATCATAACGCCAGAGCGCTCGGGTCTCTGTGGCGCCTACAATTGGCTCGACGGCAAGGCCGCCTATCAGATAAATCCCACCGGCCCCAACCAACCCGTGAAAAAAGGAAAAGTCATCGATGCGGAAAAGGGACAATGGGAAGACATCAACGCCTTCGTTTTCAACCAATCGCACAAATCCCTGGAAGCGTTCAACGCCTACAGCATCATCGATTTTCCGATGACCTCCTGCGGGTGTTTTGAATGTATCAGCGGGATTCTTCCCTCGACGAACGGTATCATGACCGTCTACAGGGATTTTACGGGGATGACCCCCAGCGGCATGAAATTCTCTACCCTGGCCGGGACAGTAGGTGGGGGTGTTCAAACGCCCGGATTTATCGGCCACAGCAAACAATACATCGGCAGCAAAAAATTCATCTCAGCCGAAGGAGGAGCGAAGCGCATCGTTTGGATGGATAAGGGGCTCAAGGAAGAAATGGGACCTATACTGAACGCAATCGGCAAAAAAGAAGGCATAGAAAATTTTATCGAAATGATCGCCGATGAAACCGTTGCGCAAACAGAGGAAGAGGTCCTCGAATACTTAACGAAAAAAAATCACCCGGCTTTGTCCATGCCGGCTCTTTTTTAGAGTGAAATGCAAACTATCGCCATATCCGGAAAAGGCGGGACAGGAAAATCCACTCTGTCCGCTCTGATAATTCGTTGGATCAAGGATCACAAGACTCGATCCATCCTGGCCGTAGATGCGGATTCCAACGTCAACTTGAACGACCTTCTCGGTATCTCTATCAATGAGACGATAGGGGTGATCAGAGAAGAAATGAGGCGATCCGTCGATCAGATTCCGGGAGGAATGACTAAGCAGGCATTTCTCGAGTACAAGATTCACACCAGCCTGGTGGAAACGCCTGATTTTGATTTGATTGCCATGGGCCGGCCCGAAGGACCAGGATGCTACTGTTACGCAAACAATCTTCTGCGTGATATTTTAAAAACGCTGAGTGACAACTACCAGTACGTCATCATCGACAACGAGGCAGGAATGGAACATCTCAGTCGCCGAACGACACAGAATATCGATTTCCTATTGATCGTCTCAGATCCCTCTGCCAGAGGCGTCCGTGCGGCAGGGAAAATCAGCCGCCTTCTAGAGGAATTGAACACGCGCGTCGGCGGGAGACATCTTCTCCTGAACAGGGTCATGGATCCTGTTCCGGAGGTATTGCAGCAGATCATTTCAGAGGAGGGTTTGTCTCTTCTGGCTACGATCCCTGAGGATGAGCAGTTAAGAAAGCTCGATCAGACCGGAGAACCCGTATGGAATATTCCGGAAGAATCGCCTATCTGTCTTGAGATCGATCGATTCATGAAAAAACTACTGTAAAAGAGGATAAAATGGCTTTTGAGATTCCTAGAGAAACAAATGCGGGAAAAGTGACACAGGTCACATTGGGAGCGACCTCGGAACAAGGCGGCACTCGAGCTTTGACCATTGCCATAGGTGGAAGCACGGCACTCCCTTTTCACCTGTTCGAAGGCGAGCATCCAAACAAGCCTGTTGTAGCCATGGAAGTTTTTGACTCCGTTCCGAGTAAATATCCCAAACCGCTGCTCGAATACTACGCAGATGTGATCGACAAACCCGGCGAGATGGCTCAAAGATGTGTCGATGATTTCGGTGCCGAACTCATCAGTATACGCCTTGAAGGGACACATCCCGAAAAAGGAAATAAATCCGCCGAAGAAGCGGCTGAAGTCGTCAAACAGGTCCTGGAAAGTGTCAGCGTCCCCATCATTGTTACGGGACATAGCCATTTCGAAAAAAACAATGAAGTTATGAAAAAAGTGTGCGAGGTCACTGCAGGCGAGAATTGTCTGATAAACTATGTCGAAACGGATAATTACAAGACTATCGCGGCCGCGTGTATTGCCTATAGCCATACAATAGTGGCTCAAACACCCATAGACGTCAATCTGGCCAAACAATTGAATATCTTGCTCGCCGATATAAATTTTCCTCGGGAAAAAATCGTGATGGACCCTCTCACCGGCACTCTAGGTTATGGTCTCGAATATACTTACTCCATCATGGAAAGAATGCGCAATGACGGCCTGGCCGGAGATAAAATGCTGGCATATCCGATGCTGATCAACCCCGGTTACGAAACCTTCAGGGTCAAGGAATCCCGCACACCGGAAGAAGCCTTTCCCGAATGGGGCAACCTGGCCGAAAGAGGTATTTATTGGGAAACAGCCACAGCCATGAGCCTTCTGATAGCTGGAGCGGAGCTTTTGATCATGTATCACCCCAAGGCTGTCGCCATCGTCAAAGAAAAGATAGCCGAGATGTTCGATTCGAAGGAGGGAGACTGACTATGGCTTTATCCGGACTGGATATATTCAAACTCTTACCCAAAACAAACTGCGGCGACTGCGGTGTGCCCACATGCATGGCCTTTGCAATGAAATTAGCCCAGAAAAAGGCCGAGCTGAGCGAATGCCCCCACGCCTCAGAAGAGGCAAAAGCGACCCTTGGCGCAGCCAGCGAGCCTCCGATCCGACTTGTCAAGATCGGGGGTGCCAATGCCCTGGAAGTGGGCGGAGAAACAGTCCTTTTTAGGCATGAAAAGACTTTCTTTCACCAAACCGGGATAGCCGTCGAGCTGAGAGCTTCCGATGGAACACAAGCCAACCTCGAAAAAATCACCGAGATATCGAATCTCACAGTCGAGCGCGTTGGTGAAGAATTGAGTACGGATCTCTTTTTTATCACCCTCGACTCGGATGACAAGGAAGCGTTTCTGGCTACTGTGAAAACCACAAAAGATAATTCGAACAAAGGAATCATCATTGATTGTCCTCAGGAAGAGGTGCTGAAAGAAGCCCTGAATATCGTCCAGGACGACCGGCCGGCCGTACTTTTGAGGCAATCCCCTTCCGAAAGCATTCTCGGATTGGTGAAAAGCCATGACGCCAACCTCATCCTAACCGGGCGGTCTTTCGAAGAATTGGAAGAGCAGACCACGACGGCCAAGGCTGCCGGAGTGAACGGCCTCATAATGAACATGGAGTCCGAAAATATCGGAGAGACACTCCAGAACAATACGATCATGAGGAGGAGTGCCTTAAAAAAGAACTTTAAGCCCTTCGGGTTTCCTCTTTTTGCTTATATCAGCGGGAAGGATAAATATGACCTCCTGTCCAAGGCATCCGTACAAGCCTGTAAATACGGATCGATCATCGTATTGCCCGAATACGATAAAGCCCTTCTATACACTCTGTTCACTCTCCGCCAGAATATCTACACCGACCCGCAAAAACCGATCCAGGTGGATGCCAAGGTCTACCCCATCGGTGAACCTACGCCCGAATCGCCCGTGTTTGTTACGACCAACTTTTCCCTGACATATTTTATGGTTTCAGGCGAAATCGAAAACTCCGGGATTTCCGCACACCTGGTGATCGCAGACACAGAAGGCCAATCTGTGTTGACCGCCTGGGCTGCAGGAAAGTTTGTCGGCGAGAAAATCGCGAAATTCATCAAAGAGATCAAGCTCGAAGAGCAGATCAAAACACGAAAAATCGTGATCCCCGGTTTAGTCGCACAGATAAGCGGCGATCTCGAAGAAAATCTGCCGGGTTGGGAAGTCATCGTGGGATGCCAGGAGGCATCCGACATCCCGTCATTCATCAAAAACGTCAAATTGACATGAAAAGGCTCAGGCAATTTATTCAAAAAACGAATGAAAAATTGCCTGGTAATTTTTCTGGAAAACAATTGCTTAGATTTCATCGTATGGTTGCTAAGGCTTGAAATTGAGATAACATTCAGAGAGAACCGGACATGCTGAGACCAGAAAAAAGCAAGGCAAAAACATACACAATTCTTTTTTTGCCTTTCAACGTATCGGTGGATGTCCCTGCAAGAACGAAAATCTGGGAAGCCGCAAAAAAAGAAAATCTTCCCATCAAAGCCTCCTGTGGTGGTCAGGGAACCTGCGGCGACTGCGTCGTCCAGGTGCTCGACGGTTCTTACACGGCTAAGTCATCGGCAGCTCTATCAAACCGTCTCATATCGGAAGGTTATGCCCTGGCCTGTCAGACTGAAGTCAACGATAACCTTACCGTTCAAATACCCCAATTCCAAGAGCTCGTGATCAAGAGCGATGTCGGTTCGAAATTTTTCACACAGGAGGAACACATTTCCGGTATATTGAAGCATGATCCTGTCCTTAAATCCGTGACGCTCACGCTGCCCGCACCTACCCTCGAAGATAACTACAGCGATCTCAAAAGGTTGGAAAGGGAATTTTGCAGGATCACAGACAAGACAACCCCCCGCTTCACTTATTCGTTCATGACAAAAATTGCCGAGACCGTCCGAGATGAAGACGGCCGCGTGCTCACCATTTATCTCGACCTTCCTTCCCAACCAGTGATTGTGGATATCGCACCTGCCTCTCAAAAGAAAGGCTTCTATGGAATTGCCTGTGACATCGGTACAACCACCGTTGCCCTTTATCTTGTCGACATGAGCGACGGCCGTATCGTGGATACAGCATCGAGTCTCAACCAACAAATCAAATGCGGTGAGGATATCATCGCACGGATAAATTATGCCCAAAAACCGGGCCATCTCGAGGAACTGCGCGATCTGATCGTCCTTACCATCAACAGACTCATCGACACAGCAATACAGAAAGCTGGAATTTTCCATGAAAATCTTCACTACGCGAGTTTTTCCGGTAACACGACCATGACCCATCTCCTTATGGCGCTCAAACCCGAATACATCCGGGAGGAGCCGTATGTTCCCACCTTCAACCGAGTTCCCCTTTTCCAGGCAAGAGACCTGGGACTTCGCATGCATCCTGAGGCAAATGTGCATTGTTCGCCGTCTGTCGGCAGCTATGTGGGAGGAGACATAACCGCCGGCCTCCTCTGCACACCGATGCTCCAGGACGCAAAAACGACCTCGCTCTTCATCGATGCCGGAACCAATGGTGAAATCGTAGTCGGAAACAAAGATTGGCTCATGACATGTGCCTGTTCCGCCGGTCCCGCATTCGAAGGGGGAGGGATTAAATGCGGGATGACGGCTACGGCAGGAGCCATAGAAAAGATCGAAATTACAGCGACCGGCGACATTATCTATAATGTCATCAACGGAGTCAAACCCAAAGGCTTTTGCGGCTCGGGCATGGTGGATCTTATCGCGCAGCTGTATGTCCGCGGATATATCGACCGCCATGGAAAATTCAGGGAAAGCGCACCGAAAGAAAGGATCTGTCGTAATGAAAACGGCCCCTCCTTTCTAATCGAAGAAGCGAAAGATACTTTTTGGGAGAAAGACATCGTCATCACGGAGAGGGATATCGCAAACCTTATCCGAAC
The DNA here is from genome assembly GCA_050124775.1 of Candidatus Aminicenantota bacterium. GTDB lineage: Bacteria > Acidobacteriota > Aminicenantia > Aminicenantales > Aminicenantaceae > WTAW01. The sequence continues at coordinate 13,279 of JASFEP010000009.1, forward strand.
CAAAGGAGCGATATTCGCGGCGTGTTCCCTCATCCTTAAAAATGTCGGCCTTGGGTTCGAGGACATTGACGACCTCTTTATAGCGGGAGGGTTCGGGCGGTACCTGAACATAGAGAATGCAATAAGGATAGGTCTCCTGCCCGATTTGGATCGCACCAAATTCCACTATGTCGGCAACAGCTCGCTTTTCGGTGCCTATCTGATTCTTCTTTCCAAAAAAAATAAAGAACTTGCCGATGAAATTGCCGACCGTATGACCTATATCGAGCTGAATACGGAACCGGCATATATGAATGAGTTCACAGGATCGCTTTTTCTACCCCATACGGACATGGACCTTTTTCCGTCCGTTAGAAAATTATTCGCCGATACAAATAACGATCTTAAATAAAAAACATAATTAAAGGAGGATAAAATGACACATCCCATCCTCGAACTCGTCAAAGAAAGAAAACTACTTCTTGATGGAGGATTCGGAACCGAACTCATCAAGAGAGGTTTTCCTCAGGGGGCTTGTCCTGAGTCTTGGAATGAGGAAAAACCGGAAATCGTGAAAGAGATCCACAAAAGTTACTACGATGCGGGAGCGGACGCCGTCCTGACAAACAGTTTCGGAGGAACGACCATAAAACTCAGTTCTCACGACTTAGGAGATAAATGCTTTGAACTCAATCGTGCCGCTGCATGCATTGCAAACGAGGTTAAGCCGGAAGGCAGATACCTTGGTGGGAGCATGGGACCGACGGGTAAATTCCTCAAACCCCACGGGGAATACTCCGAGGAAGAATTCGAAGAGGCTTATGCTGAGCAGGCACAGGGACTGACGGATGGAGGCGTAGACTTCCTGCTGATCGAGACACAGTATGACCTGAATGAAGCCCTGTGCGCGTTGAAAGGGGCACGGAAAGCGTCGGATCTGCCAGTTTTCCTGACAATGACCTTCAACCATCACCCTAAGGGTTTTTTTACTCTGATGGGAAACAGTGTCGACCAATTTCTAGAGACAATGGAGCGAGAAGGCGTAGCCGTCGTGGGGTCCAATTGCACTCTGAACAGCGAGGAGATGGCCGAGCTGGTAAAAATCATGCGGGATAAAACATCACTTCCGCTGATTGCTCAAGCCAACGCGGGAAAACCTTCCCTTTCGGAAGAAGGCGAAGTCGCCTATTCTCAGGGTATGGAAGATTATTTGCGGTTCATCCCTCAGATCATAAAGAACGGCGCGGATATTATCGGGGGATGTTGCGGAACTGACCCGGACTATATCGCTCGGATGTCGGATATCGTGAAAACTTCATCTTGAACGGGAATAGACGTATTTACAAATCAGCGGTGATATTAGCCGACTCGAATGAGCAGAGCTAATTATGCTTGATTACCTCGACTTGAAGATGAATGCGGATGATGCGGCTTTACTTTCTGCGCAGGATGATTTCCCGCTGTGGTCGGCCCCATTCGGATTGATGCTCCTCGATCGCATCCGGCTCAGGCCGAGAATCCAAGCTTTGGACGTGGGTTTCGGATCGGGTTTTCCTCTGTTGGAGCTGGCCCAACGGCTGGGAGATTCCTCGACCGTCTTCGGAATCGATCCCCATGAAGCCGCTCATGAGAGAGTTCGATTCAAGATGAATGTGCTGAATATCAAAAACGTACACCTTGTTCGAGGAGATGCCTCTTCCGTGGTATTTCGGGAAAGCACTTTTGATCTTATCGTGTCCAACCTGGGCATAAATAACTTTGATGATCCGCAAAAAGTTTTTTCAGAGTGTTACAGAGTCGCTCGACCCCATGCACAGATTATATTGACCACAAATCCCAAAGGACATATGGATGCATTTTACCTCGTCTTCGCAGAGACACTGAAAGAACTTCACAGGGACGATCTGATGCTTGATTTCAAGGCACATATCGAACACAGATTGACAGCCGACACGATCGGTCGCCATCTCGAACGATCGGGATTCCGAATCACAGGCATATACCGGGATTCCTTTCGGCTCTGTTTTTTGGACGGGACAACTTTTTTTAAGCATGCCCTGATTAGAGACGGCTTCTTAGAGGACTGGAAACAGCTCATTCCTGTCAGCGAGGAAGGGAATTTTTTTACAAAGCTAGAAGAGAATCTGAACAAGGTCTCGAAACGAACAGGGACACTCGAACTGACAATCCCTATACTCTGTATCGAAGGAGAAAAATGACTCTTAATAAGCGAATTGGGATCGTAACCGAAAGAGACATTTTTTTGCGGAGTCCAGCTTGACCTCCTTGTGATCGGAGGACTAAAATCAAGGATTACATGGATAAGAAAGGAGAGACAATGAGTAATGAAGAGTTTCTGAATGCGATCAAAGAAGCCATCGTTGAAGGGAATAAAGACGAAGCTGTACAACTGGCGCAACGGGCGATCTTAGAAAAGATGGACCTCAACGCAGTCATCGAAATGGGTTACATCCCGGGGATCCAAAAAGTGGGGCAACTGTGGGAAGAAGGAGAATATTTTCTACCCGAGTTGATCACGAGCGCGGAGTGCATGAAGGCCGCTATGGAAATTTTGCAGCCCGAGCTTGAAAAAGCTCAAATTCAAATGCGATCAGCAGGAACTGTGGTGATCGGAACCGTGGAGGGAGATATCCACGACATCGGCAAAAACCTCGTGGCATCGATACTCTCGGCCAATGGATTCGATGTGGTGGACCTCGGAGCGGACGTGAAACTGGAATCGTTCATCGAAAAAGCTGAAGAAGTGAACGCGGACCTCATCTGCTTGTCCGCTCTCCTGACAACGACGATGACCGGCCAAAAGAGACTTGTCGAACTCCTTAAAGAAAAAGGCCTGTATGGCCGATATAAAGTTATGGTGGGAGGAGCTCCTGTCAATCAAAAATGGGCCGACGATATCGGTGCTGATGGCTATTCAGAGAATGCACTCACGGCAGTGGGAGCTGCGAAAAAGCTGGCGGCAAAATAAAAGAGACCTTCGAACACACTGAGATCAATACATTCATTCAAGTTTTTCGACAAAGGCGATATAAGACGTCAATAAATAGAGAGGAAAATCATGATTCAAACCCGTAGACCCAAACTCGAGCTTTTAGGCAATGAATTAATCAAAAAAATTCTAGACGAGGCATACCTTATCCTTGAAAATCAAGGAGTGTATATCGAGAACGACGAGGCTTTGGATTTATTGCGAGAAGCAGGAATGAAGGTGGATGCGACCTCCCGAAGAGTTCGAATCACCGCGCAACTCGTTGAAGATTGTCTTTCATCCACGCCTTCCTCGCTGAAAATGTATGACCGGACCGGAGAAATCGAGTATTATCTCGGCGGCGATGACGTCCACTTTGATCCGGGTTCGTCAGCAGTCACAATAATGGATTCCGAAACGCAACAGGAGAGAAAAGCCGTCACGAATGATTTGATCCGGTTTACGCATCTGACTGACTGCCTTGAGAATCTCCATTTCCAGAGCACCGGAATCATCAGCACGGATGTCACGGAGGCCGTTTCGGACAGCTATCGACTTTACATCGGACTCCTATTTTCGAAAAAGCCCATCGTCACCGGGACGTTCCGTGTTGAGGGATTCGAACCCATGCACAGAATGCTCGTCGCCGTAAGGGGAAGCGAACAGAAGCTCGCGGAAAAACCTCTGGCCATATTCGACGCCTGCCCCTCCCCTCCCCTCAAATGGAGCAATCTGACAGCTCAAAGCTTGATCGACAGTGCCAGGAGCGGCATTCCCTCCGAGCTTATTTCCATGGGGATGACAGGAGCCACATCTCCCATCACAATCACCGGAACGCTGGTACAACACGTAGTAGAAAACCTTTCCGGACTGGTGATCTGCCAGCTCGCTCAAAGAGGTTCACCCGTGATTTTCGGCGGCTGTCCGCTGAGTTTCGATATGAGGAGGGGAACAACCCCTATTGGCGCGATCGAAACGATGATGATCGACTCCGCCTATGTACAGATCGGAAAACACCTCGGTCTTCCGACCCATTCATATATGGGAATGAGCGATGCGAAAATCAATGATGCCCAGGGAGGATTCGAAACCGGGATAGGGGTTGTTCTGGCCGCACTGGCCGGTGTGAATGTAATCTCTGGGGCAGGGATACTGGATTTCATAAGATGTCAGAGTCTGGAAAAACTGGTCATCGATAATGAGATCTGCGGTATGGCCTACCGGTTGATCGAAGGTATCGACCAGCGTGACGATCCGATTGCACTGGACCTATTCAAGGATTTCGCAGCTGATACTCAGTTTCTCTCCCTACCCCATACGAAAAAGTGGTACAGGGAGGAACATACATTTCCGAGACTGATCGATAGGGACTCCTACGACATTTGGGTATCCAAAGGACGAAAATCGATAACATCCCGGGCTAAAGAAGAGCTAGAGAATTTGCTCCAAAAAAATCCGCCCCCTCTCCCTGATAGAGAAACACAAAAGTCTCTTAAAGAAATCATGTTGTCCGATGCCCGAAGAAGTGGCATGAGTGCGCTGCCCGAAATCAATTATCTCTAAAAAAATTTGACTGGTTTAACCACATAAAAAGAGCTATGATGGGACCATTCCCGGTCATAAGACAAACGATGTCTTCAGCAAAATGCGGCTGGACGGCCAGCCAGAAACAACGACTGAGAGAGCTCAATGCCGAAGAGCGCGTGCTCAAGGCGCAATTTTCTGGAATCGAGGAACGAAACAAAAATTTCTTCGTGGTCGAACAAAATCTGGTCCGGCAGATCCGCCAGAATCTTCAGGTCATGCGAACTCAGCGGCGGCGCCCTCGGCTGTGCGAACTGGAAGATATCCTTGTCCAGACGCTGGTAAAACAGAATTTCATCCAGGTTATCACCCCGATTCTCATGGCCAAAGATTCTCTGGCAAAAATGTCGATAGGACCGGGCCACGAGCTCTTCGAACAGGTTTTTTGGGTCGACGACAAAAAGTGCCTCAGGCCGATGCTTGCCCCCAATCTCTATTTTCTCCTGAGGGAACTCGCGAATATCTGGGAAAAACCGGTGCGGATATTCGAGGTGGGTCCCTGCTTCCGCAAGGATACCAAAGGCCGGCATCACATGCTTGAATTCACCATGCTCAACCTCGTGGAACTCGGCACGCCGGCAGCCAAGCGTAAGGAAAGGCTGGAAGAACTCGCTACAATCATAATGAAAGCAAGCGGTATTAAAAAATTCAGATTCATTGCTCATAAAAGTGAAGTCTATGGCGAAACCCTCGATGTCCTTTCGGATATTGAAGTGGCCTCAGGAGCCATGGGCCCACATCCTCTCGATTCGAATTGGGGGATCACCGATCCATGGGTCGGTATCGGATTCGGTCTGGAGAGGCTGCTTATGGTCAGGGAAAATTTTCAAAATATCCAGCGCGCCGGCCGCGCCCTGCTGTATCTGGACGGAGAACGTTTGAACATCTGAGAGGATCGTGAGCACTTGGTTTGCATGGAAAAACATTGCGTTAAGATTCAATTCACACAACAGGAGACAGAATGATGAGCAAAGAAGAGTTATTCAAAGAAGCCGAACGATCTATTCTCAATCATGACAAAGACAAGGCTGAAGAAGTCGCACACAGGGGCTTAGCAGAAGGTCTCGATCCGGTTGAGTTCATCACACATGGTTTCCGTGAAGGAATTACACAGATCGGCGATTTATTCAGCCGTGGGGAGATTTTCTTGCCCCAGCTCATTGAAGCCGCAGAGGCGATGAAAGCCGCGAACAAAATTCTAACAGAATCTATGCCCGAGTCTGCTCATGAGAAACGAGGAAAGGTCGTGATCGGTACAGTACAGGGCGATATTCATGACATCGGAAAATTCCTGGTGATTTCACTTCTTCGCGTTAACGGTTTCGAGGTTTACGACCTGGGGCACGACGTCGAAATTCAGAAGTTTATCGAAAAAGCCCTCGAAGTCGACGCGGATATTATCGGAACGAGTGCTCTCTTAACCACAACCATGATCGGGCAAAAAACACTGGAAGAAAAACTCCGCAAAGAAGGCCTCAAGGACCGTTTCAAAACCATGGTCGGAGGAGCACCGATCACCCAGAGGTGGGCTGAAAGAATCGGGGCCGACGCCTTTGGCGAGGATGCCAACGATGCAGTGGCAAAAGCCCTGCATCTGACCGGCTCGAAATAGAGCTCATTTTCTTTATTTTTAATTGCGGTTATCAGGGATTGCCTTATGACTGAGAAAGAACGCTTGCCAGAACTCGACGATATCCTGGAAAAATCTCTGCAAAGAAAGCCTCTTGCGGCATCGGAAATCTTACATTTGCTGGGACTGAAAGAAGGAAATCAGATATCAAAAGTCTTTCAAACGGCTCAGTATTTGAGGACCGAGCATTTCGGGAACAAGGTTTTTCTCTACGGATTTGTTTATTTTTCTACATACTGCCAAAACAACTGCACATTCTGTGCATCGAGAAAATCCAACACACTTGCTCAGCGCTACAGAAAAAGCGAATCAGAAATCGTCGAAGCGGCCTGTTCGCTTGCAGAATCCGAAGTTCATCTTATCGACCTCACCATGGGAGAGGATCCGTTCTACTTAAGGGGCGAAAGCGGAGTTGAATCCCTTTTGACATTGATCAAGAGAGTGAAGGAACACACAGGTTTACCCCTCATGCTCTCCCCCGGTGTGGTCCCAGAAGAACTTTTTGGAGAATTCGCCAGGGCAGGAGTCGACTGGTACGCCTGTTATCAGGAAACGCACAACAGGAATTTATTTTCATATCTCCGTCCGGACCAAGATTATGCCAGACGTCTTTCGGGCAAAATTCTTGCGAAACAACAGGGAGTTCTGATCGAAGAAGGGATTTTGACGGGTGTCGGAGAATCTTTGTCCGATATCGCATTCTCAATGGGGGTAATCCGATCTCTGGGCGTTCATCAGGCCAGAGTGATGAGTCTGGTGCCCCAGGCTGGAACGCCGATGGGCGACAGAAAATCTCCGTCCAGACTGAGAGAGCTGCTGACCATAGCCGTAATGCGTCTCCTGTTCCCGGATCGATTGATCCCTGCTTCCCTGGATGTGGACGGCCTCGAGCTCCTCCAGGAGAGATTAGAGTCAGGAGCGAACGTGATCACCTCTCTGATCCCTCCCCGGCTTGGATTATCGGGGGTTTCACAGCCTTCTCTCGGCATAGACGAGGGATCACGTACTGTCCAGGGTGTAACTCCCCTTCTTGATAAGATGGGGATGGAAGTGGCTGATAATCTAGATTATTTTCAATGGGTGCGCAGAGAAAAAGCGGCGCTGACTTATCCGTTGGCGAATTATGGAGCGGTCGTATGAGAGTCGCAATCGTCGGAGGAAGACTTCAAGGAGTTGAGGCGGCCTACCTTGCACTAAAGGCGGGATGGCAGAGCTTGCTCATCGACCGGGATCCGGATGTTCCGGCAAGAGGGCTCGCCCATACTTTTGTCCAGTCAGATGTCACAACGGAATCTTCGGCTATTTCAGATCTCCTCAAGGATACAGACCTCATTATCCCCGCGCTGGAAAATCATGGAGCGCTCAAGTCTTTGAAGGACCTGGCAGAGAGAAAACACTATCCGCTGGCCTACGATGATGCGGCGTATGCCATCACTTCGTCCAAAAAAAAATCAGACTCGCTCTTTAAAGAGTTAGGGCTTCCCGCACCTCGACCCTGGCCTGAATGTGGATTCCCAGTGATCCTGAAGCCCTCCGAATCGAGCGGAAGCCAGGGCATACATAGAATGGGCAATTTTGAGGAACTCGATGCCTTCGTTCAGAAAACGAATCTTCAAAATCGAGATTGTATCATCCAAGAGTTTCTCGAAGGCCCCTCCTACTCGCTGGAAGTTATCGGTATTAACGGAAATTATCACCCACTTCAGCCTACGATTATCGACGTCGATACAGAGTTCGACTGCAAAAGAGTTATCGCCCCAACGGGATTATCGGAAGTGCTTGAGAAACAATTCGACGAGATTGCGGTTACCGCTGCTGAAGCGGTCAACCTGAAGGGAATCATGGATATCGAGGTCATCCTTCATAAGAACGAGTTGAAAATACTGGAAATCGATGCCCGATTACCCAGCCAGACACCCACAGCTGTTTTTAAATCAACGGGTATTAACATGCTCGAGCTTCTGTACGACATATTCAACAGCGGAAAAATTCCCACTATCCCAAAAATTGGAAATGAGAAGGCCGTTATCTATGAACACGTTAGAGTACGTCCCGATACATTGGTAGTGTCTGGAGAACATGTTATTTCAGAAGCGCGTCCACTTTGTTATCGAAGGAATTTTTTCGGCGCTGACGAGGCTCTTACAGATTTTGGCTCGGACAACAGGAATTGGGTGGCGACATTGATCTTATCCGCTAAGACCAAAGAAGATGTGATCCATAAGCACTATCGCGTTTTGGATACGATTCGCAGCACATTTCGCCTTCGAGAGTGTCCGGACTCCTATCCGGAATTGGTATAAGCTGTTTTGTGCTGAAATGAGCTGATAATAAGGTGTGATATGACGCGTTTAACCAGTGAGTTGATTTCAGGGATGAATGAAACTCTGGTAAACTACGACCTCGAACTCGTACAAAAGTCGGGCCTTACTCTAAGACAGATCGCGGCCAGGACAGCAGGGTTGTCCGAAGAGGACCTGTGTGAAGCTTTTCGTTCCGCAAATGTTTCGGTCATTCCGGTCACAGCAGGCCAGGGGGCGATCAAAGGATTCACACAGGCCGTTGAAAGTATCATCCGACACTTAGGATGTCCTTGTTTTATCTCGGGATCCAGTGATGCCGCAGGGCTGGCTGAAGGGATCGAAAAAGGCGCAACGATCGTCTTTATGGCGGATGACAACCGTTTTATCGCGGTCAACCTCTCAGAAAGACGTGTCATCGATAATGCAGAGGCAACCGGATGGAGTTATGCCTACGCTTTAGATGCTTGTGCCGGTGGTCTGAATGGGCAAGATGTGCTGCTCATCGGGGCAGGCTCTGTAGGCAATCATGCCCTGCGTGCTCTTCTTCATCTCAGAGCCGAAGTGGGCCTTTTCGATATCGACGGATCGAAGGTCCTCCCTCTGGTTGAACAATTCAAAATCAAACAGGAGAAGAATTTATCCGTTGCTTTGGATATGTACTCCCTTTTTTACGATGCCTCTCCTGCTCAAGGTATCATCCTTCCGGAACATATCAAACCGCATACTATCGTGGCCGCGTGCGGCATTCCTCTTGGTTTGAGCGATGAGGCTCGGTCCTTTATAGGAGATCGGCTTATCCACGATCCTCTCCAGTTAGGGACCGCAGCCATGCTTGCAATGGCCGTTGGCCGTGAATTGAATAAAAAAACGGGGGGCGGATCGGACGGATCGCATAGACCCTAAATCTATGAAGCCGGGTGCAACTCCCGGGCTCCCCGCCAAAGGGATAGTTATGTATTCAAGATTCCGTTACGACTGATTGGAACATCGGATGGCCGCTTCAAAGATCAAAGACAAATACATCCGCAAACAGGTCGATTTTTTCGTCTTACTCGAAAAGATAAAGCTGTGGCCTTCCCGTAGCGGTCTGCTCCACGGGATCAAGACAATTACGATAAAGGGTTCTCTCGCTGAGATCACCACTCACTGCAACAAGACTTTTTGGATCCGACATTCCAAGAGAAGCCGGGCCGCCCGATGGCTGCGGAACAAATGGTACTTCGAGAGTTGTAAAAAATGCAATGTTCCCGAGTGGAAGATCACGAAGTACCAGAAAACTCACTTCCACCAGCATCGCGGCTCATTATTGAGAAAAGAAACCGGAAAATGAGAGATCCTCTGGAATAGGAGTGAGGTACGACTGACGCAAAAGATCAGATACTAGAAGATCGGTTTTTTAATTTGTGTGGTGTAAAAGACACATAGAAAATAAAACAAAAAAAATCCAAAAGAAAGGAGGTGAATAAGGAATGAAGAAAATCAGGACGAGAATGGGCGATGGCTCCCTCGTTGAGCTCACGGAGGGCGAATTGAAGAGAGATTTCGAGGAAGGAACACAAGACGCTGCCGACAGGGGGAAGATCCCTGCACTCGCCCAAGATGAGCTGGAGCATCTTTTCGATATTTACAGCTCCCCTTCCCGGTCGGCAGGTGTAGAAATGGGAAATGAAGTTGTTTTCACCTATGATTCCACCTGTGGTGAAGTCCAGCGCACACTCACGCCGATCGACAGAACTCAATCACTCCAACTCTTCGAAAGAATGTTGGGGGCCGATACTGTTGAGCTCGGACACAACGATTACAGCTTCAAAGCTGTCAAGCCTGTTATCAGCTACGAGCGGAATATTCTGGAGCAAGCCTTGTTAATCACGACTGTCCCCGTGCTCTACGGCGCCATGCCCAATCTGGGATTGTACTACCGGCCGGAAGGACCGGTCCGGAATCCTTCCGAGCTCATGGGTCTGGGTCAAATCGACGAGGCCCGAGAGGCACATGAAGAAGCCATCGAGTATGCGGTCAAAGATATGGTGTATGTGGCAAGCGAACTGTATGAATCGGGAGTGGACGCCATCGACTTCGATACGACAGGTTCTGCGGGAGATCCGGACTTTCTGGCCACTCTGCAGGCTGTTGAAACCCTGAAGGCCAAGTATCCTAATCTGTGCATCGAGATGGGCATGTCGGGTGAATTCATTCTGGGGATGCATGGGGAATTGACTTACAATGATGTCCGGCTGGCCGGATTGTACCCTCATCAACAGGTTCAACTTGCTGAAAAAGCGGGCGTTACGATTTTCGGCCCCGTCATCAATACAAACACCAGCAAGACCTGTGCATGGAATGTCGCGCGTGTAGTGACCTTTCTGAAATTCTGTGTGGAACAGTCGAATATCCCAGTGCACGCGAACATGGGGATGGGCGTCGGAGGCCTGCCTGTAACGCCATTTGTCCCCATCGATGCGGTTTCGAGAGCGTCGCAAGCTGTAGTAGAGATCACACGTCTCGACGGATTGTAGGTGGGCGTGGGAGATATTCTCGGCATGGCCGCGACTCACGCCATTGCATCGGGCATGGGCGGGATGCGCACTGCCGGAGATCTGGTGGCGCGCATGCAAATGTCCCGGGGCATGAGAATTAGGGAAGCCAAAGAGTATGTGGCCGGCAAACTGAACGTAACACTCGTCGAACTCAGCGATCCACTCGTGATGTCTGAACTTAGAGAAGACCTCAAGCTGGGATCGATCAATCCTCCACCCAACTCTGTCAAGGGGATCGAGGCGAAGTTTCACATTGCAGAACTTCTGGGAGTCGAGATCAACTCCCTCCGAAGGTTTAAAGAGAAAATCGGGCTCTGATCGGTCATCGAAGAGGACCGACTCCTTAGAGCGATGATGTTCGTGCATTTCATCTAAGATTTCTGCCTATTTTTAACTTTGGGGCAGAAGGAGGAGCAGTTTATGCGAAAACGTCTTTTTATCTTTGGGTGCTTTTTCGTATTGAGTTTCATTTTTCTGTGCTGTGGTCCTGAAAAAGCAGATTTTGACATCCTGATCGTGAACGGGATAATCGTCGATGGGTCCGGAAAGCCGGGTTATCAAGGAGATATCGGCATATCCGGAGATACGATCGTTGCCATAGGCGACCTCTCGGGAAAAAAGGCTCAACGCACGATCGATGCTGAGAACCGTGCCGTTTCTCCAGGATTTATCGATATGCATACGCACTGTGATGGGAATTTGGGCGATCAGGAATCATGTGCGAATTTGAATTATCTGATTCAGGGAACCACCTCCGTCGTGACGGGCAATTGCGGCGGAGGAACTCATAAAATTGCAGAGACTAAAACGGATTGGGAACACCGGGGGATAGGAACGAATGCGGTTCATCTGATCGGATTCGGCGATGTGCGGCAAGCCGTTATGGGCAATGAGCCTCGTGATCCCTCGCCTCAAGAACTCGAGGAAATGAAGGCCATTGTCCGCCAGGCGATGACAGAGGGTGCGTGGGGCATAAGCACTGGCCTCGAGTACATTCCCGACATGTATGCGTCAACAGAGGAAATAATCGCTGTCACACAGGTGGTCGCCGAATTTGGCGGAGTTTACGCAAGCCACCAGAGGAACGAAGTCGCCCGCGTTCCGGAGGCAACCGGAGAGACCATTCGAATTGCCGAAGAGACAGGAGTGCGGGTCAACATCTCGCACCTCAAAATCTGTGGAAAGAATAACTGGGGGATGATGGACGAAGTTATCCGGGTGATCGAGGAAGCGAGAAATAACGGCATCACAATTACCGCCGATATGTATCCGTACGATAAGGCTGCGACCGGCCCCCTCATCGCCATCGCAACGAATTCCGGATGGTCGTGTTTCCGGCTGCCTGAAAAAATGGAGCCTTTTGCAGAACTCAGAGAAAAGATGAGGAATGAAGAACTGACGGACGACGAAAGGTCATCGCTGAAGCGGCAGTACATCGAAGAGCTTGAAAAGGCCCTATCCGATAAAATCAAGCGGGAGGAGATCAGGCAATCGGTTCTGTTCGGCGTTCCTCACGACCCCAGCCCTGTTGCTGTATCGGGATGGGATAGCTATGCCGTGGTCGCAGCCAGAAAAAACACCCACCTGATCGATAAAATCCTCTCCGACCTGGCGATCGAGCAGCAAAGGGATGCCTTCGATATTGCGGCCGAATTAGTCGTGGAAGAACCTGACCTCTACCTCTCCTGCGGCGCACTATCTGAAGAGGATATGAAAAATTTGATGACACATGACTGGCTGATGTTTTCGAGCGATGGGAGTGCTCACCCGGTCCCGGAGATAACAGGGAGTCCCAGGCCCGGTCATCCCCGCAGCTTCGGAAGCCAGGCTAGGGTACTCCGTAAGTATGTGCGGGAGGAAAAGGTCCTGAGCCTGGAAGAAGCCGTCCGGAAAATGACATCTCTTCCGGCCCAATTCCTCCAGTTGAAGGACAGAGGATTGATCAGAGAGGGATACAAAGCGGATGTGATCGTGTTCGATCCTCAGGCTGTCAGAGATAACGCCACATACGCGGATCCGAGGCAGTACAGCACCGGCACCGATTTCGTGCTCGTTAACGGAGAGATAAGTGTCGAAAACGGAGAATACACGGGCTCTCGTAACGGAAAGCTGCTGCTTTTGACTGAAAATCGCTAGTTAAAGAATTCCTCTAATCCCTAACGAATACAGTTTCAACACTCTCTGAAGTACAGGCCGCGAGTAAGCCTGTGTAGTCCACTTCAAAAGCGATGAGGGTATGATCGAACGTTTGTCCCAGAATTTCGATCTTTGGATCTACAGGCCACATATTGTCGTAGGGCACATCTTGATATCCCAGAGCTAAAAGGCCACGTTTGCGGATTCCCCGGTCTTCAAAAGTCTTGGGCTTCATAAAAGTATCGAGACCGAGTTCACCGAAAGGAACGGTGGGTTTACAGTTGACTTCGATAATTTCCGCTTTCAGGATGTACAGATTGGACACGACTCGGTTGACATCCATATTCGAATGGTAAAATCCGTCCAGATATTTGACGTCCACATACTCAATCCCGAATTGATGCAGAGCACCTATGCGAAGATGATTGATTCCCTCCGGCCATCTTCCTTTTTCAATCAAGTGATAGCTCGTGCAGTTTCCTCCTGAGAGGTATTTGAATTTTATCCCATACTGGGCTTCAAGCTCACGGGCTATTCGTACGAACAGTCGGCCATTTTCCAACGTGGGCAAAACGGTTCCATAGCAGGTAAAATTGGTACCGAGACCGTACATCTTCAGGTTTGGAAGTTCCAGGACCTGCTTGACTGCCTCTTCCAAATAGTCACGGTCCTCAAACCATATGCCTTCTCTGATGTCACCCATATCGACCATGAGAAGAACCTGATGCATTCTGTTTTGTCTGACAGCCTCCCGTGATATTTTTTTAAGGACATCAATATCCGAATTGAGAGAGATGTCAGCAAATCTTATGGTCTCTTCGATTTCGCTGGGACTGGTCGTGCGGAGCAAACATTTTTTGCATTGCAGATGCTGCAATTTTATCAGGTTTTTAACGCGGGATTCAGCAACGATATCCATGCCAGCCCTGATTACAGCAGAGGCTGTCTCAGTGAGGCCATTGAATACTTTGTTGACCCCCATAACCTTAATGCCGTATTCGGCGAGCTTCAGAACTTCCAAGCGGGCATTGTGTTCGAGCTTGCGCACATTGATTTCCAGCTTTGGATAATTCATTCGATTGATCTCCTGCATGATATATTAATAGGTCCTATGCTTTCTCTAGCTGAGATTCATCTCTTCTTTTTCGGTAACGCTCACTTTTTTCAATTCTGCCTCCGTTTTTCAACATACCGAACCAATTCCGCCTCCAATTTGGGATCTATAGGGGGCTTTTCATAAATGCGAAGCCGTTTCTTCAATTCCTCTGCGGCAGTTTGGTCCGCACGCATGCTGCCCGAATTGTTCCAAATATTGTATTCCCTCACCCTCATGAGCCGAGGAAGAAAAAATTCGGTGTGACATCGATACAGGGTTTCCAAATGTGATAGGTGTTCGCCTCCGATACCGACGCTTGCCACCACATCTTCCAGGAGAGTCTCGGAATCAATCTGCAGAGGAGAAACCATTTTCCGGATGGCACCGCAGATTTCCTCATCAATGAGGAACTTCTCATAGTTCATGGCCATATAAGATCCCTGTATACCGGCAGCGTGCAGGATGACATTGATTCCCGCTCTGACCGCCGCCAACAATCCCATCACTGACTGCACCCCGGCATTTATATCTGGAATGTGGGAATCAGTGAGGCCTCCGCCGCCTCTGCTCGGCAAACCGTAATACCTGGCTATTTGGGCCGTGCACGACACGATCTCGGATACTTCGGGAGCCCCGATGCTGAGAGATCCTGTTCGCATATCGGTCGGAGCGGAGGCGGATCCATAAACGACAGGTGCTCCAGGGCGGACCAACTGAGCGAGGGTCACTCCTGCAAGAACTTCGGCATTCTGTTGTGCTAAAGTTCCGGCGATTGTGATAGGGCCCGAAACGCCTGCCATAACGAGCGCGGCAACGATGCAAGCCTGTCCGTTGCGAGCTAGCTCTATGAGAGAAGCGGCCATCTCATTTGAATAAGCTAATGGTGAAAGTGAGTTGATGAGAGATATTGTGACTGGGGATTTGTGTGCTTTTTCTGCACCCCAAACAATCGATGCCATTTCTACACACTCTGCTGCACCTTTCTTAGATACAGGACTTCCCATAAAAGGCTTATCGGAAAGGAGTATGTTCGAAAGAAGCATATCCATGTGAGCAGTTTGAGGAGAGAGATCGGATGGTTGCACCATCATGAACCCGTTCATGTCGATAAACGGCGATGTCTGCACCAATTTACAAAAGTTGTGGTAGTCCTCCATGAGTGCTTCACGCTTATCCCCACCCGTGGAAAGCATAAAAGGAGCTCCGTATCCAGGCGCGAATACAAATTCATCCCCTCCGATGGTCAAGTCCTTTTCCGGATTCCGAGCAAATAGTTTAAAAGATGCAGGGGCTGTTTCAAGGGCCTTTTGGATATGTCTTTCCTTGAAAAAAATGACATCCCCAGAGACCCTGAATCCATTCTTTTTGAATATCTCGACGGCTTCATGGTTATTGAATCGAATTCCTACTTTCTGGAGTATTCCCATGGACGCGGAATGGATCTCGTTCATCTGAACTTTAGAGAGCTCGTGCATTCTATCATACATTCTCTTCCTCCTGACGCCGTTGTCATAGAAAATTCATGCAAAGAGTGCCAAATTGACCAACGATACATCCTGATCAAAAGGAGACCGGTCAGATCTTAGCTTTACGCAATTTCGTTCTTGAATCATTCGATCGAGAGCAAAGCTATCGATGGCTAGCTATCATGGTCATCTGCTTCTTCCGATTCGATCGCATCGGCACCACTTGACGACCAGGGCCATCTTGCTATACAAACCAATAAATCCACATTCTTCCTACATCTTGTAGCTTGCGCCATCGGATACTTCGAACAATGGCAAAAATGGACTTTTCCATCTCCGAGAGTCTGAACATTTGCTATCAGAATGTCACGACATACGCTCATGTCTTTGGCATCTTCTGTTCGGCCCTCTCGATAATCTTTCTGATCTTGTTATGGACATTGTTGGGTAGAGGCTCCGGTTGATGGCTCTCCAGAATGTCGAGAACCCGTTCATTCGCCCGCTTAGTGAGTGTCTTTTGGCCCTCAGCCTCCCATTTTTCGTATATCTTGCGCTCAAAAAGAGGAGGATACCAGGTTTCCTTCTTGAAATACTTGAGGGTGTGTTCCTCCATCAAATAATTGCCGCCAGGGCCGACCGTATCGACCACATCCAAAGCCAGCGTTTCATCGTTGACCTCGATCCCACCCGTAATCCTCCTGGCGTATCCGACCAAATCGTCACAGATAACGATGTTTTCCAAAGAAGCGGTGTTTCCATGCTCGATGTAGCCAAGGTCGTGTATGAGATTCGCTCCCGATTGGGCTGACATGACAACAGAAAGCGCGGATTCAATGGCTGCCTGCTCGTCTACTGTTTTGGCATCCGTACAACCGGCCGTACCGAACATGGGAATATCGAGGTAGTTAGACATATCCGCCAAAGAAGCCATCATGAGATCGAACTCAGGAGCGCCGTAGGAAAAAATGGTGGTCCGCATGTCCATGATGGTGAAAACACCACCCATAATAAAAGGATTTCCTTCATGAGTCTGTTGATTGAGGACCAGTCCGCTCAAGTTTTCAGCAAGACCTGTGGCCATAGCTCCAGCTAGGGTCGCTGGAACTGTGCTCCCTGCCATGATACAAGGAGTATAAACCACGGGGAGTTGTTTCTTCCCGGCAAGAACCAGCTTTTGAGCTGCCTCCCGGCCATGAACCAAAGGTGAGATCGGTTCCGCATACAAAGTCATGAAGGGATTTCGGCGGAGCTCTTCCTCCCCGCCCGCGATCACCTCACACATTTCGATAATGTCTCTGTAGCCTGCGATGTCCATGGCTGTAATAACGATCGGCTTGGAAGTATTCAGCACCATGGCCTCGAATTGGTGCCGATCGTAGACCTGCGGAGGCACATCTTGAACAATGCCCATGGACATAACAAAATCCATATTTGCCAGCGCATCGACTACTTTCGTGGCCATGCCGACCGTTTCTCTGCTGGCCTTGATCCGATCCCCAGTGTTGGGATCGATAAAAAACGGCGTGTCGGATCCCGTGCCAAAGTAGGAATTATTTCCCTCGAGCTCCATGACCCTGGCACCTGTCCGGCTGTTACTTAAGGTCACTTTCCTCGGCGCGGAACTGAGAGCTCTCTCCACCAGTTTTCCGGGAATGCGAACCCGCGCCCCATCCATCCAGCATCCTGATCTTTTCATGATGTCCAAAGAGTTCTGATCATGATATACCACACCCGTTCGCTCCAGAATTTCGATCGCTGCGGCTAGCAGCCGTCTGCACTGTTCATCCGAGAGCACCTGCAGCTGGCACGACGCGTTTACACTGTAATTGCTCTTCATAGAAATAATCTCCTTTTATCCTTTGGAATCATCTATCCGATGCGGACTTGCGGTTTCCTGACGCCTTTTTTCTCTCCCGATCTTCAGCCTTTAGAATAATACTATCCATCTTTTTCTGAACCTCCTTGGGAAGAGCCGGCGTTTCAGCCTGGTCCAGAAGCCTGCGGGCTTTTTCTTTGATAAAATCCCCCATGCTTTTTCCTCCGGCCATGGATTTCCATTCCGAGTATCGCATGCGGTTCATCAAGGTGGGGAACCAGGTCTCCTTTTTAAAATTTTTGTAGGTATGTTCCGAGGTTATGAATTCGCCGGAAGGACCGACTCGTTCGATATCATCAAGGGCCAGAGCCTCATCCGTAATCTCCATCCCGCGCATGATTCGCCGCACCATTCCGATAATTTCATCGGCCATCACCAGTTGATACAACGATCCCGCGGAGCCGAATCCGGTGTAACCACAGTCATGGATCAGATTGGCGCCTGCCTCTGCGGCCAGGAGGATGCTCATGGCTGCCTCGGCCGCTGCCTGTGTGTCCAAAGTGTGGGAATCTGTACATCCGGCTGTTCCAAATACCGGAATTTTCATTGTGTGCGCGACTTCCGCAATTCCAGCCTGCATCAAGTTGAATTCCGAGCTTCCGTAGCTGAAGATTGTGGTGAGCATGTCCATAATACCGTAGACGCCTCCCATGATAATGGGGGAGCCCTCTCGCACCAACTGGTTAGCCACAATCCCCACCATGCTTTCGGCTACTCCCAGGGCCAAAGTTCCTGCAAGGGTTGCAGGCGCCGTCGCCCCTGAAATTATGCAGGGAGTGTAGATGACGGGGATACGCTTTTCAGCTGCAAAAATGGCTTTATCTATAGCCTCTGCACTGTGCTGCAACGGAGAACTGGGCTCGGAGTAAAGAGCAAGGAAAGGCCGGTTCTGCAAATGTTCAAGGCCACTGGCCACCGCCGAGGCCATATCCACGATATCCCCGTATTGGTCCACCCCAAATCCCCAGTGTACGATTGGCTTTGTTGTATTGTTGACCAGAGCCCTGAAGGCATACACATCCGCAAGGGATGTGGGAACATCGTTGGGAGTCCCCAGATCCTGCACAAAATCGATGTTGGGGAGGGCCTCGCATATCTTGCCCACATTCTCTGTGTCGCTTATCTTAGGCTTTCTCCGTTCCTCGGTGTAGGGATCGATGTGATAAGTGTTGGAAGGACCCGGACCATAGTAACTGTTATGATCTGTCAGGTCCATCTTTCTATTGCCGTTTCTATCGTAGAGAAGGATTTTCGAGGGGGCTGTGCGGACCGCCCACTCGCTCACGCCGACAGGGAACCGAACCACGTTCCCGTCTATCCAGCATCCTCCTTTTTTGAATACATTCCGCGCTTTTTCGCTGTGGACTTTGGCCCCGGTCCTTTCTAATATTTCTAGAGCTGCAGAGTAGATTTGTGATCTCTGTCCTTCGGACAGAAGGCTAAATTTAACCGTTTTATTGACTGTACATCGAGCCCTGGAATGTTTCATTTCACCTCTCCTCTCGTTCGTTTGGATTGGCCATCTGACCCAACCTGAGTCTTTTCGATCATATGGGGATTGTCAAACTCGCCGATCTCTCCCCTATCTCCTTCCGCAGACACATTCATTGTTCGCTGCTGTGCCCGAAGGGCTTTGAACAAGCAAAAAAGCATCAACAGCATAATGAGCATAAAGGGAAAACCACC
>JASFEP010000010.1:0-32115 GCA_050124775.1 Candidatus Aminicenantota bacterium
TTTCACATATCTCCTTGCTGTCTCTGTATCAGGGATCGTGCGCACATTGCTCATTGGTTTGACGCTGACAACAGCCTATACTCTTGTCACTTTGATGACGCTTTTCTGGCCGAACATCTGCAGGCGTTCCCACGCGACCGCAACTCTAGTCGTGGCCATGAGTGCACTGGCCCTCTGGCTGGTCTTTCCTAAGATCCCGGCTTTTTTCCAGGGCATAAATCTCCCCCATCCCATTTATTTTTGCTGGATCGTCAGCCTGGTCACTTTTTTTCTGGTCGCTGTTTTTGATAAACATAAGATATCGCTCGGAGATTAACCGAAGGCGTGCAGGATTTCCCTATGTCAGGTCAGTTCCCCAAACTGACCGGACATAGAAACCATATAAGGCCAGTGGTCCGAACTGACCGTTTGTTTTTTTGGGCCGTTTTGGGAAACAGTCCCTGCATAAGACAAAATCGGATCGCTTGGAAGATTGCCCTGCGAAGAATATTTTCGGGCCTAGAGGAGGAGGGTCCTCCTTTATAATGGAGAAACCTTGACAAAACCTTTGATTCTGATTATTTTGCAGACACAAATGGTTATTGACTATTCGAACGCTCCTGTAGACATCGAAAATTATTTATATGGGGGAGAGTAACATGGCTAAGACAAAGATGATCTGTCCTTTCTCGGGTAAAGTTTGCGAGGAGTGTCCTCTGTACAAGGGGCGCCATTATTATCTTTGCTTCGCCAAAAAATACAGAGGATATCTGGGAGGCGGGGAGGATAAAGCCCCCCAGATGAAAAGTCCAGTCAATGTTGAAGACACCCATACGGTCTCGGAAGACTACAGATTGCCGATACCGCCTCCCCTCAAACCCAGCCCGACGTGGCTCGCATTTAACGACTATCCCGATAGGAAGAACAAATGATCAGGGACTTTATCTATATCAAAGCCAATACATTGGAAGAAGCGCTCGATTCCATAGACCGACACAAGGAAGACTATAAGATCATCTGTGGAGGGCAATCCCTCCTTATCTTGATGCGTCAGGGTTTGGTCGCTCCGGAGTATCTCATCGATATCAAGAACGTGAAAGAGCTCGATTATATCCGCTACGATAAAAAGGACGGCCTCAGGATCGGCGCCACAACCGCACACCGGGCCATCGAGTTATCGCCACTGGTCAAGGAAAAATACCCCGCTATTATCGATATGGAAAAAAACCTGGCTTCCCTTCAGACTCGTAACTGGGGCACGATCGGAGGAAACCTCTGCCATGGCGATCCTGCGGGAGATCCGGGGCCTTTGTTCATGGCTTTGAATGGGTCGGTCAAAATTGCGAGTAAACAGAAGACACGCACACTTCCCCTTGACGAGTTCTTCATCGATTATTTCGAGACAGCACTTCAAGAGGGCGAGCTGTTGTGCGAAGTCCATTTGCCCCCGATCCCTCTCCGCACAGCTGTGGGTTATGAAAAATTCAACATCGTCAAAAATGACCAGGGGATCGTATCGGTAGCTGCATCGATATCGCTTGAGACCGATGGGCTCACTTCGAAGTATGCGCGTATCGTATTGGGGGCGGCCGCTCCGGCTCCGATGCGAGCCATCGAGGCCGAAAAACTTTTGATCGGCAAAAAACTCAGCAAAGGCCTTCTTGAAAAAGCTGGTGAAAGGGCGTCCGAAGAAGCGGACCCGGTACCCGATGTGCACGCCAGCGAAGAATACAGGCGGCATTTGGTGAGAACCCTGACCAAAAAGATGGTTAAAAAAGCCTGGGAAGACGCCAAGGTTCAGGTGAAATAAGGAGGATGCCGGTGGAAAAGTTATTGCTGCGGATCACCGTTAACGACGAGTATCATGAACTGTACATAAAGCCAAAAAAGTTGCTCGTTGAGGTCTTGAGGGATGAGCTGGGTCTGACGGGCACAAAAAGAGGCTGTAACACCG
Organism: Candidatus Aminicenantota bacterium; assembly: GCA_050124775.1. GTDB lineage: Bacteria > Acidobacteriota > Aminicenantia > Aminicenantales > Aminicenantaceae > WTAW01. The sequence continues at coordinate 1,934 of JASFEP010000010.1, forward strand.
GCGCCTGCCATGCCTGCACAATCTTTCTCAACGGAAAAACGGTCAAGTCATGTTCTGTATTGGCCTTGCAGGCCGATGGGGCCGAGGTGAGGACTGTAGAAGGGCTGGCGGATGGGGCTGAACTCTTGCCGATCCAAAGGTCCTTCCTCGATCACGGCGCCTATCAATGCGGGTTTTGCACATCGGGGATGCTGCTTTCTGCCACAGCCTTGCTTGCGGAAAATCCCACCCCCACGGTGGAAGAGATCAAAGAGGGGCTCCATGGCAATCTCTGCCGGTGCACGGGTTACAACAGCATAATCCGGGCGGTTAAAGCCGTGGCTGAGGGTAAATACGAGGAGGGCGGCCAATGACAAAATTTAATGTCATAAACACGCCGATCCACAATGTCGATGGAATCGCCAAGGTTACAGGAAGGGCGGAATACACTTTCGATGTCTCTTTACCCCAAATGCTCTACGGGAAGATATTGAGAAGCCCTCATCCCCACGCCAAGATCATCACCATCGACACCACCCGGGCGGAAGCGCTCACTGGTGTGAAGGCTGTGGTCACGGGTAAAGACACCCGGGGCGTTAAACAGGGCATCTGGCGACGCTACAAAGAACTCTGTGACGAGGAAATCCTTGCCAGGGAGAAGGTCAGGTACATCGGAGAGCCGGTAGCTGCGGTCGCAGCGGTCGATGAGGATACGGCAGAGGAGGCGTCGGATCTCATAGAAGTGGAGTACGAACCTCTCCCGGCCGTCTTCGAGCCGCTCGAAGCCATCAAAGAAGGGGCTCCTCTTCTTCATGAGAATGCAGAGCGCAACATCAATGTGACACGGCACATCGAATGGGGCGACGTGGACGAAGCGTTCAAACAGGCGGATTATGTGCGTGAAGACTGGTTCCGGTGTTCCTCCCAGGCGCACGTGTGTATGGAGACACACTGTGCTGTATCCAGTTATACTCCTGAAGGAAAGCTCACCGTATGGACATCGACACAATCTCACTATTACATAAAGGTATTGCTGTCCGATGTGTTGGGACTCAAGGAGAACGACATCCGGGTGATCTCCCGGTACACCGGCGGCGGATTCGGGAGCAAGTTCGAGCTGGATTCTGCGCAGTTTTGCAGCGCAGTCCTCTCCATGAAGCTCTGCAAACCGGTCAAGATCGTCCTCAGTCGTGAGGAAGAATTCATGGCGACGAAACGCCGCACACCCATGTTCTATTATTTGCGGAGCGGTGTGAAAAAGGACGGAACTTTTTTAGCGAAGGAATGCCGGGTGTTTACAGAAGGCGGTGCCTACACAGCCATGGGAGCCACGGCCCTCTACTTGACCGGATTTTTTCAATCCTTTCCCTATGTGTGGCCGAGTTACAGATACGATGGATACAGAGTCTACACAAATACAGCCCCCACTTCGGCGATGAGGGGATTCGGAGCGCCCCAGGCCACCTTCTGCGCGGAAATGCAGATCGAGCTGATCGCCAAAGAGCTCGGCATCGACCGCATCGATATCCGCCGCAAGAATGCGATGTACGCGGGCTATGAAGTCCCCGGACAGGCCACGATCCAGAGTTGCGGACTGGTTGAATGTCTCGACAGGGTCGAGGAGTGGATCAAAGACAGGGGTAAAATGCCTCCCTACAGCGGCATAGGAATCGCTGCGTATGGATTCATGTCGGGCGGGATCTTCAACTGGTTCGACACACCGTATGCTTTTTCTTCGGCTGTCATTCAGGTGAACGTAGACGGCAAAGTGGACCTCTTCATCGGCTCCCAGGATATGGGGCAAGGATCCAACACGACCATGTCCATGATCTGTGCGGAAGAGCTGGGCATTCGGGTCGAGGACATCCGGCTTCACATGGGTGACACGGATAAGTGCCCGGTGGACCTGGGCGCATGGGGAAGCCGCGAAACGCTTATGCAGGGGAATGCCGTCAAAATGGCCGCCGCCGATGCCAAAAGACAGATCCTCGAGTACGCCGCCGCCAAAATGTCGCCGAATATTGTTTATGACATGGATATCAAGGACCGTTGGATCCATCTGATCGCCCGACCCGAGCGGGGCCTTTCCTATTTTGATGTGGTCAAAGAGGCCATCCGTGGAAAGGACGGCCAGCCCATCGTGGCCAGGGGCCATTATACTCCCCATAGGAAAGGCATGATCTCCCCTGCGTATAGTTTCGGGGTGCAGGCTGTGGAAGCGGCCGTGGATCCAAAGACCGGAAAAGTGACGCTCAAGAACTGTGTGACTGCCCATGACTGCGGACAGGTCATCAATCCACTGGGCGTCCAGGGGCAGCTCGAAGGCGCCATTGCCATGGCTGCAGGGTACGGATTTACCGAAGACCTGCCCATGGATGATGGGAAAATCCTGAATCCGAACCTTGTCGATTACAAGATCTTGAGAACGACCGAGATGCCGGAAACAACGGTGATGGAAGTCGAGACTTACGAGCCTGAAGGACCTTTCGGAGCCAAGGAAGCAGGGGAGGGGTTGACGAATCCCACGGCCGGAGCTCTCGGAAATGCCGTGTTCCAGGCGACGGGTGCGAGTATCAAGGAGCTTCCCATCACGCCGGAGAAAGTTCTCTTTGCCCTCAAGGCGGAAGAAAAGAAAAAGTAAGTGCAATCACGATATGGACAAAGGCAGATATAAAAAGGCGAAAACAAAAACAAAAGAAAAAATAAGAAAGATAAGATCAAAGAGGAGTTGACGAAGTGGCTTATAAGTGTCCCACATGCGGCAAGGTATGGCCGGATACCCTGGACCTGGCGCGGCACATTTTCGGGACAGGGGACCAGGCCCACAAGGATTGGGTGAATTCCAAGGGGTATAACTTCATCGAGTTATTGCTTATCCAGACGATGGAACCGGGAAACAAAGGGTATAAAACTCTGGCAGACCTGCTGGGGAAAGAAGCGGAGAAAGTGGATTAAAGGAGGTTGATGTGATCATAGAGGGTAACTTCACCGTTAAAGCGCCCATAGGGAAATTGTGGGATAAACTGTTGGAGCCGGAAACTCTACGGGAATGTGTGCCCGGAGCCGAGAAAATAGAACTCATCGACACGCATACTTATGACTGTGTGGTCAAGCAGAAAGTGGGACCGATTGCGGTCAGGTTTAAATTCCAGAACAAACTGGTCAATATTCAACCCCCTAACCACGTGGAGATGGAAGGGGAGGGGGAGGATATCGGAAAGGCAGGGCGTTTTACGCAGAGGACCAGCATAGACCTGAAGGAAAAAGAGGGCGGCGAGGTGGAGATCGCTTATATCTGCAATGCCCACATCGTCGGGAAACTGGCTATGTTCGGAGACAGGATCATGCGGGCCAAAGCCAAATCAGTGGAAGCTGAATTCAGGGAGACCCTGCGCGCAAAGCTCAAAGATCTCGAGTGATTCGAATAAAAGAAGGATCCCGGGATTATCTATGGAATGATAGGGAAAAGGAGTCAAATATATAACCCGTATTCTTAGGTAAATTCTTTGAAGGAGGAAGAATGAGCATCAACTGGCTGAAAAGAGACGACGCAATCAAAGACCATCTGTTATGGGGTGAAGATTATTGGGCCAAAGAGCCGCCCTGTACGATGTATGAGAAGAGGCCGGTCCTCGATGCAAAGGGCAATGCCATCGAAGGTCTTTACACGGCCTGGATCACCCTCAACAATCCCGCCCAGCACAATTCGTACACGACCGAGATGGTGAAGGGCGTGATCGCCGGATTCCAGAATGCCTCCCTGGACCGAAGCATCGTTGCCGTTGTCTTTACGGCTGTGGGAGACCGGGCTTTTTGTACGGGCGGAAATACGAAGGAGTATGCCGAATATTATTCCGCGAGACCCAACGAGTATGGCGAATACATGGACCTCTTCAACGGTATGGTGGATTCCATCTTGATGTGCAAAAAGCCGACGATATGCCGTGTGAATGGGATGAGGGTGGCCGGAGGGCAGGAGATCGGTATGGCCTGTGACATCGCCGTAGCTGCGGACACGGCCATTTTCGGCCAGGCAGGGCCACGGCACGGATCAGCTCCGGATGGAGGTTCCTCGGATTTCCTTCCCTGGTTCCTGAGCATCGAAGATGCCATCTGGAACTGTGTCTCCTGCGAGTTGTGGAGCGCCTACAAGATGAAAAGACTGGGCCTGGTCACCAAGGTCGTGCCTGTCATAAAAGAAGGGGACAAGTTCATCCGGAATCCCGCTGTGATCGTCGATAAATATGTCGATGAGGGCGAGATCGTCTATGGCGAGTTCGTCAGAGGCGAAGAGGGGAAAAAGGCGAGGGAATTCCTTAAGAACGCCAAAATCGATTTTGAACTCTTGGACAAAGCGGTGGACGAGATCGTCTGGAAGTTCACCAACCTGTTTCCAGGATGCCTCATAAAGTCTATGGATAGCGTGCGCGCGAAGAAAAAATTCTTCTGGGATATGGCGAAGAACTACAACCGCCACTGGTTGGCAGTCAACATGACCACTGAGGCTTTTCTTGGATTCAACGCCTTTAACATGAAAAAAGTAACGGGCGAAGATGTCATCGATTTTGTGAAATACAGGCAGCTGATCGCTGAGGGCAAAACGGTCGACGAGGCCTTTATGGAGGCTGTGCTTCCCAAGCCCAAAGAAGAATAATAGTCTCAATGCCAATCGATCGTTGACCCTTGATCGCGCATAATACGAAATTTTTAACCCAATAAACAAGAGAGGAGATAAAAATGGATCTCGAGGGAAAAGTTGCACTGGTTACGGGCGGAAGCATGGGCATCGGCACATCCATTTGTATGGATTTGGCCACAAACGGTGCGGATGTGGCCCTGACCTACCGCAAACATGGCGATGAGGCCAAAGCCATTGCGGAAGAAATCAAAGGAATGGGGCGCAAGGCTGTGGCCTATAAAGTGGACGTGTCGGAGTTCGAAGCGGTCCAGACACTCGTGAACGACATCGTGATCGAGTTCGGCCACCTGGATATTCTGGTGAACAATGCTGGTATGAACTGGGATGGAGTCATCTGGAAGATGACCGAAGAGCAGTGGGATGCCGTCATCAATGTCGACCTGAAGGGGAATTTCAATTTCATTCGGGCGGCCTCCCCGATATTTAGAGAGCAGAAATCCGGAAAGATCATCAACATCACTTCCATCAATGGTCTCAGGGGAAAATTCGGCCAGACAAATTATTCGGCTGCGAAAGCGGGGACCATAGGCCTCACAAAGACTGTGGCCAGAGAGTTGGGAAAATACGGAGTGAATGTCAACTCCGTCGCTCCCGGTATGATCTTGACGGATATGTTTAAGGACCTTCCCGAAGAGTTCAAGCAGAAGGCAGCGGACGAGACGGTCTTCAACCGTTTGGGAGTACCCGAGGACGTGGCTCATCTCGTGACCTTTCTTGCCTCCGAGAAATCCCGTCACATTACCGGTGAGGTTATTAAAGTCGATGGCGGCCAATATATATAAGGAGAAAATTGTATGAGTAAAGTCGGAATCATCGGAGTGGGACAGAGCCGATTTGTCAGGGGGTATCCCGGCTCGATCAGAGAGTTGGCCTTTGAGGGATTCAGCGAGGCCATGCAGGATGCCCGTATCACTGTTGCCGATATCGATGCCTCTATCGTCTGTTCGGCTCCCGAGTACGATAAGCAGCGATCACCCTCGGGAGTGTTTGCCGAATACCTCGGGCTCATCCCTCAGCCCACTTTCTATCTGGAGAGTTTGTGCTCTTCGACAAGTATGGGATTGCGCATGGCCTATTCCCTGGTCAAATCGGGCCTTCATAATGTCGTTGCTGTTGTCGGCTTCCAGAAAATGTCTGAGATCTCTTCGGCGGAATCACAGGAACGGATGGGCCGGGGTGCGGATATCCAGTGGGAGAGTCCCTTTGGAACGATGATGCCCGCCTATTACGCCATGTTCGCCCAGGCCCACATGGGAAAATACGGGACAACGCTCGAGGATCTGGCACTCGTTCGTGTGAAATCCGCCACCTACGGACAGGTAAACGAGAAGGCCTTGTTCCGTAAGCCTGTTGTTGCTGAGAATTTTACTGATCCTGAACATTTCATGTCCGGTCCTGTCTCCAGTCCACTGCGGGTAGGGGACTGTTGCGCCAACGCAGACGGAAGCTCCTGTCTGATCGTGGCGAGCGAAGAGAAGGCCAAAGCCCTGAGCCAAAAGCCCGTTTGGATCCTGGGATTGGGAGCGGCTTCTGCCAGTGTCAACATGAGCGGAAGAGACCGTTTCACAGGATTGTCTGTGGCCCAACAGGCGTCGGTTCAGGCATACAAAATGGCAGGGGTTACTCCCAAGGATATCGATGTGGCCGAAGTGCACGATTGTTTCACGATATCCGAGATCCTGGCTTATGAGGACCTGGGCTTTGCAAAGCCAGGAGAGGGGAAGGACTTGATACAAAGCAAAGAAACGTACAAGGAGGGCCGCATCCCTGTCAACGTGGACGGGGGGTTGCTCTCCAAAGGACATCCAATCGGTGCCACGGGAGGATCCCAGATCCGGACGATCGTCCTGGAGCTTAGGAATGAAGCGGGCGATATGCAGGTCCGGGAACCGGAGATCGGCCTGGTCCACAACATCGGCGGTGTGGGTCTTTACGGGGCCGTCACGATCTTGGGGAGGTGAACGATGAGCGAAAAAAAGAAAAAAGAGATCGACGACCGCTTCAAAAAATTCGGCACAGTGAGCTATACATCCGTCACAAAAGTCAATGACTTCATCTCCTATCTGGAAGAAGGAAAGGTGATGGGCACACAGTGTTTGGACTGTGGCACGATGTTTTTCCCCCCGAGGGCTCAATGCTACAAGTGCCTCACCAGCAACATGGAATGGTTCGAAGTTTCGGGGACGGGAATACTCGTTTCTTTCAGCAAGTTGAAATATGCCCCCATCGGATTCGAGGACGACCTCCCTTACTATATCGCTGTTCTGGATTACGGGGATTACAAGGTTTTTGGCCGGATCTCAGGAGATGTTCCGGATGAGGAGATCCGGATAGGAATGGCGATGAAAACTCTGGCGAACACACTCCCCTCTGGGCAGCTGAATTACGTTTTTGCAAAGTCCTGAATTCTCAGCAAAAAAAAGCGGGTCGGAAGAGCACTCCAAATGAGCGAATCCAACCCGCTGTTTGAAATCCTAGTCCCAGAAACCTTTGCTCTGCAGATCGGAGGCGTGATTCCGATCAGCTGTTAAGGATCTCTTCGACTTCTTCTTTATCTACGTCTGTAATGTAAGGAATGCCGCTGATCTGCGATGCCTCTTGGGTTAAGGATGCGATGTCTTCTCTTGCAATGTACTCCAGTGCGAATTTTCTGTTTCCCGCCATGAGCTGCCGGAGACCCTGGTTCAATCGTTTGAAATAACTGTAAACGCCCAGAGCACCCGTTGGAAGATCACCGAATCTTTCTCCGTAATTATTCTTCAACTCGGACGATGTCACAAAGATCTCATCGATCTTGTTCCCGAAGCGCTCCACATACACAGGGATCTGATCCTCTTTGATCCTCTTCCCTATAGTCTTTCCGACCATGGCTGCCGCAAGTGGCGAACGCGCCATGCCCACCGCTTTGAAATAGGGAGCGCCTAGCGCGAGCGCCTTGTATATCTGGTCTTCGAAGGTTATCCCGCCGGCCGCACAGACATCGGGAATGAATTCTCCCTTCTCGTCGAGCTTGTGGAGATATTCATAGAGCAGAGACCACAATTCGACGCTGGGGATTCCCCATTCGTTCATCATCCGCCACGGGCTCATCCCCGTTCCTCCGCCAGCCCCATCCACAGTCAACAGGTCGAGCTTGGCTTTGGAGGCGTACTTTACAGCACGCGCAAGGTCGACAGGTCTGTAAGCACCGGTCTTTAAAAAGACATACTTGGCTCCAGCTTTTCTCAGCTCCTCCACTCTGGCCATGAATGTTTCTTCCTCGACCATGCCCAATCTTGAATGTCTTTCGAATTCTTTGAAGCTGCCGTGTTCGAACGCTTTTATGACATTCGGATCTTCCGGGTTGGGGAGCACGATGTATCCGCGCTTGTAGAGCTCCTGGGCTTTCTTGAGGTTCTTGATCTTTACCTCACCGCCGATGTCCTTAGCGCCCTGGCCCCATTTCAGCTCGACGGCTTCGACGCCAAGTCTTTCGATAACATATTCCTGTACGCCGAGCCGCGTATCTTCAACGTTCGACTGGACCGCCACGGTGCCGTATCCATCGTTCCATTCCTGGAACAGGCGAACACGTTTTTCCATGTCTGGCGATCGAACGATCCGTCCGTCTTTGATCTCGGATTCATCGTCCATGGCACAGACATTCTCACCGACCGTGAGGATAACGCCCGAGATCGCAGCGCCAATAGCCAGGCCTTCCCAGTTCTGCTTGGCAACGTTGGTCGATCCCATCCCGGGAATAACGAAGGGCACTTTCAGCTTGATGCTTTTATCGACGCCGAGAGCCGTTTCCACTCCCACCTTTTCGAAGGTGGCCACGTCAGAATCCGCGGCACAGCCAACAGCTCCCGCAGCTGTTCCTAAGATCGTGAAATCGGACAGGTCGACAGGGTACTCTTTTTCGGATGCCGCGGTTATGATCCCGAATGGCTGAGGGTAAAGAACTTCAGGTCCGCGGTAAGCGGATTTGCCGATCTCGCACATCCCGATGCAGCCATCCACGCATGTCACGCACATTCCGCTGAAAGGGCTGACCGATCCTTCTGTTCTGTTCTTGGTTAGAGTGGCAGCACTTCTGTTGAGTTTTGTATAAGCCATTAGAATAACCTCCTTATGGTCTCATTTGGTTTTGTATGAAAATATATAAGATCCATTTATTTGCTTGTTCGTTCCGGTTTATTTCGAGCCAGCTTCCTGTTCGCTGGATTTCTCCTCAGGTCTGACACATGTCCCGCATCGGCCGGCATCGTACATCCAACACGTGGCTTCATCGTATACGTCCACACAGGTGGGCTCCATCTGGAGGCAGGCGTTGCAGATGGGATCCTCAGCGTTCGGCCCTTGACATCTGGCCTGACACGCGGGGCAGATATACATACATCCGCCGCATTCCCGACAGACTTTGGATTTAACGTCGAAGGGTGTCGAGATCTTGCGTTTGTAGCCGCGGTTTTGAAAACCGATGGCCTTTCCATCCATCTGCTCGGCACACATCCGGACACACAGCCCGCACAGGATACATTCCTCGTTGCGGACTTCAAAGCGCATCTGGGTGACACCGAATTTGGATGCGAGATCCTGGATCACCTTCGAGCCGGGGGCGACGGACAGCATCAGCTCGATCATCATTTTCCGGGCCTTGATCGCTCTTCTGGTATCGGTGTGAACTTCGAGTCCTTCCTCACAGGGGTAAGTGCACGAACTGACGAGTTTTGTATTCGGAGCTTTGCCGACCTCGACCAGACACAGGCGGCAACCGCCAAAATTGCTGAGGCCGGGATTGTAACAAAGAGTCGGGATCTCGAGGCCATAAAATTCGCAGGCATCGCGGATGGTCCAGCCTTCTTCAGCCTGAACCTCTAAATTGTTAATATACATTTTGATCATAACACCCTCACTCCACTTTGATGGCATCGAAGTTGCAGGCCTCGAAGCAGGCCCCGCACTTGATGCATTTCTCTTTATCGATGACGTGCACTTCTTTCAGCTCGCCGCTGACCGCATCGCTGGGACAAACTTTTTTACAGGCCAGGCACCCCGTGCAGTTTTCGGGGATCACGCTGTATGTGATGAGCTCTTTGCACACGCCCGCCGGGCATTTTTTATCGCGGATATGGCTGATGTATTCGTCTTTGAAGTACCGCAGTGTGGAAAGAACCGGATTAGCCGCAGTCTGACCCAATCCGCACATGGAGGCATCCTTGACAGCATCGGCCAGTTCTTCGAGAAGGTCCAAATCCTGCATCCGTCCGCGACCCTCGCTGATCTTGGTGACGATCTCCCACATTCTCTGAGTGCCTTCCCGGCAGGATATACACTTGCCGCAGCTTTCATCGCGGAGAAAATTCAGAAAATATTTAGCGACATCCACCATACAGGTGTTTTCATCCATGATGATCATGCCGCCAGAACCCATGATCGATCCGGCTGCAGTGAGGCTTGCATAGTCGATAGGAAGGTCTAGTTTCTCTGCGGGAAGGCATCCTCCGCTCGGTCCGCCCGTCTGGACGGCTTTAAATTCTTTATTGTTGGGGATGCCACCGCCCACATCGTAGATGACTTCGCGAAGGGTGATCCCCATAGGTACTTCCACAAGACCGGTGTTGTTGATCTTTCCCACCAGAGAAAATATTTTTGTACCTTTACTGCCTTCTGTTCCTATCTGGGAGTACCAATCAGCCCCTTTGTTGATAATTATTGGAACATTGCCCCAGGTTTCTACATTATTGATATTCGTCGGTTTTTTCCACAATCCTTGTGCAGCTGGAAATGGTGGGCGCTGACGGGGCACGCCGACGCCTCCTTCAATGGAGTTAATCATGGCTGTCTCTTCCCCACAGACAAAGGCTCCCGCTCCTCTGGAGATATTGACCTTAAATGATTTTCCAGAATTCAAGATGTTTTCTCCCAGGAGTCCGTGGGCCTCGGCATCTCGTATGGCTTGAGTTATATGTTTAAGAGCCACTGGGTACTCATCTCGGATGTAGATATAGCCTTCATCGGCTCCGATGGCATAGGCGCCTATGACCATGCCTTCCAGAACCCGGTGGGGATTTCCTTCCATCAAGCTACGGTCCATGTAAGCACCCGGGTCCCCCTCGTCCGCATTGCAGATGATATACTTTTTGTCCCCTTTGGCTTTTCTCGAGAAGGCCCATTTGTTTCCTGTGGGAAAACCGGCTCCGCCTCTTCCTCTGAGCCCTGATTTTTTGATCTCTTCTATGACCTCTTCGGGCGTCATCTCTTCAAGAACTTTGGCGAGGGCGCTGTAACCCCCGACGGCAAAATAATCATCGATTCTTAAAGGCTCGATCTGTTCGTTGTCTCCGAGCACAATCCGCAATTGTTTCTTGTAAAAACCGATGTCCGGCCCCGTGGTTATAGACTCTCCCGTGTCATGTTCCTTATAGAGAAGTTTGTCGATAATTTTGTTGTTGAGAACCGTATCTTCGATTATGCTTTCTGCATCGGACGGCTGGACATTCTGATAGAACAAATTATTGGGCTGGATGATGATATTGGGTTCAGCTTCGCAGAATCCGTGACAGCCTGTGACTTTGACCGCCACACGATCCTCCAGATTTTTTTCCCTGATTACTTTCTCCAATGCTGCGACAACCTTCAAGGAACCACGCGCCTGACCGCATGTCCCGGCTGAGACTGTGAGAACAGAGGGCTTTTCGTTTTCTTTTTTTAAGGACTCTTTTTCGATCTTTCGTCTCAGGTCTTCAAAAGATTTCAGTTTGATATCAGTCATTGATTTTCTCTTTTTTTTCAAGCATCTTAACGATCTTTCCCGCATTCCGGATGCTGGTCTGGGCATGGTATTCACCGTCGACCACAACAACCGGTCCGATAGCGCAACATCCGAGACAGGCGACAGAATCTAGGCTGTATTTGCCATCCTTCCTTGTATGTCCCGATTCGACATCGAGCTTTCGCTCGAATTCTTCGAGGATCTTCGGGGCGCCCCTGACATGACAGGCTGTTCCCATGCAGACTGTGACTTGGTGTTCGCCCTTCGGCTCCAAGCTGAACGCGTTGTAGAAGGAAGCGACAGAGATGATGTCGATCAATGGAACATCCAGGGCTTCAGACGTCATGTTGAGTGCGACAGGGGGGAGGTAGTTATATTTGGCTTGAAAATCTTGAAGGATGGGAATCAGAGATCGCTTTTCCTGCGGATGCTTTTGGATGATATCTTCGAATTCTGTTTGATCATGAAGCATGATGATCTCCAAAGTTGAATTGAGATGATTTTGTAAATATTGTTTTTCGAATTCCCAATTTGCTCTCGGGGAAGGGATGTTCTTCCTCGAGAGCTGAGGACATTACATGAGATATGATGACTATAATTGCTCCTTTATAATGTCACTCAATAAAAATTTAGTTATTATTAACAAAAAAAATATGACCTTGATTTATAGCAAATGCTCCATCATTATGTCAAGGAGTAACACATAAAATTTATGTTGGGATTGAATTGGATGAGACTTCTGCCTTTTGTGTTAAAAAAAAGGCAGACAGGAAATCTATCTGCCCAATACAAGATCTTTATTTTTATTCGAATAAAAGGATGGGCTCTTTGAACTCCGCAGTTACAGACAGCAGCCTTCGTTTTCTATGCGACTCATATCAAACCAGGCCCTGATCCAACATGGCATTTGCCACTTTGAGGAAACCGCCGATGTTGGCACCATTGACATAATTGCCGGGGGTTCCATAGGCTTCAGCCGCTTCCACACAAGTCTTATGGATGCTCTTCATGATTCCATGCAGGCGTTCATCCACTTCCTCTCTAGTCCAGCTCAGACGTAAGCTGTTTTGTGACATTTCGAGACCTGAAACAGCAACGCCACCTGCATTCGCGGCTTTTCCCGGTCCATAGAGGGTCTTAGTATCGAGAAATAGCTTAACTCCTTCTGGGGTGGTGGGCATATTGGCGCCTTCGGATACAACATAAACGCCGTTGTCGACCATATTCTGAGCGTCCTTGGCATTGATCTCATTTTGAGTCGCGCTGGGGAAGGCACAGTCCGCTTTGTGATTCCAGAGAGGATTATAATCTAAGCTGGAATCAACGGGTGTGTATGTAACGTCGCTGTATTCTTCGGCGTATTCTTTAATTCTTCCTCTACGGACGTTCTTCAAATCCATGACGTAGTTCAATTTGTCTGCGTGTATCCCTTCGGGATCGTAGATATATCCGCTCGAATCTGATAGAGTAACACACTTGCCACCTAGTTGGTTGACTTTTTCCACGGTATACTGGGCGACGTTTCCGCTTCCCGAAACAAGACATGTTTTTCCTTCCAGGGTTTCGTTTCTGGTTCCGAGCATTTCAGCCGCAAAATAAACAGCCCCATATCCGGTAGCTTCCGGGCGAATCAGCGAACCGCCCCAGTTCAGTCCTTTACCCGTCAAGACTCCCGTGAATTCATTTCTCAATTTCCTGTACTGTCCGAACAGAAAGCCAATCTCCCGTCCACCGACACCGATATCTCCTGCGGGGACATCGGTATCTGGCCCAAGATGCCTGAAAAGTTCACTCATAAAGCTTTGGCAGAACCGCATCACCTCATTGTCACTCTTTCCCTTCGGGTCGAAGTCGGAGCCGCCTTTTCCGCCTCCCATGGGAAGTGTCGTCAGGCTGTTTTTAAAAACCTGCTCGAAGGCCAAAAATTTGAGAATTCCGAGGTTCACTGTAGGGTGGAAACGTAATCCCCCCTTGTAAGGGCCGATAGCGCTGTTCATCTCGATCCTGAATCCCCGGTTGACATGCACTTCACCGCTATCGTCCATCCAGGGAATGCGAAAGATGATGACCCGTTCGGGTTCGATGATGCGCTCGAGTATCTTGGCTTTCCGGTATTCGGGATGGCGTTCGATGACTAAAGCCAGCGATTCAACCACTTCTTCTACCGCCTGAAGAAATTCCTCCTGACCAGGATTTTTGGCTTTAACTGTGGCCATTAAATCAGACGCGTAATCAGACATAGATATTCTCCTTCTCCGAATAAATTTCCTGCCCTCTCGTTCAATTTTTTTCTCTGTGTGATGGCATGGATAATTGAAATAAAGCTCTTTATATCAGAACTCACAGAACTGTGTCAAGCAATCGTATAGGCGGGTTATTTCTTTTCAGATTTGGGAAGAAGATGAGTTCTTTCCTCAACAAAAATTCTTTTTTCTGAGGGTTTGCAATCTCTTAGAACTTCGGTTTGTTGACTTTGTTGCCTTCATAAACAGAAGTCCACTTTTCTACGATGTCAGATAGAGATTTGATGAGGATTTGACCGGTTCCATGGATGGGGCGCAACTCTTCGGCAAGCTCGGAATATCCTTTCCGATCCAACCAGGAAGAGAAGGCATCGTTATTAGAGAGTCTCTCTATTTTGGTCTGGTCGGCATTTTTGAGAAGACGCAGAAGCTCCTTCAAATTATAGGCCTTTGCCTTGTCGATGATCAGTGGAGTGGAGTTCATTCGCAAAACCTCTTCCTTGAGGTGTTTCTTCAACAATGTGATCATCTCTTTTCCTCGAGCACGAAGGGGCCTGAGCACGTCTCCCAACTCCCGAAAGCTGTGCATATAGAGCCATGTGGAGATGCTGTCTTTTTGCCCATAGACATCCAGAATTTTTCTCAGCTTTTGTGCCCGCGGTGTATTTTTTTCTGCTTCTTCAAAGACCGAGATCATCTCTTGGATGTTTTTGACTCTGTGAAACACCTCTCCGCCGTCATCTTGAATTATGAAATCACCGATTCCCGTATAATCTCGGATATACTCTCGAAGCGTGATCAGACTCCCCGGATCGCCTTTCGGGAGTATAAAAGCAGAGTGTTTGAAAGCGTCAGCTTCCTTGGTTTTGGAGGCGATAATGATGGGAATTCTCGGATAATATTTTTGGATGAGCTTGATAAGATCTTTGCCCGCATCGCTATTGACCTCTTTGCCCTTAGGGAAAAAAATGTCTGTTATGAGGCAAACGACGTCATCTCCGTGTCCAATTGATTTGTATTGATTTTGATCGATATCGGATTCGTTTTCTACACCGAAAATAAATCTTAGTGACTCTTCATATGTTCGGACGATCATGACATCGGCTCTCTGACCGATGATGCTGTAAAGGATAGGAAAAAACTGCGAGAACCATCTGGGTTCATCATCCACAATAAGGAAAATATAGCGCCTGACCTTCGAATACTTGGTGATGTTCAGTAGATCTTCAGCGGATCTCACAACGGATTGAATGACTTTTTGTGGGGCACAGTCCGTTTTGTTGAAAGCGAATACCAAGTCCGCTTTGGATGTATAGGGATGTTTTTCTATAGCTATGGAGGGAGGGGCACAATGGATGAGTTCGCTTGCCGAAAGAAGGGCAACGACGACATCTTCATTTTTTTCTTTGATGCTCTGTGTCTGGACGAGATTCAATGCGACATCATCCAATATCTATATTCACCAACAGAGATAGGATCATAGAGCACTTCGACCTGTGTCCAGGGCATATTTGTTTCGAGCACACTCTTTGTTTCCCGTATTTGCTCATCGGCAGAAAAAATGATGACAGTCTGAATCTTGACGGGATTGATGATTCTGGGAGTGAACACAAACTCTTCCCTTTCCACTGTCAATGTTGGCTTTTCAGATGGCATGGATCTTTCCCTCTTTATGAAGCAACGATGCAACGTTGTTTTTTTGAATCTGCGTAGATGGTGACAGTTTTCGGAAAAGTCAAGACAGATAGGGCATCACCTTTTTGTGATCCGCTGAATAGCCATGGATCTATCGTATCTTTGGTTGGTGCGATGTATCCGTAGATCACATTGTTACTGATCAGGTTGGTTAAAAAATGTGTCCCCTGAGTTCCATATATCCTGGTCTGGAGTCTTTTCTGTTCTTCGTCATATCCTCCCTGCAGCATATAGAGAAAATGGCTGCCGTAGACACCCCCACTCAGGCTGCTGTCCTCAGGAAGTGGCTCCGAGCGACCCGCAATGTCCACTCCGTATTCAAATATAGCCGCTGCTCTGTTTACATCTCTGTAGTCTAACTGAATGCCCCAATCCCTGTTCGTGCTTCCTAATCTGCCGGGCACGATCATGATGTAGTGTTTTTTTTGCTCACGCATCAATGTGTTGAATTCGGTGATTTTTCTTCTGACTTCATCATGCATGTTTTTGGTATAGATGAATGGGGAAACAACGAGAATCTGATGGATGCCTTTTTTGATGCCGTGGCCTTGAAGGCTGCTGATGGATAGATATGTTTTACTCACATGGTCCGGTATTTTGATGATTTCAAAACGCAACGGGGGCAATTGAGTGAGCTGGACAACATGGAAGCGGCCAATCTCTTGGTCTTTTCTTTGAAAATCTATGTTGAACACGAACTCGATCTGAAAGTGCGAGGACACCCTTGCCGAGATCATCTCCATAATTTCTTTGAGGCCTGTCTGGAAGCCGAAGTGGTTGTTCTGGACCAATTCCTCGATTGTGATCAAATTGTTTTGAATCCCGAGTTTTTTGATTTTATGGTAGTTGGCAAAACGGACATGAAGTGTTTTCATTGTTTCCAGTTCATGGCCTTTGAGATCTTTGTTTTTTGTCATGTCCAGAGCGTAAAAGTATTGTTGACCCTGTCCGACACTCAGGTACTTGAGAGGAATCGGATTCTTGATCGTTACAACGGAGATGACCGGAAAATCATCTAAGACTGTGGCATAACCATGTCCGAAGGCAATGCGTGCAAATCCTTCGTTCGGATTTTGTGTTTTCAAGGCATAGGGAAAGTATGAATTGGCAACTCCTGAAATATAGGGGTAGTAAAACGGTCCTGCATGGGTGTCATCAAAGAGTCCGGGTATGGGATTGATGACTATGGCCATCTTCTCGCGACTTCGCGGGGGCTGCTTTGTGATAAAATCTTTGTAAATATAACTTATGGCTTTTTCTAGCTGTTGCAGTCGAGTCGAAAGATCAGGGTGATTGTTAGGCAGCATAAAAGACGTGTTTTCTCCCGCATGGATAGGTCCGATCCCCTTGGAAGATATCCCGGCTTCATCTGTAGCGGATGACCGGACGCTGATGGGAATATCTCCCAACTCGGTCAAAATTGAGGTGAGGACCTCAAATTTATTATTATCGAGTTTTTCACCATTTTCAACAAAGCTATCATAGTAGGTTGTTGTGAGAATTTGAGTCCGCAATCTGTGCGAATGAGGAATGGGATTTTCGTTGATTTTGACCAACCCGGCGCCTTTTCCTCCGAGGTCTCCTTTGCCGTAGATTTTGACGTCCCCGGTCTTTTCAAAGACTTTTTCGCTCATTGAATGATATTGAGGTTTTTCCTTAGGGTATCGATTTTCCCCTTATGTAAGATAACACTCTCCGGTCTTAATCGACATCTCAATCTAATTATATCAAATTTTTTTAAAAGTGGATAAGACTGTATACTCTCCATGGATTATGGGACCGTTGCATTCAATTCATGATGTTTGGAGAACATTTGAAGATTTTTTGATATAATTTACCCAGATGAAAACCTTTTGTATTGTATCAATCAGAGGAAAAGACTATGAACAAAACATCATTTAATCCCTATGCGATGGCGCAGACTCAATTCAATAGGATAGCAGATGATCTTGAGTTGGATGCACCGACCCGAGACCTCTTGGGCCACCCCATGAAAGAGTATCACTGCAGTATTCCCATCCAAATGGATGATGGAAGCAAAAAAATCTTTCGTGGATTCAGAATTATGCATAATAACGGAAGAGGCCCGGCCAAAGGGGGCATCCGCTTTCATCCACAGGAGACCGTAGATACGATTCGAGCACTAGCTATGTGGATGACCTGGAAATGCGCTGTGGCCGATATCCCGCTTGGCGGAAGCTCAGGAGGCGTAATCTGTGATCCCCACAACTTGAGTATAAGAGAGCAGGAGAATATCTGCCGGGGATGGGTGCGCCAGCTCTGCAATGATTTGGGTCCAAATAGAGATGTGCCTGAGCCGGATATCATGACTAGTGCCCAGCA
Source organism: Candidatus Aminicenantota bacterium (assembly GCA_050124775.1). Lineage (GTDB taxonomy): Bacteria > Acidobacteriota > Aminicenantia > Aminicenantales > Aminicenantaceae > WTAW01. The sequence goes on from JASFEP010000010.1 coordinate 19,650, forward strand.
TATGCTCTGGATGCTCGATGAATATGAAACCATCCGCGGAGAAAAGTCTCCGGGATTTATCACAGGAAAACCTGTGGGAATGGGTGGCTCCCTTGCGAGAAAAGAAGCCCCGGGATTCGGTCTTGTGTTTGCTCTGCGTGAAGCCCTAAAGAATCTTGAAATGAATTTGGACGAGACAACGGCGAGTGTTCAGGGTTTTGGAACAGTCGCCCGCAGTGCGGTCCAGCTCTTCGAACAAATAGGGGGAACTGTCGAATGTGTATCTTGCTGGGATCAAAATGACCAAACCTCTTACTGTTACAGAAAAAAGGAAGGGATTGATTTCAAGGAATTGGAGCCCATTACAGATGTGTTCGGAGGCATCGATAAGGAAAAGGCGGCCGACATGGGTTATGAGATCTTAACCGGTGGTGTCTGGCTTGAACAGGAAGTAGACGTATTGATCCCCGCAGCGGTCGAGAATCAAATAACCGCCGATAATGTGGATAAAATCAATAAAAAGGTCAAAATCATCGCTGAAGGCGCTCATGGACCGACATCCCTTGAAGCTGATAGCGCTATTGCAGAGAGAGGGATTTTTATGATTCCCGATCTTCTCGCTAATGCCGGTGGTGTTATCGCCAGCTATTTTGAACAGGTCCAGAGCAACATGAATTATTACTGGGAGAGAGACGAAGTCCTGGGAAAACTGGATGTTAAAATGACAGCTGCGTTCGAAGCTGTGTGGGACATGGCGAAGAGAAAGAATATGTACATGCGGGATGCCGCTTATTCCATCGCTGTTGTTCGTGTTGCCCAGGCATGTAAAGATAGAGGTTGGGTATGATCTCTCACGAGACATTCATAATTTAAGTTTCAGCTTGTATCCATGTAGGTGGCATGAAAAAACAGGCAACTCAAACTGATTTGCTCCTGTTCGATCGACACTTCTTTACTGGTCAAGAAAAATTCACACGCATGGGAAAAGGTTCTATTGGAGGAAAAGCGCAGGGCTTACTCAATATCAAAAATGTCATAGAATCAGTCAATCAGCAATCTCAACCTGAGATAATAACAAATATTCCCACTTTGTCCGTCGTCGCCACAGAATATTTCGATCTTTTTATGGAGCAGAACAACTTGTATGATCTAGCGTTGTCCGAACAACGTGATGATCAAATCGCTCGAGCTTTTCAAAAGGCCAGTTTACCGGTCCAGCTTGTCGGCGATTTGAGAGCGCTCATATCTCAAGTGAACACGCCATTGGCCGTAAGATCTTCGAGCATGTTGGAAGATGCCATGTTTGAGCCCTTTGCCAGTGTCTATAAGACTAAAATGATTCCAAACAACCAGCTGGATACGGATACACGTTTCAGAAAGCTTGTGGAGGCCATCAAATATATTTATGCATCGACTTTCTTTAAAGATGCCAAAAAATACATCCAAGCCACACAGCACACAACCGCAGATGAAAAGATGGCGGTTATTTTACAAGAGGTTGTCGGGATCCGGCATAAGGACCGATTTTATCCGCAAATATCCGGTGTCGCACGCTCACATAATTTTTACCCGACGGGACTTGCTAGGCCAGAGGATGGGGTCGTAGACCTGGCTCTAGGCCTCGGAAAAATAGTTGTGGATGAAGGGATCGCCTGGACCTATTCCCCCAAGTATCCTCAAGCAAATCCCCCCTACAATTCTTTGGGAGAGCTCCTCAAGCAGAGTCAATCAAAATTTTGGGCCATATACATGGGAGAGCCTTTTATGTATGATCCGATCAAAGAAGTCGAATACATGCGCAAATATGACCTCAGTAATGCCGAAGAGGATGGAAACTTAGCACACATCGCTTCGACATATAAAACACAGGATGATAAAATCGTGATGGGAGTCTGGGAAAAGGGGCCCAGGCTGCTGGATTTTGCGCCCATACTCAAATTGAATGATATCCCTCTTAACAGTTTGATAAAATCTCTGCTCAAAAGCTGCGAGGATGCACTTGGGTGTCTGGTGGAAATTGAGTTTGCCGTAACGTTGAATCAGATGCGGGGCACACAGGCACGTTTTGGTTTCCTGCAGGTGCGGCCTATGGTGGTTTCTACTGAGATCGTCGATGTTCCGCTCGAGGAATTAGTAGAAGAAAATGTACTTATCGCGAGTGAATCAGCACTGGGAAATGGATCGATAAATACAATTCAAGACGTTGTGTATGTGAAACCCGAGACCTTTGATGTCAAACACACGCAAAGGATCGCCAATGAACTCGAACGAATGAATCATAAGCTTGTCAAATCAAAAAATCCGTATCTTCTTATCGGTTTCGGCCGATGGGGATCGTCTGATCCATCCGGTGGTATTCCTGTAAATTTTGCCCAGATATCCGGAGCGAAGGTGATTGTCGAGTCCACTCTTCCTGACATGAATTTTATGCTCAGCCAGGGTTCTCACTTCTTCCACAACATCACCAGTTTTCAGGTTTTTTATTTATCGCTGGGCCATTGGGGTAAGCATAAGATCGACTGGGATTGGCTCAATCGACAGAAACCCGTCTCAGAGACAGGTTTTATCCGGCACGTCAAACTCGCATCCCCGCTGCAGATCAAAATAGATGGACGATCGAGCCGAGGAGTCATTATTCATGGATAAGCCAAAAAAAACGATCGATCACCTCATTTGGGGTCTTCAAGAAAGAGCCAAAGAACTCAACTGTTTGTACAAGATCGAGGAATTGATGAACACGCCCGAAGCCGATATGGATGATGTCTGTAATGGAATTGCTGCGGCGATTCCCCCTGGCTGGCAATATCCTGATATCTGTGTAGCAGAGGTTATACTTGAGGGAAAAGCATTTTATTCTCCAAATTTTAAAAGAACGCCATGGGTGCAAAAGGCCGATATAATCGTTCAGGACAAGAGAGTTGGAGAGATCAGTGTTTACTATACGCAGGAAATGCCCCGGGCAGATGATGGGCCCTTTTTGAAGGAAGAAACAAAATTGCTGGATACGATTGTTGATAGGTTGAGTCACTTCATTACATATAAAAGGATGCAGACAGTTTTCCATCAGTATCAAAGTGTGAGCCAGGATCTCTCCGCGGATAAAGCTGATGAGTGGCAAGTGGCCCTAAATTTTCTCAAACAAACAGACAAAAACCTTTACACGAGTATCTCTCGAAGGATGCTGAATCATCTTACCTGGGCAGGGATAGATGAGGCCGAACAGCTTCTCACGAGCACCGATGCAGGGATTCCAGAGAAAGAAGGGGATATCTTTGATGTTGAAAATCGGCCTCATGAGAGAAGGATGGTCGCTTTTAACGATCGGCTTTGTGATGAAACATTCAGGATTGCGTCCAAACATCTCTCCAAAGAACAAATCCTCTCCAATATCCAGAAATGGATACAGGAAGATCGCTTAAGCTTCTTGGTCCAGGCGACCAGCAAAAATTCCCCTTTGGGGGAAGTCATCGATGCCGTTCGGCGCTACTACCACATCGCTCACGAAGGAATAGAATTGCCCCCGGCGAGCAAAAGAGGTGTTCAGGCTTCACTTATCAGGCGTTTTCTCATGGATCATCCTGGATTTATTAACCTGGCCAAGGATTATATCGATATTGGGGATTTCCACGAGATCGTAGATAATATCGTGTTCATGCCCGAGAGCAGAGGCCGGCTGGGTGGAAAGGGGGCCGGGCTGTTTTTCGCGAAGCAGATTATTAATAAATCCAGAGAATCGGGAGACGATCTGGATGATATCAAAATTCCCAAAACGTGGTACATCGCTTCGGATGTCTTGTTCAGCTTTTTGGGTCACAACAAACTGACAGATGTCATCGAACAGAAATATAAGGATATCAACCAGATTCGTATCGAATACCCCCATATCATTCAGACGTTCAAAACCTGCTCATTCCCTACTGAGATTGTGCAGAGCCTGTCCATGATATTGGACGACTTCAAAGAGAGACCACTCATCGTCCGGAGTTCGAGTCTTCTGGAAGATAGAGCGGGGGCCTCTTTTTCCGGCAAGTACAAAAGTCTTTTCCTTGCCAACCAGGGAAGTAAACAGGAACGGTTGGAAGCATTGATGGATGCAATCGCCGAGGTGTATGCGTCTCTATTCGGACCTGATCCGATCGAATACAGGGCGGAGCGAGGATTGCTCGATTTTAGCGAGGAAATGGGGGTCATGATCCAGGAGGTCGTCGGCACAAAAGTGGGGGATTATTTCATTCCAACGTTTGCCGGCGTGGCTTTCAGCCGCAATGAATTCCGCTGGTCTCCAAGGATTAAGTATGATGATGGTTTACTGCGTCTCGTGCCCGGTCTGGGAACCCGCGCTGTGGATCGATTGGGTAATGACTATCCTGTCCTGATCGCTCCTGGGCAGATAGGTCTTCGGGTCAATGTCGCCATCGATGAAGTTATCCGGTATTCACCAAAACAGATCGATGTTATCAATTTGAAAAGCAATACTTTCGATACAATCAGTATTGAAGAGTTGTTAAAGGAGAGCGGCAAGGATCTGCCCCAGGTGGATAAAATCATTTCTATTAATGATGGGCACCATATTCGCAAACCTGTGGGCAAACATATCGACTTTGCAAAGGACAATCTGGTGGTGACGTTTGAAGGATTGGTGACGGAAACAAAATTTGTAAAGAAGATACAGTGCCTGCTGAAGCTTCTCGAGGAAAAGTTGAGGACGCCCGTGGATATTGAATTTGCCTCTGACGGAAAAGATTTTTACCTTCTGCAGTGCAGGGCTCAGAGTTATTCGAGAGGCCACGCTCCGGCTTCCATCCCTGATGATATAGATGAGGACAAGATTATCTTTTCAGCCAGCCGATATATATCCAATGGAGTCGTTCCTGATGTTTCTCACATTGTGTATGTCGATCCTCAGAACTATGATGAATTGGCGGATCAATCGTCTTTGTTGGCAGTGGGAAGAGCAGTGGGAAGTCTAAATAAGCTCTTACCCAGGAGGAGATTCATACTCATGGGACCCGGTCGTTGGGGGAGCAGAGGCGATATCAAATTGGGCGTCAGAGTGACGTACTCGGATATTAACAACACCTCAGCGATCATAGAGATCGCTCGCAAAAAAGGCAACTATGTCCCCGATCTTTCTTTTGGCACTCACTTTTTCCAGGATTTGGTTGAATCAGATATTTATTACCTCCCGCTTTATCCTGATGATAAAGATATAGTTTTTAATGAAAAGTTCTTCCAAGAGTCCGAAAATATTCTCCCCGATGTTTTACCCGAATTTTCGGATCTCTCTCATACAGTCAAAGTCATCGATGTCACAAAAGAAAATGAGGACCAGGTGCTGCGTATTTTAATGAATGCGGAGATGGATAGGGCTCTCGGTTTTCTGTGCTGTGAATCCGGGAAAAAACATGTTACGCACGTTATCAAACAGGATGTTTACAGAGAGTCCAAAAATTTTTGGGCCTGGCGGTTCCGGATGGCCGAATATATCGCTTCCCAGCTCGACCCGGAACGTTTTGGCGTGAAAGGATTTTATGTTTTCGGCAGCACGAAGAACGCCACGGCAGGACCGAAAAGTGATGTAGACATTTTGGTTCATTTTATTGGCACCAAAAAACAGCGACAGGATCTTTTGTTATGGCTTGAAGCATGGAGTCTTTCTCTGGATGAGATGAACTATCAAAGAACAGGTTATAGAACAGGGGGATTGCTCGATATTCATCTCGTGACCGATGAAGATATCGCCAATAAAACATCTTACGCTCTGAAGATCGGCGCCGTTACTGATGCGGCTAGGCCTCTGCCCATGATGAAAAAATCCTAGTCTGGATTATTTATAAAAGCCGCTAACAAATTTTTATCAACAAACCTTACGTGAAAGAAAGTTCTTGACACTATTGTTAACATTTTTTCCCTTCCAGGCGAACCGATCTCTCCACGAAGCCATCGTTGTAGCCCTTTCGAGGTAGTTCACTACATCTTCAGGGGCCACCGCCTCGCCTTTGCAGCGACCTCAGCTCGTGAATAATCCATTTCGTCTGGAATATTCATAAATTCCAGTTTGTTTCGTCTCTGAAGGGAATCTATTTTTACGGTTTTTGTGTAATCCGTTTAAGTGTGCTACATTAAAACAGATGTCTGAATAACGAAAAAAGGAGGGAAAATGAAAATCATAGGATATATGCTGGGAACTGACCCTGATGTGTTGACTCAATTATTGCTGAGAGGCTACGAAACACTTCCCCTATCGAACGGATACGACAATCACGGAAAATACATCACACATCTCACAACAGAAGACCACATATCCCTTATCGTTGGGTATCTACACAAGTTTTTTCCCCTTGCCTCACAGTTTACCATAACCGAATTGTTGAAGTCCGCACGAGTCAACAAGATACCGATTGTGTTCGTTGTGCCTAAAGAACTCCATGATGAAGCGGATAAACTTGTTGCTGATGAGGGAATCGATTATAAGCTCTCTGACCCAGCCGATTTATCCAAAACTTTACTCGAAATCCTGGAAACTTAATCGAAACTTAATCGGATTAACAAATTTCTCTAGTTGCTGTATCTAGGTTTTCAGGATCAAAGCGGATCAGTGCCAATTCAGGACCGTCGTGGGCCGCAGAGAACATGTGTGTTTTTCCCATACGATCCCTCCAACTTCCGGTCAGCTTTGCTGATTCGTGGATGTGCCCATGCAGCGTCAGCAACGGCTGTCGATCTTTGATAAAACGCTGGATTGCGATACTGCCGACATGCGGGTCCAGGGGAACATGATCGATTTTTTTATCATCCAATGCCGCACGGTCGATCTTTGTTTTGTAAGGGGGGGCATGGAAGAGGAAAATCGCCTGGCTTAGGTCTGCATCGCTGGCGAGAGTTTTGATATCTTTGGCAATCGTGGAATATTTGATCTCCTCAGGCCTGACTTTGACTGTGCGGATTCCTTCCTCGGGCGAAACCGATCCCGGATCCACGTAGCGAGAAACATCGTATTTCTCCCAATCTTTGAGAAGGAAGGGGGAAGGGGGAGAATAGGCATACCCATAAACGGGATAGCTTTTGAACATCGTTTTCCTGTTATGAATGTACTCCCAGATTCCCAGTTTTTCGGCCTCGTCAATTTTTTTTTCTTCGCTGCGGCTGTCATCGTTTCCAAGGATGAGAAAAATCCTGGGAAAGGTATCTTTAAGCTCTCCCTTCAAATCGACGAATTTGTTCACAAGAAAGTGTTCGATGAAATTGTTGCCCTCCTCCAAGGAGTCAGTCAAAAGATGATGCTCTCCGGGCAGGATATCTCCGCCAATAAACACGGCTTGAGGAAGATCCTTTCGAATTATATCGAACAGCTTTTGAAAACGGTCAAAGCTGCCATGGAGATCGGATACAAAGAAACAATCCATCGTTTTTTTCCCATTATATAAAAAGTTTCGCGCCGATGGAATCCAATAGACAACTCACATTCTATCGGTGCTAGAGTTTGACAGACACTTATGATGACACTTATAATCCAAACGGACTCGATAATACACGTTCATGTTTCTATGGAATAAAAAAATCATGACCGAAAAATACGATCCGCTAGCCTCTGTTCAGGCAGCGGGGCCACCCGGTTCGATCTCTTTTATCTACGGGCTCCCCGATCCGAAAACTTTCCCCGTGGATGAAATCCAGCGCTGCTTCGACCAGGTGCTGCGGGAAAATTCTGCACTCGCTCTCCAGTATGGTCCGGAGCAGGGGTACGGGCCGTTGATCGATTTCTTGATCGAGAGGATCGGTCGCACGGAGAATTTGAATATTGCACGTCCGAACCTGATGCTGACAGGCGGGGCGACACAGGCTCTCGACCATATTTGTTCTCTTCTTACAGGATCTGACGATTGGATCCTCGTCGAAGCCCCTACATACAGAGATTCCCTGCAGCTTTTCCAGGATCATAGGCTGAGGATCAGACAAGTTCCAATGGACGAGGACGGATTGATCATCGACGAACTGCGTGACCGATGGAAGGCCCTCCAAGATATGGGAGAGAAGGTGAAGTTTCTCTACACCATCCCGACCTTCCAGAATCCGACCGGCATCACGCTTTCTGAGAAGCGTCGGAAAGAGCTCGTCGATCTCTCGAAGGAATGGGGCCTGTTGATCGTAGAGGATGATGTGTATAGAGATATCGCTTTCGAGACGGTCGATCTCCCCTCTCTGTTTTCATTGGATCAAAGCGGGCACGTGTTGAGCATCGGCAGTTTCTCCAAGATCATGTCCCCCGGCCTGCGGCTCGGGTGGCTTATGGGCCACGAAAAGCACATCTCCTCCTTCATCGACAGCGGATTCCGCCACATGGGAGGAGGAGCCAATCCTCTGGTCGCCAGTGCGCTTTCCATTTTCTGCAGAAAGGGATTGCTGGAAACGCATATCGAATCTCTCAGAAAACTTTACAGCCAAAGAAAAGATGTTATGCTGGATGTTTTAGATTCCAGCATGCCCGAAGGCGCCCATTGGACAAACCCCAAAGGAGGATTTTTTGTCTGGATAACGCTCCCGGCTGGCTCGAGCGCAGAGGATCTTGTCCTGGAAGCGAAAAAAACCGGCCTCTGGATCTTAGCGGGGGATCGCTTTTTCGCCGAGAAACCGAAGGGTCAGCACCTCCGGCTCGCTTTCAGCTATGTCGAGGAGGACGACATCCGCACAGGGATAGAAAAACTTGCATCTCTCCTAAAAGAAAACGGTTCAATTTTTTAAGAATTAAATAGGGGATGATTGTCCTCTTTTTGATAAAAAGAGAACTATCCCCTTTTAATGGGAGGGATTATGCAAAGAGAAAAAATACCGTTTTTTTTGGTTATTTGTGTGACTCTTACTCTTATTCCATGCTGTCAGAAGACAGATGCAACAGCCGAATCCAGGCCCAATATCATTTTTATTATGGCCGATGACCATGCCGCGCACGCTGTGAGCGTCTACGGAAGCCGGATCAATCGCACTCCTCATATCGACCGGATCGCAATAGAGGGCATCCGATTCACGAACTGTTTTTGCACGAACAGCATCTGTGCACCCAGCCGTGCCGTTATCCTCACAGGCACGTACAGCCATCTTAATGGTGTCCGCGATAATGCCGTTTCATTCGATGGGACGCAGACCACCTTTCCCAAGATCCTTCAAAATGAGGGGTATCAAACGGCCATGATCGGCAAGTGGCATCTGAAGAGCGAGCCTACAGGATTCGATTACTGGAATGTTCTACCCGGACAGGGGCAGTATTACAACCCGGACCTGATCGAAATGGGCGAAAAAAAGCAGCATTCAGGGTATGTCACGGATATTCTTACGGATATCGCTCTCGATTTTCTGAAGAATCGCCGTAACCCATCCAAACCATTTCTGCTGATGCTCCATCACAAAGCCCCCCACCGCAATTGGCAACCAGCGGCCCGTCATCTGGATGTGTACGATGATGTTGTGTTCCCAGAACCGGAAACCCTTTTCGATGATTATGCCACCCGATCTCGGGCCGCATCGGATCAGGAAATGACCCTTCGCAGGCACATGCGGGTCGATCAAGACGTGAAAATGGGGGATCCCCCCCAAAGGCTCGACGATGAGCAGCGCACAGCCTGGGAAACTGTCTATAGACCTAAAAGAGAGACTTTTCGTGAAGAAAAACCCGAAGGTGAGGCATTCGTTCGTTGGATATACAAAAGATACATGGAGGATTATCTGGGATGTATCGCAGCTATCGACGAGAGTGTCGGCCGATTACTGGATTATTTGGATGAGTCCGGTCTTGCTGAGAACACGGTCGTGGTGTACACCTCCGATCAGGGATTTTTTCTGGGTGACCACGGCTGGTATGACAAACGATTCATGTATGAGGAATCTTTGCGAATGCCATTGGTCGTGCGCTATCCCGGCCGGATCGAACCCGGTTCGGTCGGCGGTCACATCGTTTCGAACCTTGATTTTGCACCCACTTTTCTTGACCTAGCCGGTGCAGAAATCCCCGCCGCCATGCAAGGCCGCTCGCTCCGAAAACTTCTCTCCAACGAAGCCGTCGACGGATGGCGCCGGTCTCTCTATTATCACTACTATGAGTACCCCGCCGTTCATATGACCAAACGCCACTACGGTGTCCGGACCGAAAGATACAAGCTCATGCATTTTTACTATGATATCGATGCCTGGGAGCTCTACGACCTGGAAAAGGATCCGAATGAAATAAATAATGTCTATGACAATCCTGCCTATACCGATGTCGTCACCGAACTCAAAGCCGAGATCGAACGTCTTCAGAATCTCTATGGGGATTCTGAAGAACTCGCCCAGAAGTTCCTCCGGCAGGACCTGGAGCGGCAAAATAAAAAATAGATTCATACAGAAAGCAGAATCAATCAGGAAGATGGTTCACACAGTTTGGGTTGTGAATTGAACTTTGGTAAAGCATTCAGGAATATGGGAATCGTAAACACCGTGTCGGTTGAATGCCCATCCCGGTGAGGGCTCGACTTTTATCCCGCTGTGCGTTAACGCCTCGAATCGCGAAAAATCGAACCTCCAAACATCCCCATCCCCGGGCGGAAGAGTCCGGTTTCCGGCCAGCGTCTTCATCCCATCCCAGGGAAAAGCAAGCTCCACGCTCCAGCCTTTATCCACATTTCTGCTGTCGTTGATAGTGCCATCCACGCGCACGGCACTCTTCATTCCGGGGAAATCCCAGTCTTTGAAGGCCCACCTTTTGCCCCGTGGATGTTTTTCATAACGCAACTCGTCCTGATAACCCCCAAGGACATCGACATCCCGTAGCAACAGATCGAATTCCGGAGTATCGAAACGGCTTCCCTTGGTGTAGGCATCCTGCCAGATATAGAAAACTTCATAAACGGTCCCAAGGGCGTTGATCTGGAATTCGTAGTAACAGTCTTCTCCCCCAATAAAGACTTCCACATCGTTTTCCGTGTACACAGGAGAATCCCTTTCGGTCAGTGTTGCTCTGACCTCGGGCTCTTCTATCCAGAATGCGATGTACATATTTTTATCATTCCATAGCGCTGCCATGCGCGTATCCAAAAATCCAGGCACTCCGGTCACAATATCCACAAACCGCGGGGATTTAGGCGCCTTCAGCCAGCACTCTTCTGTAAGATAACCATCCACCTCGACCTTTTTATCGGTTCGATGACAAGTATAGTGGCCGATGAATTCCTCCGCGCACCCATATCGTTCCTTCATTTTATTTTCCCTTCCTGAAATATTTGAAAGGTCCCAGGAAATTTCTGTAATAAACACTCTCTTTGGCTGGAAATACGCCTTCGCTAACGTACCTCACGTCCTCCAGCGTATAAAAAGCTTGAGGATTGTACTTCTGGACAAGACCCACGATTTTTTCAAAATCGGCTCTCCGAATGACCATGAAAATGACATTGACATCCCCTAAACTTCCTTGGGCTACTAGGCTTGTTACGCCAAAACCTTCCTGCCGCAGTGCATCTATCAGTTCCGATGCGTCTTTCCGTGTGATAATGCGTATGATCCCTCTCCCTACAGCCATTTTTTTCTCGAGATAGATGCCTACATAATTCCCCATCGCAAATCCCGCACCGTAGGCAAAATAACAAACGGGATTGTTCAAATTCTGCATGATGACACGGATAGCCAGTAACCAGATGATGACTTCAACGAAACCCACGAGGGGTGCCAGATACTTCAAACCCCGTGACACAAAAACAATTCTCAAAGTTCCCAGGGTCACATCGACGACCCGGGCGCAAAAAATCAAAAGGGGCAAAACCACCCACATAAAGAATTCAGATGCAAAATAGGTTTCCATTTCTTATCGTCCGATAAATTGCATTCCAGAGCAAAACCGAATTTCATCTTTACGATAGCACAAAAACGAGCAGATATATTAATAAAAATAATTTTGATATACTCTTGAGTAACATAGTCATTCAGCATAGCCAGGAGGAAAAAATGTCGCTCCGCCTCATTGAAATAGTGCTCCCCGAGGGATACAGACAAGAACTGGTCGGATCCCTGGAACAGCAAAAAGTCCTGGATATTTGGCAGGAAGAGATCGAAGAAGGCCGTCTGCATTTGAAGATACTGGTCTCTACCGAAAACTCCGAGGAGGTTCTTGATTTACTGGAAAAACGCTTTTCCCATTCCGAAGGATTTAGAATCATCCTTCTTCCTGTAGAAGCCTCCATCCCACGCCCTGAAATAGAAGAGAAACCGAAAGAAAAGACCGTTTCGGTTGTCGAATCCCAAAAGAATGTTTCGAGATTTATTCGTATCAGCCGTGAAGAGCTTTACGCAGACATTGAAAAAACCGTCAGACAGTCATGGGTCTATTTCATAATGATCGTCTATGCCGCCATCGTGGCGTCCATAGGCATATTCAGGAACAACGTCGTTTTTATCATCGGTGCGATGGTGATCGCTCCGATGCTCGGTCCGAATCTGGCACTGTCATTCGCAACTACGCTCG
>JASFEP010000011.1:0-28188 GCA_050124775.1 Candidatus Aminicenantota bacterium
GAAGCCCAGGCCAACTATTCTTACTGGAAAAAACAAAGGGATGCCGATCTCGGATCCTACAGGCATGAGAAAGAACGGATAGCCCGGTACATCATCGACCGTATCTCGCCACGATTTCCCACACTTCGGGGAAAAATCGAGGTCATGGACATCAGCACACCACCGACGGCTGAACGGTTCACAGGAAATCGGTTCGGATGGCAGGCCGGCCCGCCGAAAAAAGATGCGGATAAGATCATGCGTAAGGGGCTGTCCAAAACGCTACCCGGCCTTGAGAACTTTTATATGGTCGGCCAATGGGCGTCCGCTTCGATCGGCGTGAGCACTGTCGCCCTGATGGGCAGAAACCTTGTCAGAGATATTTGCAAGCAGGATAAAAGAAGGTTCGTCACTTAAGGAATTTCAGATGTTTTTTTATTCAAAGGGAGAATGTAAGGGTTATCTCCGGGCATCCGCCTGTAAAAGACATCCAGCCTCTACCTCGATTTATCATTCTTCTTCCATCCAGATGGTTTGAATTTCTCTATGAAAGATGCGCCCATCCAGAAGACGTTTCCAGGACCATCGGGTATTTTTTTTGAATTCAAATCCGAGATTCTGTTGCTGTTGAAGAAAAAATATTTTCCGTCAGGAGAGACATACGGAAACCTGTCTTTGGCTTCTGAATTTATTTTCGGGCCCAGATTTTTAGGCTCTGTCCAAGTACCTTCCTCACGACGGAAACTGATGTAGAGATCACCAAGTCCATAACTTCCTGGCCGAAAAGAAGAGAAGATGATATAGCTCTCATCGGGAGCGATAAACGGAAACCCCTCATTGTGACTGGAGTTGATTACGCCTCCCAGGGGTCGCGGTTCCATATAGCGGCCATTTTCAAATGTTGACCGAACAATTCCTTTTGCCCTCCGATAATTGGTGCAATAATAAAGCGTGCCGTTGTGAGTCACCGATGGACCATCCTGTCTTTGTGCAAAATTAATATTCGGGCCTAAATTGGTTGGCTTTGTCCAGCCGCCGATTGATCTTTCCATCTTCCAAAGCTCCCAGTCTTGAGTCGAAAAGAACAGTGCATTCCCATCCGGAGATAAGAAGGGAGTCAAACCTTTGCAGAGAAATCGGGGTGGTGTCCACAGTCCATTTTCCTGCTTCATATACATGATATTCCATGAGCCATTCAATTTTGAGAAATAGACTTCATCTTCATTCGGGGAAAAATACACGCTGCTGTGCAGATCGCAATTCGATATGATCCCAGGCATAAACAACTCAGGTAGATCCCCAGGTGGTTTCTGGCCGATGTAGGGGCCTTTGAGGACCGGAAAATCATCCTGATGTGCGTGGATATTGAATTGAAAAACAAAAAATAATAAAATTCCCACAATTATTTTTTTTTGTCTCAAGTTTCTCTCCCCTACTTCAATTCTTTTGGTTTCAAATCTTCAATGATTTTCGCATCCACCCAGTAGATGTCGCCGCCGCGTGAAAAGAAAAAGTATTTCCCATCCGGAGTGATTTTGGGCAGGCTTCCAAAAATATTCGTGTTTTTCGCCGACGTCCAGCTCCTATCTTCCTTTCTGAAACTGATATAAAGGCCCCTGCCTCCGTCGATAGATTCGGGCATGTCATAGCGAATGAAAAGAAGACAGCTCTCATCGGGGGCAATAAAAGGTTTTCCTTCCGCGTAGGGGCTGTTGATCGCCTCGCTTAATTTGACCGGCTCCAAAAATTTCCCTTTTTTGCATTTTGAATGATAGAGGTCATCACCGGTTCTGAAATATATCGTTCCGTTTGCGGCGAGCGATACTTGCCCCTGTCTGACTTCTGGCAAATAAATGGGAGGTCCCAGAATCATTGGATCTGACCAGCCGCGACTTCGACGTTCGACATACCAGATATTATTCTTTGGCGAAGGATCTCGGGGATTTGGTCGGTCCGACGTGAAATATAGCCGGTCTCCGTCCGGCGAAAAACACATGTCCATGGTTGAATACTCCCCGGAAAAAGGAGCCAATTCGGGCTTTGTCCAAATGCCGTTCACCTGTTTGCTGACCAAAATGATGTAAAAATATTTTCCCTTTTCTTTTTCCTCAGTGGTCGTTGTCGAAATTTCATAATAGAACTCATCCCCCTTTGGAGAAAACACCGAATTCAATTCGTATTTGTCATCTGTACATATAATTCCAGGTGCAAAAATTTCTGGTGTCATCCCCGGGGGCTTCTGGCCGAGATATGGTCCCCTCAATACGGGCCATTCATTTTCAACGGCTATAAGATGAGCGACCAGAAAAATAATACCGGCAATAACCAGAATAGGCGTTTCAAATTTTTGACGGGTAATGCTGTACGTGTTCATGATCGTTTTAAACATTTTTTTTGTCCTTTTTTGTCGAGAATTAGCTGAGCGATTCTTTCGCCCGTTCGGAATAGAAAGAGATATGTAGATTTTATCGCTAGCATTCAATCCCTTTTGCCACTTCGACATTCCCAAATATTCTCGAGCGGCAACCCCAAAAAAAGAATATGGGGCTTAAAAAGTCTCAGTCTTGGGCACGATAAGTTCATGTTAACAGAGAATTCTGTGGATGGAAAAATTTCAAAAAGAAAATTTTGCCCTGAAGACAACACCCCTCCCAGGAGCGGCCACGCCCTCTTCATCCGCTGAGGCCCGGTAAGTCCGGTTAAGCATATTTTGGATAATAGCCAAAAGAGTCAAGTTTTTGCTGAATTTTAGGCCGCAAATCGTGTCTAACAGAACATATCCATCCACAGGGACCTCCAAAGGTCCAGGATCTGCGACCGACGCAGATAACGTCATTCTCGGTTCCAACCAAAAGTTGCCTGCTGAATATTTTCCCCAGAATGTCAAACGGGTGGGCGGAATGTAATTGAGCGCTGCATCCGTGTCTTTTTCCTTTCCCACCATATGGTGAAAGTTAACAAAAAGCTCCAAATACTTCGTAAAGGTGACGTAAAACTCTCCTTCCAATCCATAGATACGGCCGCGGGTCAAATTCCCGTAAAAATATTCTTCGTCTTCGGTGCCCCCATATTTCTGGATCATTTCACTGACCGAGTTGTTGAAGCCATATAGCGAGGCATAAAACCTTTCATGGAGGTACCGGAATCCCACATCGAAGTTCAGGCTTTGCTCCGGTTTGAGGTCTGGATTCCCGAAAACAGTCCCCCTTCCCGTGAGGCCGGTGTAGAAGAGCTCGCTTACGGCGGGGAAACGGAAGGATCGCCCGATATTGCCCAAAAGGGATAAGTTCGGATTGATCTGAAGGATCGATCCCACATAAAGCGTGAAAAAATCATCGCTGCGGGAAATGCGGGTTCCATCGAGGCCGAGGTTGCTCGTTCTTATGGCATCGAAACGTCCCCCGACGTTAAAAGTGAAGGAATTGGACAATCGAATCTTATCGTCCACGTAGCCCCCAAAGTTGCTACTACGCGCATCCTGGAGGGATGTCTCATCGGTCCTTTGGATGATGGCACCGAACTCATCGTAAACCCACTCGGTATTTCGATCGTTGATGTTTTCCCGTCCAAAATAATCCAAGCCAAAGTTCAAAGTATGGATAGTTCCAAAAGTCTTTCCACCGCGCACCTTGAAGCCAAAATTCACTCCTTCCACTTTCGCCAGATTCCTCTTTTTGACGCTGAGGTCTTCTTCGCGGAGATTATCTTTCTGTGTTTCAAGGACCGAACCGAGAACATAGGCAGAGGCGTTCAGATTATCCAAAATCCAGATATTTTGACGCCTGTAACCCAAGGTAAAAAGCGTGTTGGTCTCATTGGGGTACCATCTTGGCTTTAAATTGGCAGACGGGCTGGGCTTTCCGATATCAACGCCCTTATAATGAAACAGAGTCGCGTACAATTGGCTATTACCACTCTCCCTGTTGACTTTGAACATAAAGTCGTAATCCGTATACCGGGACCATTCCACCGTGCCTGACGGAGCTGTGTAGTCATCAGCGGTTTTTCCATTGGCGCCGAGCATCCAGCCCCACTCCCCGAAGGAACCTCTCATCATCGCCGAACCGGCTCTTTCGTTCCGGACAGTGTTGTAGCTGAGATAAAAATCGCCTGTTAAAGGGGAATGAGGGGATGGGGATTTGGTGATGATGTTGATAATACCCCCCACAGCGCCTGAACCATGAAAAACGGAATAGGGACCACGGTTGACCTCGATCCGGTCAATGTCTCCCAGGCTGACAAATGAGGCACTGGCACCGACCCGCCTCTCCGAGGTGATGCGGACACCGTCCACGAGCAGAAGAACCCTGTGCTCCGCCAAACCACGGATAGAAGGAACCATGGAGTAACCCCCTTTCCCCACTGTGGCCACTCCGGGAACTTTTTCCACTGATTCGGCAAGGTTTGCAGTCCCCATCTCTGTCAGCATGCTGCTGGGAAGGATGGTCCGATGGGATGGGAGGCTGACATCGATGATCGAATCCGCCTCAGCGGTGACCGTAATCTCTTCCTTAATCGTCATAAGGATGGGATTTTTGGGGGCAAGGGTCACCTCGATCACTTGGCCGGAGCTCTCTTCGAGAGACACGTTCACCATTTGGGAGATGTAATCCGGATGAGTAAATACCATGGAGAGGTCTCCCGGGACCAGGTCTTTTAAGACGAATGTTCCATCTGCTCCGGTTTCTGTGGATATGTCGGAATCCGCCACGTATACTTTGACATTGGCCAGAGGTTTTCCTTCGCTGTCTAAAACCCGCCCTTTGAGACTTCCGTTGTTCAGCGACAAACTTAATCCAGACAGCAGGAAAAATAATAAAATGGCGAAGACAGTTTTTCTCATTGAGACTCCATGAAGGAAGACATCTTAGAAGTCAAAATTTGGAATGGATGATTGCATTGCCTACCAAAAAAATTCGTTATAAAGAAATATTAACTGTTTATTATAAATCTTATGCCTGGAAAAAACAACGCGTCAAGCTCATCTAAGCATGCATAGAACAGGGATGGAATACACTTCTCTGTGTTTCTTGAATTGCACAAAGTTCCTAAATTTCGCGGATCGGACCTCATTCTATCTTCTTCAATTCATCCGGTTTCAGTTGTTCAACAATTTCAGACCGAACCCAAAAAAGATCCGATTGGCTCTTCTCTTGTATGAACCTCTCAACAAATATGTATTTTCCATCGGGAGTTACTGTGGCGCTGCCCCATATATATGAATCCGTAATTTTTAATGCGTTTTTCATATCGATAGCTTTTGTCCAGGAGCCGTCCGGTTTTTTAAAACTGATAAATAGTGAGCCTTCGATGCGGTCATTTTTCTTCCAGAATGAATCGACCATCAAATATCTTCCATCGGGGGCAATCCCTGGATGAGATACGCCCTCCAGGTCATTTATTTCATCAGGAAGTCTGACGGCATCTGAGTAACCGTCATCTCCCCATTCCGCACAGTAAACGCATTTCATAACTCCGGAGCCAAAATAGAGAGTTCTTTTATTATCCATAGATAAATAATGCGGGCCTAAATCATTGATTGGAGAATCAAGAAAACTTGGCTCGCTCCAGCCGTCTTTTTCTTTATCGGCAAACCATATGTTTCCCCATACAGATACCTGATCCTGTACTGGGGCAGGTCGCAGGGATATATAGTACAGCCGTTTACCATCTGGTGTAAAACAGGGGTATCCCTCCATACAATCGTATGAAAAGGGCGCTATTCGGGAGTCTGTAAGTTTTCCTTTTTCAACCCGGCTATACCAGATACGATTATCCGCAACTTTGGGTGATCTTCGAATAAAATAGACTTCTCGAAGGTCAGGTGAAACGGTAATCGCCGATTCGCTCTTATCGGTCGTGACGATCCCCGGCGCAAAAATCTCTAGCGTCATACCCGGGGATTTCTGGCCAAGATAAGGGCCTTTGCGGTCTGGGAAATCTTCTGTTTTTTCCTGGGAATGAGTGATTCCAATACAAACAATGATTGACAGGAACAAAATGGGAAATATTTTTTTCATTTTGAAGTTGACACGCATTTATTTTTTCGGCCTCAAAGCCTCGATAAATGTGGCAGGCATCCAGTAAATGCCGTCAGAATTGAAAAAGAAATACCTTCTGTCAGGAGATATCAGGGGACAAACACCTTCCAAATATTCATGTATCCTTACGGGCTTAAGCCACCGTCCGGATTTATCTTTAAAACTGATATAAAACCCTCTTCCCGTACGGCCGAATCTGGAAAAAATGACATACGATTCATCCGGTGCGATATAGGGACAATGATCCGTGTCTTCGCTGTTTATTTCGGCTCCCATATTGACAGGCTTGGAATATACTCCATTCACCAGCCTGGAGTAATATATATCTGTGCTTCCATAAGTGTCTTGACCGACTCCGCCAAAATAAAGTGTACCAGAATCGGATACTGATATTCCCCAGTGTAGTTGCATGGCGTTGACTTCAGCGCTCACCGGCTTCGCTTCCGACCATCCTGAGGAAGTTCTTTTGACAAACCAAATATTCTCTTTTTTTTCAGAAACCGAACCAGACCTGATTGAAGTAAAGAACAATTTCTGCCCATCTGTTGTAATAAATGGATTGTCATCCATGGCCGGTTCATCTTTACAAAACGATGCCAATCGAGGCTGTGCCCACTTGTTATTTTTAAGTTCTGTCATCCAGACTTTCCACGTCCCTTTCCACCTCATATTCCAGTATATCTCTTTGCCATCAGGCATAAATGCGATACTGCCATGGTTATCATCTTCTTTGGCCCCGGATACGATATCAGGAGCAAATAATTCGGGTTCCTTGTCAGGGGGATTTTGACCGAGATAGTTGCCGGACAAATCTGGGAACCGTTGTGGACTGGTGTCTCCATCTAATTCTTGTATGGCTTTAAGAACTTCACTTTGATTATTTTCTTCTGCCACATTATACACAGATTTCCCCGAGAGGGTTCTTTGATTAAGGCCGAAGTTTCTTTTAAACAGAAAACGAATCATTCCATCGTGTCCATTGAAGGCTGCATAGTGTGCAGGTGTCCAGCCATAATTGTTCGTCTCATTATTGAGCGGAATATTTTTTGATAAAAGCAAATTTACGATTTCGACGGATCCACCCATGATGGCTGTATGCATGAGGCTTCGACTAAACGATTCATCCGACAACAATTCCTTTTCCTTGTTCAGAACAAACTGGAATAAACGGGATGAATTGCATTTTGCTGCATGGGTAAGTATCCAACGAGACTCCCGCTGTGACGAATAATATTCGGCTCCGTTATCCAGCAAGAAATCAATAAAATCATTGAATCCTTTCCACGCTGCGAGATTCAATGCCATCTGATTATCTCTGTCTTTAAAATTAATATTGGCCCCTTCATCCAATAAAAGTTTCCCGAATTCAACATTGCCCGTCTGCCTTGCAACAACCAAGAACGGAGTCCGCTGCCATCTGTCTACAGGATCGATGGACGCGCCTTTGGCAATGAGCATCTCGCCTGTTCTTTTCTGATCAAGAGATGCCGCCTTATGGAGCGGAGTTTGCTGATGTATATTTGTTATCTCAAGATCATTGCTTTTTTCAATGAGAAGTGCGGATGTGTTTTCCTTCCTGTTCTGTATGGCTTCATGAAGAGGGGTGTTGAGTTGTGTATTCTGGGCATTGACATCCGCCCCTTTGGATAATAAGTAGTCTGTCATTTCCACAGACCCGATCATAGCCGCATGATGAAGAGGCGTGTTTCCTGCTTCATCTTTGATATTGAAAAGTGAGGCATCTTTCTCGATGAGCACTTTCACTTTATCAAGGTCGTTGTTCTTAACGGCATCAAATATTTCCTGAGCCTGAGCTCTCACGGTTAAAATTAGACAAACGGTTACAGCCAAGAATGTTTTTGACGGTTTCACTGGATTTACTCCTTTAGTTTTTATAATCCTAGATTCCTAAACTCAGATTAGCAGCGTTCCTATTTATTTGTAAACTCTTGCGGTCTCAGATCCTCGATAATCTTTGCGTCTACCCAGTAATAATAAAAATAACTGACAAAAAAGAGGTATTTGCCATCCAACGAAGTTATTGCCTGAGTCGCTCTTCTTCCGGGATGTAATTTTTCCCCGAGATAAACGGGCTTCGCCCATCTTCCGTCCGGCTGATGATAGCTGATATAGATTTCATACTCATATCTTTCATCCCGTCCTCTATCGGAAAAAAACAATATGTGTTCCTGTACCTTGCAGTTATCCACAACATCCGTATCGAACAAGTCACCTATCCTATCCGGTTCTGCATATTGTCCATCGACAAAAGCCGATTTGACATATCCCTCTCGACGACCGATTCCCAAATAAATCGTTCCATCCTTTGCCACAATGGGATATACCTCAAAAGATCCATCTTTGTTCAGCGGAGTATTCAAGTGTTCGGGTCCGCTCCACGTTTCGCCCTCTCTTTCCACAACCCAAAGATCCAGATCTTTCGCAGGAGTGTTGCCGTTATCCCTCGGTCTCATAGAATCGTAAACAAGTTTGTTCCCATCATGAAAAAATGCCGGTCCTCCTGAAGGATATTCGGAAAAGGGGGCCACCTTCGGTTCGGTCCATCTCCCGTTTTCCTCTTTCATGTACCATACTCTGGACACATCATTGTTTCCGATCATGAATGTGCACTCCCAGTAAACTTCTCTGCCGTCGGGCGAAAATGCAGGGGTACTGTGCACCCGGTATATATCCCTGAATAATTCTGGGGCAAAGAGTTCGGGAGTCATGCCGGGTTTTTTTATTCCGAGGTATTTCCCCTTATATAACGGAAAATTTCGCGGGATGTCCTTAGCACCCCTGCATCTCAATAGTTCTTCCATATCCTGATGACCCGCGGCAATTGCAAAATGAAGGGGTGTCCCGCCATCCGTGCTCCTCAAATCGAGGTCAGCCCCTTTTTTAATTAACAATTCAGCAACTTCTTTATTTCCTGCCACGGCAGCAATATGAAGAGGCGTCATGTTGCCGTTCTTCTTGATGTTCACATCCAGTCCCAGGTCGATAAAATATTCTGCAAGCTCCGGTCTATTAAGGAAAGCGGTAAAATGAAGATAAGATTCCCCCAAAGATGTCAGCTTATTCACATCCGCCCCTTTTGCGACAAACATCTTTATCAAGTCGATATTATTTCTACGGATCGCCTCCGTCACTGCCGTGAATTCAAAAGGCGCAAATTCCGTAATATCTTTTCCGAATTTATTGACATCGGCGCCCTTTGCGATCAGAATTTCTGCGATCTCCTTTTGCGCGTGTCTCACAGCCTGATGAAGCGGATAGATCCCTCCGTAACGAGAGTGGATCGATTGTGGATCCTCTTCAATCAATTTTCTGACATTCTCGATATGACCATGCCTTATCTCATCGAATATGTTCTGTGCATACCCAGGAAATACCGATAAGGCCGATAGAACACATGCCATGCTCAATACACGTTTAGTCTTCATTCTTTTTGTCCTCCGATATGCTTTCCATTTCACGGGCGACGGCATCACAGATCTCTCTGACCGGCGCAGACTCGAATCCGTCTCCGGGAGGGGGGCCGCCGCCCCGGGGACCGAGCAGGATGCGTTCACCGACCTTATTCATCGTCCATCCCCGTCGTTCGATCTCTTCCTCGAGCGGAAAATAGGCATCCCCGAATCACTCTCCGAGAAGGATCAAAGCAGAAATGCGGTTTTTCAATCCTTCAGGATTAAATTCTTCGACAACTTGAGTGTCCACCCAAAAAATATCAGCGCCCTGACCATAGGTCGGCTCCGAATAAAAATTCATCATTTTTTCTTCAAAACGGCTTTTCGTTTCTGGATTCTTCTCTCCTGTATGGCGCCAGCTCACAAAAAAAAGATATTTGCCGTCGGGTGAAAAACTGGGGAACCAATCTGTATGTGTTGAATTGACTCGAGTTCCCAAATTTTGCGGCTCAGACCATGTTCCATCTTTTTTTTTGAATGTCACATAGAGGTCCTCCTGTCCGATCCCATCCGGTCTTCCGTTAATCGTTAATATCGCATAGGTTTCGTCCGGAGCGAAACGGGGAGCGATCTGAAAGTAATCGGAGTTAAAAGGATATGGCAATTTTTCCGGTTTGGAATAAGCGCTGTCTTTCCATTGGCTGGAATAGTTCGTGAAAGAGAATTTGCCGTCTGCAAGCCTTCTTCTGACCGTGAAATAGATCGTATTGTCTGCTGTAACGGAGCCAATATATTCATCATCGGAACTGTTGATCGGCTCGCCGAAATTGCGGGGGGTTCCCCACCCGTTTGTGTCTCTGTCTACGATCCAGATGTCGGTATCTTTCGATTCACCTTCAGTATCAAGGGGTCTATCCGAGTCGAAATAGATCCGAGTTCCATCTTCGGAGAAAATAAATCCGCCATCCTCATATTGACCCGAGAAAGGAGCGACTTCCGGCTCTCCCCACTTCCCATGAACACGTTTAACCAGCCAGATGATTGCATGCGGTTTTCCCCATATTCTGAAATAGATTTCATTTCCATCTTTCGAAATCGCAGGGCCGTAATCGTCATGAAGACCTGTCGATACGATCCCCGACGCAAAAGTTACCGGCGTCTTTTCCGGTGGTTTTTGGCCAAGATAGGGGCCTTCAAGGATTGGCAATTCTTCAGATTTTTCCTGCGCATTGAAAAATCCTGCTGCTATTAGGATAGTAATAAATGCGACCAGCAAGAACCTTGTATTCCCCATCATCCCCTCCTAAAGCCCGTTCTGCTTCCCACGATGGAAAGACGCGATCGTATTCTTCCGGGATTGAGTCCCATGAAATTTGAATTTGCGCATAATAAAAAAACAATTTGCCTGTCGGGCATTTTTCATGCAGATGACAAATCCATTCATCATTGGTGCTGTCTTCTTTAGAGACTAAACCTTGTATGTTTCATTAGCAGAAAACGTGCCAACGTGATTCACTGGGGATATTCGATGGTATCGACAACGGATGTCCTTTTGCGTACAATCGGTGTCCGTATCTGAACAGAGCTTTTTTTCTCTAATCTCACGACATAAAAGAAAGGAATCTTTATTCGATCGATCGATTGGGCGTTTGGGCGTTGTAACTTGACTTCAAATAATCGCTAATATATAAGTTCTTTAGCGGGAATTCAAAGTGATAACATGAGAAACCGCAGACAGTATTTCTTGGAGGGAAAAAGAGCTTGAGGCCTCAAGTCGTGCTCAGTGTGGAACAGGCCCTCACGATGACCTACGCCACACTCCGTTTCAAACATCTGGGCTGGCGGGTGATCAAGCTGGAACCCACACCCGTGCCTGGTCGAAAGTCCAGAGGTGATCCCAACCGGTATATCGGCCGGCCGACTGCGGGCGAGGACCGGCACAGCTATTTCGTGGCTCCCAACCTGGGCAAAGAGGCCATAGCCATCGATCTCAAGAGAGACGAAGGGCAGCGGGTGATGAAGCAACTCATTACAAAGCTCGAGGTCGACGTCTTCTGCACCAACACCATGCCGGCTAGACACACACGATTAGGCATCGATTATGACACCCTCATTGCAGAGAAAGAAGATCTTATCTGGTGCAGCATCTCAGCTATGGGAATGAAGTATCCCGATGTTCCCGGGTACGACCCGGTGCTTCAGGCTCTGTGCGGATACATGGACCTCACAGGACACGCAGATGGGCCTCCACTCCAGTGCGGGCCTCCGCTTGTCGACCTCAAGGCCGGTGACGAAGCTTTCATTCAGATCATTCTGGCTCTTGTGGACCGCAACGAAACCGGGAAGGGGAAACGGATCGACATCTCGATGGCTCAGGTAGCGATCTCCTGGCTTCACACATTTCTTCCCATGCTCGAGCTGGGCAGCCCTCCTGAAGAACTCAAACGATCGGGAAACGAGCACCGGCAGTTCATCCCCGTCAATGCCTATGCCACCAAAGATGGATTCATCTACATGGCCATAGGCAGCGATGCCCAGTGGCAACGTTTCGTCCAGCAACCGATGTTTTCCTCACTGGACCAGGAGCGGTACACCAGCAATGAAGGACGGCGTAAGCATAAAAGGGAACTCCATACCGCTATCGAAAGTATCACTTGCAACCACAGATCGAAGGTAGTATCCGGAGTTCTCAAAGAATCATCCATTCCTCACTCCCCCATCACTCCCATCGAAAAAGTCGCTGATCTGCCATTTGTCACCTCCATGGCGCTGCGCACAAAAACTCCGGATGGCCGCATCGTTCGCCTCCCCCCACCGGCTGTTCTGACAGAGCACCTCCAACAGCAAAACAAAGAGCTTCCCTTTGCACCCGCCTATGGAGAACATACAGATTCTCTGCTCGCAGAAATCGGGATTTCGCAAGAAGAGATTGTTTCTCTCCGGAATCGGGGGATCGTGGCATGAGACGATTTTCCTATGACAAACCGCAGAGGATCGAAGACGCCCTCAGATTGAAAAACGATAGAACAGATAGCACATACATTGCAGGAGGGACCGATGTGATGGTCCAGATTAAAAACAGAGAAATCCTCCCATCGGCTCTGATCTCGCTCCGGAATATCCCAGATCTCGCACGTATCGAAGTGAACGGGGGAGCAAGAATCGGAGCGCTTGCGACGCTCGCAGACATCATCCAGCACTCATCCCTGAGCCGGACCTATCCAATACTCGTGGAAGCAGCCACCAACATTGGAAGTGTCCAGATCCGCAATGTCGCTACCATCGGGGGGAACCTCTGCAACAGTTCTCCGTGCGCGGATATGGCTCTCCCTCTTCTCGTTTGCGAAGCGAAAGTCAGGCTGCAGAGTTTGGAGACAGAACGAGAGGTTCCGATCGAAGATTTCTTCCAGGGACCGGGCAAGTCCTGCCTAGCTGCAGATGAAATAATGACCGATATTTTTCTTGAACACCCAAATTCAGACAGCGTGGGAATATTTATGAAAAAAGGTCGTATAAAAATGGACCTGTCCATTGCCGGAGTCGCAATGCTTTGC
Organism: Candidatus Aminicenantota bacterium; assembly: GCA_050124775.1. Taxonomy (GTDB): domain Bacteria; phylum Acidobacteriota; class Aminicenantia; order Aminicenantales; family Aminicenantaceae; genus WTAW01. The sequence continues at coordinate 12,988 of JASFEP010000011.1, forward strand.
GATATGGATGGGAATCTCTGCCGTAAAATCCGTGTGGCTGCAGGCTCAGTGGCGCCCACTCCCCTAAGGCTCAGGAAGATCGAAGAATTTCTCGAAGGTTCGACTCTTGGGGATAAAACGATCCGCGAGGCACAAAAGATCGCGGAATCGAGTGTGGCTCCCATCACCGACATCCGCTCCACGGAGGGCTACCGCAGGGAGATCGTGGGGGCCTTCATAAAAAGAGGTTTGGAAAAAGCGATTGGGGGGAGCAACACATGAGACAGGACATCTCATTCTTCTTAAATGGAGCGGAGGTCAACGTAAAAGTCGAAGATCACTGGCGTCTCATCGATTGTCTTCGAGACGAGATCCATTTAACGGGCACGAAGGAAGGCTGCGGAGAGGGAGAGTGCGGGGCGTGCACTGTTCTCATCGACGGAAAAGCCGTGAATTCCTGCCTTTACCCTGTCCTCGAAGCCGAAGGCAAGAGCATCGTCACCATCGAAGGGCTTCAAAGTCCTGAGAATCGGTTGTCTCCCATACAGCAGGCTTTTGTGGATAAGGGAGCTATCCAATGCGGTTTTTGCACCCCGGGTATGATCCTCGCCGCGAAGGCACTTCTCGATTCGAACACGAATCCCAGCGATTCAGAAATCCGGGAGGCGCTGCGAGGAAATCTCTGCCGGTGTACGGGGTATGTTCAGATCATCGAAGCCATCAGGCAAATGGCCATCCAGATAAGGGACGCCGAATGAAGGATTTCCATCACATCGGTAAAAGATCCTCTCGGCCGGATGGCGCAGACAAGGCTGCAGGGAAGGCCATCTACATCCATGACCTAACCAGACCGGGTATGCTATACGGAAAGATAAAATTCAGTGCGCTCCCTCATGCCCGGATCAAACACATCGATATTTCGAGAGCTAAGCGTCTGCCGGGCGTAAAAGCGGTGATCACGGCCTACAACACCCCCGAAATTCGGATCGGCTTTCTGCGGGATAACTTCGCTCTCAAGAAAGACAAAGTTCGCCAGCATAGAGATGAGGTCGCTGCGGTGGCGGCCATCGACCCGGAGGTTGCAGAGGAAGCCGTGGCTCTTATCGCAGTCGAGTACGAAGCCCTTCCAGGAGTTTTTTCACTCGAGGAAGCCATCAGTGACGGTGCTCCTCTCATTCATGAAATCGACTCTCAAGGTCGAAAACGGATAGATAATTATCTCCCACTCCGATACCATCACGAGTCCGGAGATATAAAGTCTGGGAAGCGTGCCGCCAAATACATCGCCGAGGGCGAGTACACAACTCCGCTTGTCCAGCAGAGTTGCATGGGGACTGCAGGATGTATCGCTGAGTTCGACATGAACAACAACCTCACGATTTGGACCAAAACACAGATCCCCTTCTTGGCCCAAAGAGACTTCAACAGAGCTATCGGCGACATGGGGCTCCGCGGAAAGAACACTCGGGTCATCGTTCCCGCGTTGGGTGGAGGTTTCGGTTCAGGATTGGACACACACGCCTACGAATACATTGCGATACTTCTCGCCTTCCAAACGGGCCAGCCAGTTAGAATTGTCTACACCCGGGACGAAGAATTTGCCTATCTCTCCCCACGGCAATCCTCCGAGACAAAGATCATCCAGGGGTGTGATCCCAACGGAAAGCTCACATTCCGCCATGTGGAAGTTCTGCAGGACAACGGGGCTTATACATCCTGGGGAGCGACATATCCATCGGTCATGATGATGCCGGCAACATCTCTCTACCGTGTGCCCAATATCTATTTCGATGCGAAACTCCTTTACACCAATAACACCTACTGCCAGGCCATGCGCGGCTACGGCAATCCCGAGCTCTCCTGGGCTCTGGAAAGCAACATGGAAGAACTCGCTGAACAAGCGGGGATCGATCCCTTTGAGTTCCGGCTGATCAACAGCAACAAACCCAACGCAACAACTCCTATGGGATTGAAGATAAGCACCTGCGGCTTAGAAGAAAGTCTCAGAATCGTGGCCGAAAAACTGGATTGGGGGAAAAAGCGCGGACAGAGCAAGAATCGGGGCGTGGGGATGGCCTCGCTTATCCATGTAGGCGGTGGCGGCCGCATCTACCGGTCCGACGCCAGTGGATTGATCCTCAAGCTGGACGATTTCGGCAACGTGTATGTCTACCACGGAGGCGTAGAAATGGGGCAGGGCCTTCACACCGTTTTAACATTGGCTGTAGCAGAATCATTGGGAGTACGGCCGGAAAAAGTATTTATAAACCCGACAGATACAGGCACATGCCCTTGGGATGTGGGGACCCATGCCAGCCGGGGGTCGTTCATGGCTGGAAACACAGCCATCCTGGCGGCCAAAAAACTCAGGAGTCAGATATTCAAACTGGCCAAAGATGTTTTCCCCAAAGAAGTCGCTAAAAATCTCGATAAATACCGAAGAAAAAATCCGGACTATGCTCCCCCCGAATTCGATGTCCGGGAAGCCGCGACCGAACGCCGTTTCGAACTCCGGGAGGGATATATTTTCCTCAAGGATGCTCCTGATGAACCCTGGCTGCGGATGGAATTGGGACGCTTCCTCCGTGCCATACATTTCCGCAGTCAGGGGCAAATGTTGGCGACAGAAGTGTTCTACGACCCGCCCAATGAACTTCCGGACTTCGAAAAAGGAATCGGCAACATCTCCTCCACTTACGTCTTCGGCACGCAAGGAGTCGAAGTGGACACAGAGACGGGAGAGGTCAAGATCCTTCGGATCGCTGCGGCGCATGATGTGGGAAAGGTCCTCGATCCGGAAGGACTCAGAGGACAGGTCTATGGAGCGCTTGCACAGGGTATTGGATATGCGCTGTATGAAGAGCTCATTACCGCGGATGGAAAGATCCAAAACACGAATTTCAGAGATTACAAGATCCCGACGATCCAGGAATTGGATTTCCCGATCGATCTTGAGTTTCTAGAAACCGACGACAGTTTCGGTCCCTACGGAGCGAAGGGAGTGGCCGAACCCGGTCTTGTCCCCACGGCGCCTGCCATCGCCAATGCCATCTATGATGCTGTGGGAGTTCGTATCAAAGACCTTCCCATCACACCCGATAAAATCCTTTCCGCTCTCAAAAAAAAGTTAGATCGAAAAATAACCTGAACTAGAAAAGAGAGAATTTTTATTTTTTACAAACAATAGAGATTATTAAAAATACTTTGCTTTTCCATATTAGAGCCCTTCGGACATTTTTAGGAATTTTTCATACAGTTGCTTTTTCTTTTCCAGGATCTCTTGAAAGCGCGGATCATCCCTTAGATTGTCATATATGGGGAGGTGAATTAAGGAAAGATAGGGGCTGGTGGTCGGATTATCAATTTCTTTCTCCAGGTGAGCGATCGCCTCATCCTTCATGTCCAGAAGTGTATATATCGTTGAATCGTGATGGAGAGCGAGGGCTTCGTCTTTTTTACCCTTCGCAGCGTACAACCACGCTTTATTCACTCGTAAAGCGGAGCTCTCCGGATTCAAAATCTCCCGCTGATTGATGAGTTTTTCTGCTTTTTCATACTGGTTGGTCATGATGAGTAGTCTGGGATAGTAACTTGTAACGACCGGATCGTTGGGACTCATCTCGAGAACTTTGTCCCAATAAAACGCAGCCTCGTCAAATTCGGCGAGATAGAAGTGTGGTGCTCCAAGGCCTCCAGTCGCATAAATATAAAAGGGGTTGAGCTCACGGGCTTTGGAAAAATACTTTTTCGCTTTGTGGTACAGGCCGTAATGGCGGCAGAGGACACCGATTCCGAAATTCATCTCGTATATATTGGGATTGATTTTTATACCGCTTTTATAAAAATCGAAGGATTCTTGGATTTCGCCGAACAAATTGTGCGCAATGCCTTTCATGCCATTGGCTAAAGCGGAATCCGGGTCCAAGTTGTAGGCGGCTTCAGCGTTTATTTTCACAACTTCCCTGTCTTTGGGATCTCCGCTCCACAGGAAATGGTGCGTATATGCCCAGACCAGCCCCCCGTATGCTGGGATATAATCGGGATCGATTTCTTTGGATCTTTCAAACATGCTCACAGCCGTTTGAAAATCTTCCTCTTCAAGAGAGATCAAATATCTTCCTTCAAAAAAATTCATGCCTTTCAGATAGTATTCATAGGCTTCCAAACTGTTCGGCCTGTCCGCCTTGAGGGCCAATAGTGTCTCTGGGGTGAGTTTGACTTGCAATGCCTCAGCGATAGATTGAGAGACTTCGTCCTGAACATCGATGATACTTTCGAGCTTTCGTTCGTATGTGTCCGACCAGAGATGAAATCCCGATTCTGCATCGATGAGCTGGCCTGTGACACGAATCCGATCCCCTTCGACAAGAATGCTCCCTTCCAGAATGTTTTTCACTCCCAATTCCCGGCCGATGTCTTTAATGTCCAGCTGTGTGTCCTTGTAACGCATCACAGATGTTGTGGCCGTGACTTTCAGAACAGTGAGTTTTGTGAGATGATCGTTGATGGCGTCGGTCATCCCGAAGGAAAAATGCTCCTGATCCTGGGCCGGACTCAAGTCCCTGAAAGGAAGGACCGCGATAGAGTTTTCCCATTCAGAGGTTTGAGTCAAAGCTTGTGGTTCTTCTTGCTTTGCGATCTTCGTAAGTAGGAAATAACCCCCTGCAATAACAACCGCGACTAACAGAAGAATCCCGATAATGAGATACGGGGAGCGGCCTTCGACACTCATAATTTCAGCAGAAAACCGCCTATCTTTTTCAACATCGGATGGTTTGGCTTCATCGGCCAGACGAACTTTTTCCCTGACCAGAGGTGTTCTTAAAGTCCCTTTCAGTGCAGCCAAAACCTCTTGAACTGTCTGGTATCTCCCGTCCTTTCGTTTTTCCATACATTTGAGAATGATTCGATCGAACTCTTGGGGTATTTGAGAGTCTATCTCCTGGGGAGATTGAGGATTCTCGTTCACATGTTTCATGGCAACAGCATAAGGAGTTTCATCACTGAAAGGAACTTTTCCCGTGAGCATTTCATACAAGCACACACCCAAAGAATAGATGTCCGAACGCTCGTCGGCATCCTGTCCTTTGACCTGCTCGGGGCTCATGTAATCGGGAGTGCCGAAGGATAAGCCCTCTTCAGTGATCCCCTTCATCCAAACAGAACGTGCGATCCCAAAATCCATGATCTTGGCATGACCGTCTTTATCGATCATGATGTTTTGCGGCTTGAGGTCCCGGTGCACGATTCCAAGATGATGGGCTTCTTTAAGTCCCGAACAAACCTGAAGCGTGATATCAACAGCCTTTTCAACGGGAATTTTGCCCATCCTCTTGACCAAGCTTTTGAGATCCTCACCCTGGATGTATTCCATTGTTATGAAGTGGGTGTTATTTTTCTCAGCGAGGTCATACATCCGGCAAATGTTCTTGTGCGTAATCTTTCGGGCAAGTATAAGTTCGTTGCGAAATCGTTCGATGGTCTTTTTGTCAGAGGCGATATCAGCCCTGAGGAGCTTAAGAGCCACATCCTCTTTAGTGGTTTTGTCGTACACACGGTAGACTTTTCCCATGCCGCCTTTTCCCAATTCTTCAACGACCTCATACCTGTCAGCGAAAATGACTCCCCTTTTGAGTTCCATCTCTGGGGTATAAATGGTCTTTGTGGGGGATTCTAAAGTCTCTTCAGGGGAGAAGAGAGAGGCTCCACAATTACCGCAGAACCGGGTTTTCCCGGGATTTTTGTATTCACAATTGGGGCACTTCATGGGAATTTATCCCCTTCACTCGATGATAAAAGAATATCAACTCACCGATAAAAAATCAATCGGAAGCGAAAGCATCGTCGGAAGCGTGATGACGAGAATTCTGATAGCGTTGATAAGAGTCCCTGTTGAGTGCGGAGAAATCCGCAGGGAAAGCCCGCGTCAGGGATTTTCTCTTTTTAGGATCCTGCCTCCTGTTGTGGACCATTTGGGAAAAGATCCTCTATTTATGATGTGCCGAGCGCAATGAATGTTTCGCTAAGTTATTTGATGTCCACCTTGACGATGACGGCAGCGGCGGTATCTCCGGCAGCACAGCCGTCGAAGAGGCCGTATCCTCCGCCTTTGATCACCAGCTCTTCGATCAATTCGATGATGAGGCGTGCGCCCGTAGAGCCCTGCGGATGGCCCCAGATGAGAGAACAGCCGTAGTTGTTCATGCCTTCGAGCTTGACTCCCATTTCCCTCGAAAAGTAGATATCGTTCACAGCAAAGGGATTGTGCGTTTTGATCGCTTTTATATCTTCGATCCCTATCCCTGCATTAGATAGGACCTTCCTGGCAGCAGGCACAACGGACATGGCCATAAACCCCTTCTTGGCTCTTGCTTCCGCATAGGACAACACCTGTATTTCGATATTCGGGTCCCGGCTGAGTGCACGGGCTTTTTCTCTTGTGGTCATAACGATACTCGCGTTTCCATCGGCCGGATAGGTCTGTGTGCCGAAGGTAACGGTCCCGTTGGGTTGAACAGGTCTCAACCTGGCCAGGGCATCGGCCGTGGTCGGGAAAACACCTTCATCTCCTGTCACGGTTGCCACAACTTTCCGCCCCATCGGGTCTTTTGTTTCGATCGGAACGACCATAAACCGGTTGAGGAAGGCGCTGTTGTCTTTGAGGGCATCCTGATACTGGTTGTACCGCATAAGAGTGACATCATCCTGTTCTTCCTTGGTTATGCCCGCCTCCGCAGCGACTTTTTCGGCCGTCTCGATCATGGCGTTTTTAGCCCAAGGATCATAACCGAAATTGTCCCATACCCAGTCTTCCTTATCCCCGGTGCCTCCTGTTCCCAATGGATTGGGATAATAGATATGGGGACCGTTGCTCGTCCTGTCGCACGTGACGACGAGGATGGTCTCCTGGTCGCCCATCTCCAATTCTTCCGATGCCACCCCCACACATTTGGCCGAAGTGGCACAGGCCTGGCTGATCATGGGGCCCGTTACCCCCGCCGCTCCAACCATGGCCGCCATCCAAGGAGCTCCATAAAAACTATATTTTTGGGGAACGGTCATGCCTAGAATGACACTGTCGAAAATATCCGGGCTGATCCTTCGGGCAGGAAAAGCTCCCCGGCAGACCTCAGCGGCAAACTCCATGGAGTGGAGATGGGCAAAACTCCCCTGCCACCTGCAGAAAGGAGTGCTCCAGTAAGCGTCATAGGGAATGTATGATTTCTCGAATAACATGTTGTCCTCCTCTTTTCATCTGATGACGTTCAATGTGTTCGCCCGATCATGTGTGAGAAAACTGCGCATTTTTTTTGGGCCCGAATTTTTGGAAGGTTTCCATGCCGATCCGCATGTCCTTAGTTTCCACGATCTCTCCCAGGACCTTCGCCTCATGGTTGAGCGCTTCTTCGAGCGTCATCTCGGCTCCTTCGAGGATGGCTCTCTGCATAATCTCATCGGTCTTTTTCGAGAGAGAACCGATATCCACCTCCGGGAGTTGGTCAGGGATCTCGAGCGGGCCCTTTTGAATGACCGGAGCTCTCATCTCCCCGGAGATCAGTTTTCTAACGAACGCGATCCCAGCCTCTTTGATATCGCCCTCCACTTCTTCCTGGATGAGCCCGAGCTCGAGCGCTTTCTTCGAGGATATGGGATTTCCTGTCCGTAGGATCGGCCAGGCCGCCGCTAATCCGATGATGCGCGGGAGCCTCTGGCTTCCCCCATAACCGGGGACAAGCCCCAGCTTCGGTTCCGGTTGTCCGGCCAGCACTTTTGTCCTCTTTTTGGCGATCCTGGCCGTACAGGCCATGGCCAGCTCGTTTCCCCCTCCGAAAGCCAGCCCGTTCATCGCACAAACGACAGGTTTCCCAAGGTTTTCGATCACGTTCAACACACTATGTCCATTCAGGGCAAACACTTCCAGCTCTTTGGGCGACCGCATGCGGGCGATCTCATGCACATCCGCTCCGGACACAAAAGCCTTGATGCCGAAGCCCGTTAAAACCGCACCCTTGACCGACTCATCCGACTGAATGTCCGTGAAAACCTCTTTAAGTTGGGACATGATAGTCGTATTCAAGGCATTGAGTGCGCTCGGCCTTCGGATCGTGACGACAGCCACATCTCCTCTATCCTCTCTAAAGACCATGGGAATATTCCAGGGCTCTCCAGATTCGGCCTGTTCAACGAGAACATCAGGGACTTTAAATCCCGGATATTCCTCAGCGTAGGCTTTGACGAGGCTCAGCGCTTTATCGACACCCATGTCGTTCATCATCTGGAAAGGCGCCTTGATAACCAGAGAGCTTTCGACAGCCATCTCCAGATCTCCGAGAGCTACGATCCCGGAGTCCAATATCTCGCAGACAAGCCCAAAGTAGGCCCCTTTGATTGTGTCGGCCACTCTCTCGTACAGGCTCTCGTTATAGTAGACATCTTCATGTTTCCAGGACGTCTTCCAGGGCCTGTTGAGCGCCACTTGATTGTCGAGGATCGCGGGAGAATGAAACCACGGCATGATCTTTGCGTGCATCTCTGAGACTCCATGCTGAGTGATGGGATTCCCGCCCGTAAGATTCATGGCCGTAAAAGGGCCTACGCCCAATCCCAGGGCCCTCTGGATCATGGCATCCATTTGTTCTGCCGTGGCAACACCTTTTTCCACCAAAAGAGCGCCCGCCAGGAAGATTCCCTCGAAGATGGGATCTATGGCATACCCGAACCGGCTTTTCACCTTGATGGGGGCCTTACCGATCTGTTCGTAGAAATCCAACAGAAAATCCGTAATCTCCGGGGCCGTGTCCTTCCCCGGAACGATCTCCACGATGATGCTGCGTTCGGCCGGGAAAAAGTAGTGGATGACCAGGCATCTCTCCTTTTGAGCGATCTCTGCGAAGATGACCTCGGGCTCCATGTGCGAAGAGTTGGAGGCAAAGATGGCTGTCTTAGGACAGATCTTTTCCAATTCCGCAAAGATCTTTCTCTTGATCCCCACCTCCTCTGTGGCAGCCTCGATCACAAAGTCGGCATCCTCGAACTGGGAATAATCGGTCGTCCAGGTCAGGTTAGCGAGCATGGCATCCACTTCATCCTTGGTGAAGGCCCCAGATCTCACCCCCCGACTCAATTTGCCCTTCACCCTTGCCTCTCCCGACTTGAGAGCCTTTTCAGAGATGTCGACGACCACGACCGGAACTCCGAATCTATGAAAAACTTTGCTGAAATAAAGAGCGATGTCCGGTCCTATGTTTCCAGAGCCAACGACTCCTATTTTTTTAATAGCCCGTCCTTTAGAATCCCATGCCATATCTTTCCTCCTTTGGAAAAACAATCACTCTGTGATTGTATTCTGTGTCTTTGAATGCGTTTCAATCAATAACAACGGTTTCGGAATTGTCCTGACGGATTTTCTCTATATTATATAATCCTTGCCCATGTCAAGTTTTTTACTTGAAAGCTAAGGAGTTAGGGGTGAATGCTTAAAATATATTTGCGTATTATTTGGTTTTGCAGGTAAAATCAGTAGCACTCACGGGAGTAATAATATGGCGAAAATAAAAGTCAGTGTGGAGAGGATTAACGGTTACTGCAATCTGCCCATGCAGGTTGGCGACCATTTTTTTGTCGAAGACTCGAAGCTCACTGTTCCAGAGGGTCAGCATGTGTGTATCTGGGCCCTGCAGAGCATGATGCCTATTTTCCCCATCTTGGAGGAGAGAGACCGGCTTGCAGACGGTCACTGGGTGAAAAAAGTGAAATATTTTTCATGCCCGGACCCGGATGGCTTGGTCCAGTTCCGGCTGGATGTGATGGAAGAGAAGACAGACTAACAGAGAGAAACTGCGTATGATTCGTATCGACTTGAATAAATGTACGGGTTGCCACCGTTGCGAAACGGCCTGTTCCTTTGCCCACACAGGACGGGTCAACAATCACCTCGCGCGGATAAAAGTCTTGAATCTCTATGAGTCCGGACTGGACTCGCCGGTCGTCTGCGTACAGTGTAAAGAACGCTATTGCTTGAGGTGTCCTGAGGATGCTTTAAGCCTGGGCAGGCAGGGCCAGGTTGTGGTCTCTCCCACGTTGTGTACATCCTGCGGCATTTGTGAGAAAGCTTGTCCGATCGGGGCGATCGAGGTTTTCAATAAGATCGTCTATGTCTGTGATCTCTGTGGGGGAAAGCCGAAATGTGTCGAGGCCTGCACGGAAGGAGCCATCTCTTTCGAACCGGACACTACAGAGCAAGTTTCGTTGGAAGACATAAAAACGGCAACGACAAAAATGAATCCCAGTCAGAAAAGGCACTTTTTTACACAGAGGATCGCAACAAGGGATAAAAGGGGGAGCGAAAGGACTTATGCTTAAGTACGGCTATGGAGGACGGGTCCTCAGAGCGAATCTCTCGGAGCGGACGTTCTCTGTGGAACCGCTCGATCCCACCTGGATCAAACCTGTGATCGGAGGGAGGGCCGCTAACACCAAGAGACTCTACGAAGAGCTCGATCCCGAGTGTGATCCACTGGGCGAAGAGAACCTCCTTTTATTCGGAACAGGACCTCTCACCGGATCGCTCCTCCCGGCATCCGCCTATTATACGGTGACAGCCAAATCCCCGCTGACAGGAATACTGGGAGACTCGGCCGCCGGAGGACAGTTCGGTGCAGAGATGAAACAAACGGGATTCGACCAAATCATCATCACTGGCAAGGCAGACGATCTCGTTTATTTGATGGTGACAGAGTCTGGCGTTGAGTTTGTGGAATGCCCCGAGCTGGCCGGTAAAACAATTGTGGAGACGACCGCAGCGATCCGCCACTATCAAAAGGATTGTTCCGTTGAGGTTGCAGCCATCGGTCCCGCCGGGGAACATCTGGTTCACTACGCAGCTATCGTTTCCAGCGGAAACAGAGTGAACGGACGAACAGGAATGGGTGCCGTTATGGGCTCTAAAAACCTGAAGGCCCTGGCTATCAGGGGAACACGCTCTGTAGAGATGGCAGAGCCCCTAGCCTTTCGCGATGCGTGCCGGAATATCGAAGCCGCCATCTTGGAGCATAATGAATACCAAAAACGCTATGCGCTGGGCACCACGATGCTGATGACGGATTTGAACGATATCGGCATCCTCCCCACGAACCATTTTCAAGAAGGTTTATGCTCTTACGTGCACAAGATCTCGGGTCAGACCCTGGCCAAAACTTACAAGCAAAAAAACAAGGCCTGTTTCAACTGCAACCTGCACTGTTCCCGTTATTACAGGGTGGATGATATAGAGGCCGAAGGGCCGGAGTTCGAAACCCTGTGCAGCTTTACCTCCCGGCTGGGAAACAGCGATCTGGCTTTCGCACTCGAAATGAACGCCTATCTCAATCAAATGGGATTGGATTCGATCTCGACAGCTGAAGTCATCGGTTGGATCATGGAATGTCAGGACAAAGGGCTCCTTCATCCTAGTGATTTAGATGGTTTTGAGATCAAGTGGGGAGATGTCGACAAGATCCGCGATGCTGTCGAGAAGATCGTTTATCGTCGCGGGATCGGCAACAGATTCGCCGATGGAGCGACCAAACTGTCTCGAGGTTTCAGCACAGAGGCACAAAAACTGGTAATGCAGGTCAAAGGATTGGATGTGATCTGCGGCGATCCGAGGGGGATCAAGGCCTACGGACTCACTTATGCTGTCGCTTCGAGGGGCGCAGACCACCTGAGAGCCGAGCCCTATTTCGAGCTGACGAACAGGACTGAGGAGGCCAAAAAACGTTTCGGCACGGGAAAAGCCGCTCACAGGATGGAAGAAGAGGGGAAAGCAGCACTTGTGACCTATTCGGAGAAGATCGCCCTGCTCACCGATTCTTTGACCATGTGTAAAAACATCGGACTCTGCATGGATGTACTGAACCTGGAAAATGCTTCACAGCTTCTGCGGGCAGGTACGGGAATCGACTATTCCCCAGAGGAGCTAAAAAAAATACTGGGGGAATCCATCCACACAGACTACAAGCTCAACCAACGATTCGGCGTGAAAAAGGAAGATAACACCCTGCCCGAACGATTCCAGAAAGAGCCCTTAGCGGAGGGCCCTACGGAGGGCTCGACCGTGGACATCCAGAGGATGGTGGATGAATATTATAAACTGCATGACTGGGATTGAGCCGCAATCCTGTTTATCCATTTCCTTGTGACTGTCCTGCCCGGAAGCCGCTCTCGAATGCAGCCGCGTTATTCTTCAGGTCCTTTTTCCTGCTGACGGATTCCAGGACGTTCTTTAGATGCTGGTGTTCAAAAGGCAGCAATCCAGTCCCCAAAGAATACCCGATAAGCGCGATGTTGGCCGATCGCAAAGAGCCCATTTCCGATACGACTCCGGAAGCATCATAGGCCCTGAAAGAGATGTCTTTGGTTCTAAGATGTTTATGAATTTTAGGTTCAAAACGATCGGCACTCGATAGATTCACAAAACAGACCCCTCCCCGGCGGAGGAATTTCAAGTTCCTGTACGTTTCCAACTCATGAAACGAATAAAGAATATCGGCCGTGCCGACTCTGATCATCGGACTCTGAAAAGCGCCCAGTTTCAGATGGGCCACGACAGAACCGCCCCTCTGGCTCATGCCGTGCGTTTCAGATCCCATTACTCCAAGCCCCAACTCGATCCCAAGCTGGGAAAAGATTCTTGCCGCAAAGAGAATCCCCTGTCCGCCGACACCTGCCAAAACGATCTGTGTCTTCATTGCTCTATTACGATCGAGTTTCGACCGGAACAATAGCTCCCCTAGGGCACACCTTCACGCACACACCACAATCCACACACAAAGTCCGGTCGATCTCGGCTCTGTCTTCGGCTTCACCCATAATAAGAGCCGGGCACTCGAAATAATCGACACAGTAACGGCAGCCGTTACATTCTTCCGTAATCATGACCTCTACCCGCTTTTCGAGTGCCTTATCCTGATAACGGATCAGACAGGGGTGGCGGGCAACGATCACAGCGATTCCCCCATCCTCTCTTTGGGTGTAATGTCTCGCCTCTTTAAGAAGCCGCATCATGCCATCAACATCATAGGGATCAATGGTTTGGATCCACTTCACACCACACCCTTCGATCAGAGCTTCCAGAGGGATCTTTCGACCCTCTGTCCCTTCCGCTGTTACACCGATACCCGGTGTGGGTTGCATCCCTGTCATGGCAGTTATTTCATTGTCCAGGAGCACGAGGATAAAGCGTGCATTGTTGTAGACCGCATTCAACAGCGAAGATGTTCCCGAATGATAGAATGTGGAATCCCCCATGGTGGCCACGATCGGGATGTCGTTTCGGTCCTGGTGATAAGCTTGATAGAATCCACTGGCAAGAGTGATCCCCGCCCCCATATCGATAACTGTATCCACAGCCTGGAGATTGAGGCCCAGCGTATAACACCCGATATCACTGGGATAGATAGCCTTGGGGAGAGCACGTTTGATCGCAAAAAATGCGGCACGCTCAGGACAACCGGCACAAAGAGTGGGCCGTCGAACCGGGAGGTTCAGTTCTTTGACGAGCTTATCCAAACGTTCATCTATGACAGGCGCCAGGTCCGCGATCTTCAGCGTTCTCAACACGTCTGACAGGATCGTCAGGATCACTTCGGGAGTGAGTTCTCCCTGGGTGGGAACGTGGCCGGTTAGCCGCCCCCACACCCTGCTTTTGTCGACAATCTGTGATTCGATAACCGAATCGGTTTCCTCAAGGATCAAAACATGAGTGTGCCGCTCGATAAAATCGGCGACCCGTCTCTGAGGCAAGGGATAGGGAGTGCCGATCTTCAGTAGGTTCACGGACTCTTTGATGTTGAGGTCTTCGAGGAGATCAAGAAGGACAGCAAAACTTGCACTGCAGGTAATTATGCCGAAAGCTTCCCCCTTATTCGAACCCACTTCGTAGTTCCATGTGGTGTCTTTCTCGAACCTCTCCTGTATCTGATTCAAGGTTTCATTCAGCATCTTGTGAAGGAGGAAGCGGTACCTAGGAGTGGCGGCCCAGCGTCCAGGGTCCTTTTCAAAATTCGCCTTCCTGTCGATCTTTTCGGGAAGTGAAAGCTTCACGCTACTCTTCCCATGGGAAATCCTAATCGTCGGCCTGAGGAGCACCGGGATCTGATAAGTCTCCGAGAGCTCGAAAGCCTCCTTGACCATGTCTTTCGCCTCCTGCGGAGAGGAGGGATCGTACACCGGCACCTTTGCGAACATGGCAAAAAATCGGGAATCCTGCTCGGTCTGCGAACTGTGAGGGCCCGGATCATCACAACTGACAACGACCATTCCCCCGACGACACCGGTGTAGGCGGAACTCATAAACGAATCTGCGGCGACGTTCAATCCCACCTGTTTCATGACCACGGCAGATCTTTTGCCCGCCCAACTGGCTGCCAGCGCATTGTCAAAAGCAACCTTCTCATTCACCGACCACTCGATGTAGGTATCCGATCCAAGCTCTTTTTTGAAGGCGACAGCTGCAGGCAGGATCTCGGAGCTGGGAGTGCCGGGATAGGATGTCAGGACATGACATCCCGCTTCGATGATACCTCTAGCCACAGCGACATTTCCAAGTAGAACACGGATGTCAGCATCTTTTTTCATCTAAACACGCTTTTTGTATATCTTCTTGAACACATCGATGAACTTCTGGTTCTGTCCCGGGGTTCCCACCGTCACACGAAAAAAGTTGGGCCGACCGTACATCCCCAGATGCCTGATTATCACGCCCTCTTTTTGCATCTCTTCACAGATCCTTTGTGCATCCGTTTTTGCATCGACGGTAACAAAATTGGTCTCAGAGGGGATAAAGTCCACAGACATCTTCTTCAAGTTCTGGTACAGGAATTGCTTTCCCCTCGTGTTCATTTCAAGGGTTTTCTTCACGTGCTCTTTATCATCCAGAGCAGAGGCAGCACCGATCTGGGCGAATTTATTGACGGAGAAAGGGGGGCTCACTTTCCAGAGCGCTTCGTTAAGATTCTCACTGGCCACGCAGTATCCGACCCGGAATCCTGCTAAACCGTACAGTTTGGAAAATGTCCGAAAGACGAGCACATTCCGCCCCTCTCGCACAAATTTAATTGTCTGGGGATATCTTTCTTTATCGGCATATTCATAATAGGCTTCGTCACAGACCACAAGAACATCGTCAGGCATCTTGTCCATAAAGGAAAAAAATTGTCTTTTATCCACAGAGGTCCCGATCGG
>JASFEP010000012.1:0-28073 GCA_050124775.1 Candidatus Aminicenantota bacterium
TAGTGACGGGAAATCGCAACTCTAAAGAGATCGGCCGGCCGCCGAAGTATCTTTTCCACGAGAGTTCTTTGGTCCAGCCCGGCTGCATGCTTAGAACAAAGACATCAACATCGTCTCTGATCCTGTATACTCCGGTCCCGAAGGCAGCCGCATAGGCCCAGTTGATCGTGTTGAAGCTAAAGGGCAGGTCTTCTTCCTGCGCATGAACCGGAGGGAGAGAGATGAATCCTAAAACAAGCAGATGCATGCCGACAACAGTGAATGTTAGAAAAACACGAATCGGATGCAGGGGATGAATTTTTCGAATCAATGACATTGACAATCCTTGATTTTTTTGATTGAAGCAACTCATTTGAACGATTTTTATTCATAGTAATCTGGCTGGGTTTTTATTTCAACAGTAATTGAGTAGGCTTTGCATCGGAAAATTCAGTAGAACAGGATAACCACCCAATAATTTTCCGATGGTTTTTTTCCCTTGTTGTCGGGAACGATTCCAATGCCTATTTTTCGGATACGAATGTAGTTTAATTTAACTTTCAAAGTTGTGGGCACAACAAGTGGATTATTTGTGTTGTAAGGGATAACTTGATAGTTAGTCAATTCTGGCGGGAGGATCAAGGTCCTGCCTCCCTGGGTTTTTATTTTTTCCGCGATCACGCGTGCTTCATCCGAAAGGACCTGGTCCAGCTTTACAGGACGTTCGCCTTTTTCGGCCATGTGAGCATTGATCTCTTCTGCAATGCGCAGCGACATGTCTTCAGGATTCATGCGAGTGGAATCATTGTTACGAAGCAGGATGAAAGAGATAAAGTAAGTGCCGCCGGGATTTTTCTCCTCGCGGTTGAAATAAATCCCGATCCCTGCTCGGGTTGTTAGGGGATCGATAATCGTCTCCATGTCCTTCTCTTCTATCTCGAGCAGCGGTGTCGAAATGAGGAGATAAAGGATTTCCCCATATCCATCTGGGAGATGGGGGAGTGGCTCTCCTTGAGCCCTTTTTTTCGAAAAATCATGTGCCAGCTGATTTAGCTCATCGAGGAGGGGGATTGCTGCTAATCCCCTTTGAGATCTCCGGTAATTGATCTGTTTTTCCAGCATCTCTCGGAATTCTCTCTCTGATTTCGCTTCGAGCGAAGTCAAAAAATCTTGTGTAATATAATATCCTTCGTCCTTTCTCAAGTGCACTCCTATCCCGATCTTGTCGAATCGAGGATCGAGGATATTTTCACGGTGCCCCTTGCTCCTCATGAAGGAATTGTGGATGGTTTCGGGCAGAAAGGACTGGCTGAAAGCCACGTTTTCTCCGGTTCCTTTAAAGAACAGACCTGCCTCTTTGAGGCGCTCGGCATAGGTCTTTCCATCGGAAGAAATGTGAGTCAGGTCAGAACGCTCCGCCATATCCTTGCTGTGACGCCGGGCGAGAGGGATCAAACTCTTCGAGATCTGTAAAAGGGATAGTCCCTGTTTGGCCCTTTCTCTGTTGATCAGGTCAAAAAGTTCATTCTCGATCTCTTTTGTCCCTGGCCGTTCGGACAGCGCTTGAAACCCATACTCAGACAAAGAAATCAAGGAAAAAAATAGCGCGAAGATCAGGAATTGACGTGATTTCATAAACTTTAATTTTTTCTTTACTTTTTAACTCATTATTTTACCATATAGTTTACGGTTTAGCCTTTTATACAGGAGGAGGCTGTGATGATAAAGCGAAAACTTTTGCCCATTCTTCTGATTGTATTCTGTGTCTCATTCTTGGTGTCGACTCGAGCGCAAGAAAAGCCTGAAGGGCTGACAGAGGCACAGAAAATGCTCCAGGTTCTGCACTCGATCTCCAGCCACACGCTCTTTGATTATGTGAAGGAGCTGGCTTCGGATAAGTATGAGGGGCGGCTCACCGGGACAGAAGGCTACAATGCCAGTGCCGATTGGGTGGCTGCACATTTTGAAGAATGGGGCATCGAACCGGCAGGGGACAGCTACACCTATCTCCAGGCCTTTCCTAATCCCTATACGCTCATCTTCGAGGACTGTGAGGTTTCTCTCCATATTCCTGTGGGAAGCGCTTTCATAAAAAAATACTACAGATATGAGGATGAATTCATCCCGGGTGCGACCTCGGGCTCTGGAGAGGTCACAGCCGAGGTTGTTTATGTAGGATTCGGTATCACGGCTCCAGAGCTCGCTTATGATGAATACGAAGGCGTGGATGTCCATGGAAAGATCGTGCTCATGGAGCGTGAAGCGCCGGTATCTCCCGGGGAAGATCCCGAACTTTTTAAAAAATGGAGGCCTTATTCCTTCCATCAATACAAACTCGAGAATGCGGTAGCCCATGGGGCCAAAGGAATGCTCTATAACTATGGTCCGATTTCAAATCCCAACAATGCCTATGACGCGGGTTTTATCTACTCTCATGTGGGAGATGCAGCCGTCGCAGACGCTTTTTCAGGAACAGGAAGAAAACATGAAGAGGTTGTGGCAAAGATTAAAACTGAGTTGAAACCCCAGTCCTTTTCGACCGGAAAGGTGTTTACGATCAGGAACACGACCGAGCACCATCCTGATGGCATCGGCGCCAACGTGATCGGTATCCTCGAGGGGTCGGACCCAGAGCTCAAGGATGAAGTGATCATCGTCGGAGGCCATCTCGACCATCTGGGCCGGTGTTATGAGATCATGCCGGGCGCGAACGATAATGCCTCGGCCATAGCCGTAATCCTGGGATTGGCTGAAGCCTTGAGCAAGAGTGCCATCCCTCCCCGCCGCTCCATCATGTTCAATTGCTTCGGGGCGGAAGAGCAGGCCGTAGCCGGTTCGAAATATTACCTGGAACATCCTGTTGTCCCCCTCGAAAAAACGGTCGGATTCATAAACATGGACGGGGTTGGATGCGGTGATACGATCAGCGCGCTTGCCGCTGAGAATTATCCCGAATTCTGGGAATACATTAAAAAGGCTAATGATAGGTATATTCACCGGGAAATCATACCACGGTATTTCGCCAACAACGCCCGTCCCAGGCTTGATGCGGCCCGCTTCATGTGGAAAGGTGTGCCGACCATTTCCTTTGCAGTCCGTGGGGCCCCTTCCTATTACCACATAACAAAAGATGATATCGACACCATTACACCCGAGATCCTGGAAGATTTGACACAGCTTCTATTTATAGCTGTTTTGGATATGGCCAACGAGGACTCGATCGATTTCAGGGATTAAAAGGCTGATTTCATGCGGTTCCAGAATCCAACGCAGGTCGTTTTTGAATCGGGTTCGATAAAGCAGCTCGGTCAGATCCTTCGGAGTGAACTCCGTACAAAAAATCCCTTTCTTGTCACGGATGAAGGTGTCGAGGAAACGGGTATTCACAGAGATGTGATCGCTCAGATCCCAGGATTACAGAAATTCAACGGCGTCGAACAGAACCCAAAGCACATGACTGTCAACCGGGCAGGAGAGCTTGTAAGACAGTGCCAACCGGACCTTATTATCGGATTGGGGGGCGGCAGTGTATTGGATGCCGCCAAAGCCATCGCCTTGTTGGCGACGAATCCGGGAGGGATCGAAAACTACGAAGGAAGAAGAAAGTATAATACTCCACCGTTACCTGTGGTCGCCATTCCGACGACATGTGGAACAGCTAGCGAGGTGACCTGGGTTTCTGTGATCACCCACACCGAACGTAAGTTCAAGATGAGCATCAAGGGACCCGAGATGTTTCCGGCGGTCGCTCTGGTCGACCCTGACCTGCTTAAAACTCTCCCCTCTGCTCTTGTTGCCTCGACGGGTATGGATGCGCTCACCCATGCGGTGGAGGCCTATACCGTAAAGCCTGCCAGTTTCATGACGGACATTTTCGCCCGCAAATCTCTGTTTTATATTTTTGCTTCGCTAGAAGCGGCCTTCAGGGATATAAGATCTAACAACGAAGCCAGGGAGGGCCTTATGAAAGGAAGCATGCTAGCCGGTTTTGCCTTCGGGAATAGCGACGTGGGAGCCGTGCACTGCCTGGCCGAATCCATCGGTGCTCTTTATGATGTAGCCCATGGAGTGGCTAACGCCGTTTTTCTACCCTATGTCATGGAATATAACTTGCCCGCCTCTACCGAGAAATTCGCCGAGATCGCGAGGATCGCGGGGATCGATGTCGGGAGCGACGAGGAAGCGGCGCGAGGGCTCATCCATAAGGTGAAAGCACTCTCGAGCATTTTGAATATTCCATCCTTCAAGGCCCTCGGAATCCCAGAAAGCGAATTCCCGCTGATCGCGCAAAAATCCTTCGAAAACAATTCCAATCCCTCCAATCCCCGAGACACTACGACTCAAGACTACTTAGATATCCTTTCGAAAGCATTCTCAGACGTTTAGCTGATATCATCACAATGAGATCGCCTCATTCTCTGTGTTCCTTTCTATAGTATGAGTGGGGAAGGCTTGAGCGACATAGGGGAAGATCCCGAGCTGACCTGACTCAGTGCTATTGGGGAGGACGGTGTTCGATGAGGAGCTGAAGAACCTCCATCTCGTCGGAGTCGAACCAAACCTTGTGGCAGGACAGGCACTTATCCACCGGGATCACGTAATAGTAATTGTAGGCCCTGAGGAGCATCTGTGATCCGCAGTTGGGGCAATAGATCTTGGGCGATACATTCGGATTTATTTTTTTGGTCTGGGTAGGATTCAACATGTATTCATCCCTGAACGCACGGGCCTTTTCCATAAGTTTCTCAGAGAAGGCCATCTCTTTTCTTGCCACGATTCTGTCAACAAGGGCGGAGTCGATCAACTTGCCGTGACATTGAGGGCAGACCTTAAGAGGCACTCCTTCGTAGAACGTCTTGCGCAAGGCGATCCGACAGCGTGGACACAGATTTTGTCTTTTGGGGTCGAGCGGCTTCTTCTTAAGGATCCTCAATCGTGCTTCGCGGATTTGGGGGAATTCACGGGCCTGAGCTATGATCCCTTCCTGTTGGTTTTTAATAGGGATCAGAGGGGTGAAAAAGGGTAAAAACAGGAGCTCTTCAAGAGAATAAGGCCCGTGCCACGTTCCTTTTGAATCTTTGATGGACCAGAATTTACTCTCCTGAAAAAGGGGCTCCGCTTGCAATGATTGTGGAGAATCCCCTTCTTTTTGTCTTTCTTCCTGAGCGAGAAGGACATCACGGGCATCTTCGCGGTTTTTCTGGATCTCCCAGACTTCCTCGATGATTTTGGCCGGTTCGGTGGGAACCATTTCTGCGAGGAGCTTGATCCTCCTCATGAGTGGCGGATGGGAGTTAAAGGCTCTCCCGAAAAAGCTCTCGTAGTCTCCCTTAGATCTCGGTGGAACGATGAAGAGGGGACTGTAGGTCAGGTTGAAATCACCCACAAAAGAGTTCTTGAGATGAGCCTTGTAGATGCCTCGAGCCAAGGCCCTGGGATTGCGGCTGAATTCGACAGCTGCAGCATCGGCCAGGATCTCTCTCTGACGGCTTACGAGGGTGCTGAGGAGATGCATGATGAACGAAGAGATGGTAAGGGCGATAAACAGCAATACAGCTCCCCCTCCGGATTGTTGCTGGCCGGGAGGACCTGCGGTCTCCGCATCGGGTTCTGCAGCATGTCTCAACCGCTCGAAAAAATTAGCCAGCGAGCAGACCATTGTGATGTAGAACGTATCCCCCCGGAGAACATGAGCCAGTTCATGGGCAACCACTGCCTGGAGTTCGTCTCGAGTGAATTCGGCCAGAAGGCCTTCCGTCACCAAAATGCTGGGTGTGTTGTTCGCCTCCATCAAGGCCATAGAATTGATGGCGAATGAGGGAATGACGTAAGGCATCACCTTGGGAATTCCGGTGGCCAGCCGAATTTCTTCCACAGTGTTGGCATACTGCTTATGGTATCTGTCGGTAAAGTCAGGGGGTTCGGCCTGTATCCTTTTGCGGATAAATTTTGCCCCGAACATTTTGGCGTCGTAGAAATGGAAAGCGGCGATGAGAACGGCAATGAGCATTAAGATCGGAAAAATCGTCATGATCGTTTTGGATGTGGGAAAAAGCGTTTCGGCAAAGAAGACACCAAAACTCAGGAGAAAGACGAAAATGATAAACCCGATGGCACAAAAATAGAACACAAATAGGACAAGCAGGAGAAAAAGACTTTTCTTCCACTGCTGGCGCTGTGTCTCGTAAAAATCCGGACGTTTTTTGTATTCCATGTTTTTCTCTATTTTGGTCGTATTCGACGGAAATAATCAATAAAAAATATACACCTTACGGAAAAACTTCCCTTGGCGCTACTTAAAATACGCTCTCTTAAGGCTAATTATTCAAATGAGTGAATGCAGGCTCCGCACGGGGGGGCCGGACTCTAAAAATAAAAATGGCATACCCGCATGGCCCTCTTCTCACCGTAATCTCCATCACACATCAGGGTCATCCATCAACGCTCGAGAATATATGTCATCACGGGCCTGGGGGTTTTTGCCTTCGAGGAGGAATGTTGCCATAAGTCGTTGAAAGTGATATAAGCATTTGTCTGGAAAGAACAGAAAATCATCCATCGACAATCCTTCAAGATGTGTCTTTTTCAAAGATTTGGCCCACCCAGTATAAAAGGAGAATTGCAATGATGCCAAGATGGCTTACAAAACGAGTCTATTTTTTCCTTCTTTGTACCTGTCTGCTTGCCCTTGGTTTTTCTGGTGAGAGTCAGCCGAAGAAGGCTTTGACTTACAAAGACATGATGCAGTTCATGCACATCAAGGATCCCGTGATCTCTGAAGACGGCGCTTTTATCGCTTACGGACTTCAACCCGACAGAGGGGATGGCGAGGCACGGATCCATAGCACAAAAAATGGTGACGTTTTCACTATCGAGCGCGGCCGGGCTCCCAAGATCTCTAAAAACTCCAGATGGGCGGCTGTGATTATAAGTGCGAGAGCTGTGGATATGGAAAAAGCCGAAGAAAAAAGGCCGAAGCAGGGAATGATAGTCCTGGATACACGAACAGGGGAGACATTTCCTTACGAGAAAGTCCAAAAGTTCAGTTTTTCCGACGATTCCCGATGGCTGGCAATCCATTTCTTTAAAGAAGACGAAAAGTCGGATGATGAGGGGAAGAAGGGCACAAAACAGAAATCGGAAGAAGGCAAGAGGGAAAAAGGAAAGAAGGAAGAAAAATTGGGGAGCGCGATGATCTTGAGAGACCTGGATGTGCGCAAAGACCTAACCATTCCTCATGTTTTGTCCTGCGCGTTCGATAGCGCATCCCAACACTTGGCGTATTCTGTCGCTGGACCTGAAGGAAAAGATAACGGGCTCTACTTGATCCACCTCGAAGATAACGAGCTTTCCCGAAAGCCCATCCAACAGAAGAGCAAGGCCCTCTACACGAACCTCTCCTGGATGAAGGAGGGATCTCAGCTGGCCTTCCTTGAGGGGAAAGACGACAAGATGTCGAAAGGATTAGCCCATTCGCTCTGGATCTGGGATGGCACAAGCCAGGAAGCAAGACAAGCGGTTACTTCCGAGCATATTCCCGAAAGCTGGCTGCTTCCCGAAAAGAACGACTTGAATTGGAGTGAAGACGGAAAGCGTCTGTATTTTGGCTTTAGACCCGAGGAATTCCATCCCGAAAAAGAAGAAGAGCCCCAAAAAGAAGGTGAATCTGCTGAAGGGAAAAGTGAGGTCGACCTTTTCGATTACGATCAAATCCTGAAAAAAAGGGAAGTGGATGTCTGGCACTGGAACGATCCTCTGATCGTCACCAACCAGAAAAAAATGTGGCCCCGGATAAAGGACTTGGCATACCTTGTCGTTTATCATTTGGATGAGGATCGCGTAGTACAGCTTGCCGACAGAGAGATGCCCTTTGTGCAGCGGTCCGAGAATCCCGACTTTGCACTGGGCACATCCAACATCCCCTACAGGAAAGAGATCACCTGGTATGGAGAGCTCCAGGATGTCTATGTCGTCAGCCTTCAGGACGGATACCGAAAAAGAGTCGTTGAGCGGATCGACGGGGATTTCTCTCGCTCTCGGCGGGAGAGGAACCTATCTCTTTCCCCCAACGGCCGGTATGTTGTTTATTACAAGGAAAAACACTGGTTCCTCTATGATGGAAAGACAGGCTTAGCACAAAATCTTACGAAGGATCTGGATGTACCCTTTTTCGATGAAGATCACGATTATCCCCAGCCGGCTCCCGGTTATGGAATAGCCGGATGGGTGGAGGATGATAAAGCTATTCTGATCTATGATAAGTATGACATCTGGATGTTCGATACGGCGACCGGAGATGCTGTGAATGTCACCCATGGATCTGGGAGAGAGACGCATATGACATTCCGGGTCATCCGTGTCGATCGCAAACAGCGATTTTATACAGAGTCCGAACATCTTCTGCTCTCCGCCTATCATAACCTCGACAAGCATCATGGTTTCTACACATGTCGCTTGGGACAGCCGGGTGTGAAGGCGCTCCTGGATGAAGCGAAAAAATTCAGCTTTAAGGCGAAAGCGAAGAACACAGATACGATCCTTTACACAAGAGAGAGTTACACCGAGTACCCGGATCTTTGGGTCAGCGATTCGAAGTTCAAGTCAATTAAAAAAATAACAGAAGCAAATCCACAGATTGAAAATTTTGCCTGGGGCAAAGCCGAGCTCGTGGAATGGCGGAGTGTCGATGGTATTCCTCTTCAAGGGGTGCTCATCAAACCGGGTAATTATGAGCCAGGAAAACGATACCCTGTGGTCGTTTATTTTTATCGATTTTTCTCTCAGAGACTTCATGAGTTTAACGAGGTCGTCATCAACCACCGGCCATGTTTTCCGCTCTATGCGAGCAATGGATATGCGGTTTTCCTGCCGGATGTCAGGTTCGATATCGGACAGCCCGGATATTCAGCGACCAAATGCCTTGTTCCTGGCGTTCAGAAACTCGTGGATATGGGCGTGGCTGATCCCGATGCCATAGGTCTCCATGGGCATTCCTGGAGCGGTTACCAGACAGCCTTTGTCATTACCCAGACAGACATATTTGCATGTGCCGTAGCCGGGGCGCCCGTTTCCAACATGACCAGCGCCTACAGCGGAATCCGATGGGAGAGCGGGCTGGCCCGTCAGATGCAGTACGAACAGCAGCAGAGCCGGATAGGAGGCAGTTTATGGGAGTTCCCGGAGCGTTATGTCGAAAATTCCCCTGTCTTCTTTGCCGACAGGATAAACACACCTCTGCTCATCCAGTTCGGAGATCAGGATGGAGCTGTGCCCTGGTATCAGGGCATCGAGCTTTATTTGGCCATGAGACGGCTGGAAAAAGATTGTGTTTTTCTCCAATATCGCGAGGAGCCCCATCACCTGAAAAAATATCCCAACAAGCTGGACTACACCATCAAGATGATGGAGTACTTCGACCACTATCTCAAAGGCAAACCAGCACCGGATTGGATCACAAAGGGTGTTCCTTACAAAGGGAAATAGTCATATTTCGAAATTATTCAACGATTTAACCTGAACTATCCATAAGTTCAGGAAGATGGAGGATGGCATGAGACGGCTCAAAATCTGTTCAATGGGATTATCCATTTTGCTCCTTATAACAGGTGCATATTCACAGGTCCCCGAACCTGAAGATGTGCTGGGATTCCAGGTGGGGAGCGAACGAAAAGTCGCTGATATGTTTCAAATCATCGATTACTTCTATCGATTGGATGGCACAAGCGACAGGATCACGGTCGAGGAAGTTGGGAAAACGACAGAAGGAAATCCCTTCATCGTGGCCATAATCACTTCTGAAGAGAATCAAAAAGATCTAGATAAATACCAGAAATACCAACGATTGCTCGCAGATCCTCGAAAAATTTCTGAAGATGAGGCGCAGAGAATGATCGCTGAGGGCAAGACCGTGGTGATGATTAACTGCTCTATTCACGCATCGGAGATCGGAGCCGCCCAAATGTCCATGAAGTTGGCCTACGACTTGGTTGTTGGCAGCGATCCCTCGACCATGCAGATCTTGAATAATGTGATTCTGCTCCTCATCCCCATGCACAATCCGGACGGGGTTCAGATGGTTGTAGACTGGTACAGAAAACATCTGGGGACAGAGTACGAAGGGGGCCGGATGCCCTGGCTCTACCACAAATATGTGGGGCACGACAACAACAGAGACTGGTACATGTTCACTCAGGTCGAGTCCCGCTTGACCCTTAAGGTTCACAACGCCTGGCACCCCCAGGTCATCGTGGACATGCATCAGATGGGAAGCACCGGTCCGAGGCTGTTCGTCCCTCCGTATGTGGATCCATTCGAACCCAATGTCGATCCCATCCTCCGGCAGCAGGTGGCGATGATGGGGACGTTCATCGCCACAGAGCTGACCGCGCAGGGAAAGGCGGGTGTGGCCCACAGCATCGGGTTCGATGCGTGGACACCTGCGCGGGCTTACCACCACTACCACGGCGGGATACGGATATTGACTGAAGCCGCCAGTGTCAAGATCGCGACCCCTGTCACGGTCAAAGCCGAAGAGCTCAGGCCCGGGATGACAGAAGCTTCTGTGAAGATGCCCCTCCCTTGGATGGGAGGGAAGTGGACGCTTCAGGATATTGTCGACTACGACTATGCTGCGGCCAAGGCTGTCCTGACGAACGCAGCCGGCTTGCGGACGAACTGGCTGAAGAATTTCTACCGAGTCCATAAAAAAGCCGTCGATCCCGGTAAAAAGCCCTACGCGTTCGTCATAACGAAAAAGCAAAGGAGTATTTCCACAACTCTTGATATGATGGAGGTTCTGATCCTGGGCGGAGTCGAGATCCATCGAGCCGTCGAATCCTTTTCCGCCGACGAGCATCCTTATCCGGCAGGGACTTTTATCATTTATACGGCCCAGCCCTATGGAGGTTTTGCAAAAACTCTTTGCGAAGTGCAGAAATACCCTGAGATCAGAGAAACACCCGAGGGGCCTTTAAAAACTCCGTATGACGTTGTGGCCCACACCCTGCCGCTGCTGATGGATGTTGATGTGGTCACTGTCAAAAAACCTTTTAATGCACAGACGGTGCCGGTGGAGAAAATTGAGAAACCGAGAGGGCATATTCAGAAATCGCCAGATCGTATCGGCTATGCCTGGGGTCATGCGACCAATGATGATCTTGTCGCCCTGAACAGATTGATGGCCAATGGACACACAGTCCTTTGGAATGCCGAGCCCTTCGCGATCGGCAAGAAGACCTATCCTTCGGGGACGATGGTGGTCCTTCAGAAAGAAAGTCTGGATACGGATCTCGAAGGTATCATCGCAGATCTTCATGTGCACTTTGTCGCTTTGAAGGACAAACCCTCCGTCCAAGCGCTTCGTCTGAAGCCTGTCCGATTGGGCCTGTATAAAAGCTGGACATCTTCCATGGATGAGGGATGGACACGGTGGGTGCTTGAGCAATACGAGTTTCGCTACACCAGCGTGTTCGATGATGACATCAGAAAAGGAGCATTGGAGAAAAAATGGGATGTTTTGCTCCTTCCCGATTTCAGGGATTCTGAAACCATCGTCGAGGGATTGTCGGATCAGGATGTTCCCCCCGAGTATGCCGGGGGCATCGGTGAAGTTGGAGTGAAAAACATCAAGGATTTTGTCCGTAGAGGGGGCACACTCATCACACTGAATTCATCGGCACAGTTCGGTATCGAGTTTCTCCACCTGGGCGTTCGGGATTGTGTGGCCGGAAAGGACCGGAAGGAATTTTTTATTCCCGGCTCGATCCTCAAGGTTCTGAATGATTCCGATCATCCGATCGCTTATGGTTTCGGTAGAGACACTGCTATTTTTTTCCGGCGGAGCCCGGTATTCGCCGTGAATGAGGGAGTGAGTGTGGCCAAATATCCTGCACGACCCTTTTTGAGCGGATGGGTCAACGGCGAAGACTTCCTCGTGGATAAATCGGCTATCGTCGATATTCCTTACGAGAAAGGACGGGTCATTCTTTTTGGATTCCCGGTCCTCTATCGAGGACAATCACATGGGACCTTCAAGTATCTTTTCAACGCGATCTATTATGGGGGCTCTTCGCCCGGTGAACTGTAGTCTTCTCACACGCCGTCAGAATCCCCTAGGGTCACATACCAATTCTGCGGATCCGTGATAAATGACTCATCGATCAGCTGATCGTCAAAGATCATACAGACAAGAGGTGCGGCCACTCGTCTTCGTCTGAAGCCCAAGTTCTCCACGACGCGAAGAAACTCTGTCTGCGCCCAGTTCCATGAAGAAACCATGTCTACACCTTTGGCCAGAAAATATCTCATTGCTTGTTTCATGAGAATTTCCATCGTTTTTTCATCCACGGCAAGAAGATCGGCCACCAATCCCTGGCGCACAAATCGATGTTGAACGGAGAGCACGACAAATCCCTGAAGCTCTCCGTCACGAATAGCTGTAAACGTTGAGTACTCGACATCAGGCCGCTGGACGTAGCGCCAGTTAAGATACCTGCGATGGCGGGCGACCATAATGGGATATCGGCCGATCATCCGCTCCCAAAAGCGGTCAAAACGCTCATCGAAGGAGGTCACTTGTTCTAGAGTCCCATCTTCTTGGGATTCTTTCCATCGCCTTCTGTAGAGGAAACGGGAAAGCCATTTGCTCAGTGGACGCAAAAGGTCTAAAATTTTTGGATTTCGCACTAGCTTTGCCAGGATCAAGAGGGGATTAAGGTAGGCACGCATCAAAAGCACATCGCCCACGTCTTTATACCCGAGCACTTCTCTCCCGACAGGATAATGAGCTTCGTTCGGGAAGCCGAAACCGAAACGGATACCTTCTGCTCGAGCTAGAGGCGGTTGGGTGGCAAAGAGGGGTACGACGAGTTTTTTCCCTCTGAAGCCTTCTTCGATCGAAATATCCACAGGTTCCGCGCCCAAGATCATCTGGCCTTTGTAGATGACATCGAGGGGCAAGTTCGCGTACTGGCCTACGATTTGTCCATCATCCTCCATGACATAGATCAGTTTGATGTCTCCTCTAGGCGAGAGGTTGTATTTCCAATGCCATGTCTCCAAACTTCTGTCTGTGCCAAAAACAGAATTGTACATATCGTTGATTTTCGATTCGTCTCCCGGGCGGTACTTTCGTATCTGAGGTTTTGTCATAAAATTCGAATTCCTTCTCGAGCCGGCAAAAGAATATCAACTTATCCATAATGTGTCAATCAGAAGGAACCATTCGCAATCCGCGATGGATGATTTGTCGTGTGATCGAACAATGCCGTAATCCAGAATTCGCCCGTCAAGGGCTCAGGAATACTTCTCTCTTATGGAAATTGACGGTCCTTTTTGGTTGTGTTATACCTAGGGACGCCCCTTAAAGACGAAAATGGTCAGGACGAAACTGAATGAAGGAAGTTCTTAATCCCGATGGATGTGGAAAATAGTCCGAGCAAAGCTTATCCTTTATTCCGGCCTTCTGCCATCGAGTGGTCGTGTTTGATCTTCGGCGTGTTTTTCTCCTTTTTTTATTCCTGGGTTCTGGATGATGCCTTCATCTATTTCCGGTACGTCGATAATTTCATTTTTCTCAAACACGGCCTCGTCTATAACCCGGGCGAGTTTGTGGAGGGATTCAGTAGCCCCTTCTGGGTGATCTGTCTCAGTGTGTTACGGACCTTTGGAATCACATACTGGACGATCATCCGGGTTGTGGGGATCTGCTCCTATGTCGTGTTTTGGGCACTGCTTGTTGTTACCAACAGGAAATTATCGGGAAAGACGGATAAACCGTCTATCAATATACCCCTCATTTATTTGACTTTTTCCTACAGTGTGATGAGCTATTTCACTTCCGGAACAGAAACGCCCCTCGTGCTCCTTTGTTCGGGTGTTTATGCCTGTTTTATCCTTTTCCCCGAATCTCGTCCCTTACAGGTCCTCGTGGGGATAACCCCTCTTGTACGCCATGAACTGCTCTTGCCTTTTGCCCTGCTTCTCCTCTGGCGGATTTTTTCCCGGAAACGTGTTCCCTGGATTCTTATGCTGTCCTGTGTGGTTTCCCTCGGAGCTTGGATCGTGTTCCGTATCGTTTATTACGCGGATTTTCTGCCGAACACTTTCTATCTGAAGAATGAGGTGTCCGTTCTTCAGGGATTTTATTATCTGCTGGATACCATTCTTCCGTATTTCGCGATTCCCTTCCTTCTGTTTTTCTTCGTGGCCTTTAAGTTCCTGAAAAAAAAGGAAGGCGGCGGTGCGATTTTCGCTCGGGAACGTCTTTTAATGGTGCTTTCAGCCGCTCTCGTGACCCTCTATGTCATAAAAATCGGCGGCGATGCGCGCCATTTCAGATTTTTAGCATTCCCTTTCAGTCTTATAGTCATTTCCATTGGAGGCCTTCTTGAACGAATGATTGCACGGGGCCGTCTCAAGACCAAATATGTTTATGGGATTGCCGTCACACTTGCACTTGCCGTGTTCCTTTGTTATCCTCGCCAGCTTTTAAATCATCCTATCTACAGGACAAAAAACTTCGCCCACCGTCAATACCTGAAGATCACCGATGCTGCGGTCTTCCGTGTCCGGAAAGAACTCCCTTCATTATTCTCCAAAGGTGAAGAGAAAGAACTGAAAGAAGGCATGAAATTTTGGGCTCAAGAGGTCAAAACAATTCCCCAAGCGGACGTTGTCACGACTGGCACATGCTATGAAGGTTACCAGGACTATGATAAATACGTCATTATATATTTTGGTTTGAGTGACGCATTTTTAGCCAGGACCCAAATGCCATCAGACCGCCCCGCTCATAAATTTGGGCTGATTCCCCACGCTAAAGATCTTGTCCGGTTGAGAAAGAGGCATGGGTTTCGCCGAGGTGCCTTCCGTCAAAGCGTTACAAAAGGGGATGCACCCCGGTGGGTTAAAATGAATCTGAAAACGCTCGAAGCTATTGAACGAAAAGTGTTCAACTCCCACAATCTTTGGCAGAATATAAGGCTGGCCTTTAAACCCGTAGGAAGGATAAATCCCTGACATGAAACGAATGAAGATTATCATCCCTGTCGTGATCTCAATCCTGATCCTCCTGTGTGTGATCTGGATCATGAGGTCCAAATCTTCACCTCCTAACATCATCCTTATTTCCATCGATACACTCAGAGCGGATCATTTGGGCTGCTATGGATATGAGAGAAACACTTCGCCTCATTTGGACGATTTGGCCGAGGAGAGCCTTCTCTTCGAAGCCAATTTTGCTCCCTCCCCCTCAACAACTCCCTCACATATTTCGATGTTGACGTCTCTGTATCCTCTTACCCACGATGTGTTATCCAACCAGGAGCCCTTGTCCTATTCGGAAGATATTGTTCCTATGACACAAATTTTGAAAGATAACGGATTCAGGACCGCGGGCTTCGTGGGAGGTGCTGGAGTCTCTAAAATCAAGGGCTTTGACAGAGGATTTGATCATTGGTCCGAAGGTCGCTATATCTCTCCTCATCTGCCCGATGTTATGCAATGGATAGTAGAGAACATGGATGAAAAATTTTTCCTTTTTTTTCACTTCTATGATGTGCATGCGCCCTATGATTTTAGAGACAATTGGAAGGAGATGTATCGCGATCTCAGCTATTATGAGGAACTGAATGCAAAATTCGATGAAATTTTAGGCAATGAAGAGCTTAATTATGAATATTATCAATCGCTGACAGATCCGGAGAAGTTTATCTTGCTCTGTTCCCATCTCATTCAGAAAATCCCTAGACCGATTGATAAAGGAGTGCGATTTGCCGCCCAAAGAGATTTATTTTCCCATTTATCAGAATGGCGCCAATCGCCAGACTTCAAAAAACAAATTCAGCTCCTTGTCGATTCCTATGATGCTGGCATCAAATACACCGACCATTTTATCGGAAAATTTTTCAGCTTCCTCAAGTCTAATAACCTTTGGGAGAATACGCTGCTCGTTGTGACATCCGATCATGGGGAGGAGTTTATGGAGCATAATATGCTCACACACGGGAATGCTCTTTACGACACATTGATCCACGTTCCCCTCATAATAAAAATGCCCGCATCGTCCGGTAAACATGCAAAGCGCATATCCCATCTATCCGAGCTCGTTGATATTATGCCGACGCTCCTGGACATTTTGGATATTCCGTTTAAGGGCCAGATGCAGGGCAGGAGCCTTTGTCCGTACATCTATGGTCAAGAGAGAAGCGAGAAAAATATGGTATTCGCAAGTTTTGAGATCGGGGACGCACCGAAAAAAAGATCCGTGCGGACAGAGCGATGGAAATACATCATTTTTGACATGGATTTTTCGGAAAAGGATAAATTTTTCGATCTCATGAACGATGAACGGGAAAGAAGAAATTTGATTCGCCAAAAGAATGAGAATATCCAAAGACTGAGATCCCATCTCCGTGAACATATGAGGGAATGTCTCGGTCTCTACACAGCAAAATACTCCAAAAAACGTAAGGACGAAAAAAGCTTTCCCGAAGAGCTGCAGAAAAGGCACTTGGAGGTTTTACAAGCCCTTGGCTACATAAATTAACGGGTGTGGCTATGCTGTTCTGTCAAGAGCTTTGCTTATGATGCCAGGAAATTTAATAAAATTTTTGTAATGAAGGGATAAAAAAACCCGATATGAGCAAAAACGGAATTCTCTTCGTGATCGTTATGATTATTCTTTCTGCTTTTTTTGTGATCTGGCGTCTGGGTTCAAAGCATCCCACCCCCAATGTCATCCTCATCTCGATCGATACTTTGAGAGCGGATCATTTGGGCTGTTATGGTTATGAAAGAGAGACATCCCCTCATCTGGACGATTTAGCGGGGGAAAGCGTACTTTTCAAGAATTTTTTTTCACCCTCGTCGGCCACGAAACCCTCTCATGTTTCCATGTTGACGTCTTTGTACCCTTTGTCCCATGGTGTTTTGTCGAACAGGGTAGATCGGGCATATTCTGAGGATATTCTCTCTCTTGCCCAGATTTTAAAGACCAATGGTTTCATGACAGCGGGATTTACCGGAGGTGGGGGTGTTTCGGAAATCAACGGATTTCGCAGGGGGTTTGATTTTTGGTCCGAGGGCCATTATATCGCAACGCATCTTCCGGATGTAAAAGACTGGATTTTGAACAACAAAGATCATAAATTCTTTGTTTTTTTCCACTTCTATGATGTTCACGACCCCTACATCTTTCGGGAGGATTTTCAAGAATTTTACCGGGACATTGATTTTTATAAGGAATTCCTTTCTCGAGCAGAAAGAAAAATAGACCTGGATCGAGTGACTTTTGACGCATATAACAGCCTGTCGGCCCAAGAAAAGATCGACTCCTTGGTGCTCCGAATGCTCCAAAGGCCTGCGGTGAACTTCGAGAAAGGCTTGGGTGTAATTGCGCGGAATGAAGTTTTCCAGTTGATTAGGGAATGGCACAGTTATCCAGAATACAGAAAAAAACTCCGTATGATGGTCGACTCCTATGATGCCGGGATCAAATATACAGACCACCATTTGGGGCATTTTTTCGATTTTCTCAAATCCTGTGGCTTATGGGAGAATACGTTGCTCATCGTGACTTCTGATCATGGCGAGGAGTTTATGGAGCACAAAATGGTCGGGCATCTCCTCAATCTCTATGAAACATTGCTGCATGTTCCGCTGATTTTAAAAATGCCTCGGTCTCAAGATCTTGCAGGCCGGCAGATACTCGGATTGGCTGATATAGTGGATATAATGCCGACAACACTGGACGTGTTGCGAATTTCCTTTAAGGGGCAAATGCAAGGGCAGAGCCTTATGCCGATGCTAAAGGGAACAAACACGCAAACGAAGAGAGCCGTTTTTGCTAGCATCGACAACAGGTACAATGAGGAGAAAAGATCCGTTCGCACCCAATCATGGAAATATATTATCTTTGATGGGGATCTCTCCGAAAAAGATGAATTTTTCGACCTAAATGGCGATGCCTTCGAGCAGAATAATTTATTGGCTGAAAATGAAAGAGATATTTCTAAACTCCAACAGTATCTCATCGATCACATGAGGGATTGCACAGGGATATACGCTTTGAGATATTCCAAGAATCGAAAGAAGGCGAGTGACTTTTCAGAAGAAGCCCAAAAGCGGCACCTTGAGATCATGCGCGCTCTCGGGTATATCCATTAGCCTGAACTATTCATAACAAATGCCGATGCCATGTGTTATAAAAGATATATCAGTCATGACCATAATTCTTGCAATACCTCACATTGACATTTCTGTTTTCGTCGGTATTTATACGAATAATCGGCATTCTTTACCTATCGGCGAGCCGATATCACCGGGTTAGGTTGGGTCGGGATCTGCATCGTTGCAAAGGATTTGCAGCAGACGACTACAGCTGCATCCTTTGCGCCTCGCATCTACGGCAACCTCGAGTCATGAATAATCCAGGTTAGTTGAGTCCACGGCTGGTTGAATCGATCGGCATCCTCTTCGTAAAAGCGACGGTCAGAAATAGCCCAATCCCTCCAATTGGTTCTTTAGAGATTCCGGTAAGTCTTCATAGGGAAGATGATCTTCTCTGTTTTGTCTTAAAATCTCTTCCAATCGCTCCGAGAGTTTTTTGACAACATCCGGGAATTCATTCCATAGATTCCGCCCAACAGGGTCGTTACGATCGAGCAGAAAGTCCGGTTCATTCAAGGGAAATTTGTCAGAATGATCTTTTGGGGACTTGCTGGCGATGTGTTTGGCCGGGTCCTTTTCGGATTTGATATACAGCCAGTCTTTAGTCCTTATGGATCTTTGATAATTGTGGGCATGTTCGCAGATGGCATACTCATTGGCGGATGAGTCTGCCTCCGAAATTAATGGCCAGAGATTTTTTCCCCGGAATTTTTCAGGAACAGCCTGTTGGAGTCTATTCAAAATTGTTGGAGCAACATCTATGTGTTGGACGATGTCCTTTATCTGCGTTCCGGCCCACTCGTTGTCAAAATCTTTCAGAATCAATGGGACATGGGTCGTGGTGTCAAAAAGTTTCCTGTGATGGCAGTAGACACCGTGTTCGTTTAGATTCTCTCCATGATCCGACGTGACCACAATGAGTGTATCGTCGTATACCCCCATGAGCTTCAGCTGTTCGAAAAGACATCCCAGTTCTTTGTCGATATAACGCAGAGCTGTTCTATAGAGGCGGGGGAAGTAGCTAATGTCATAGAAAACCTCGGCCATAGGACTTCTGGCGAGAGGGTTGAAAAGATCCTGTTCGTCAAGTTGTTCTCTCAATGACGATGAAGCCGAATGGAGTTTTTCAAGATCGGGGAAGTCCTCCTGGATAAAATTGTTGGGTGCATAGTAGGGGATATGAGCATCGAAAAAATGGATCCAAAGAAAACAGTTGTTTTTTTGGGAGGCTTGTTCCATCCATTTGAGGCTGGATTGTGTGAGTGCGGTGGCGTCTTGTCTGTTCAGGCGCAGAAATTTTCTGAGA
Source organism: Candidatus Aminicenantota bacterium (assembly GCA_050124775.1). GTDB lineage: Bacteria > Acidobacteriota > Aminicenantia > Aminicenantales > Aminicenantaceae > WTAW01. The sequence continues at coordinate 19,454 of JASFEP010000012.1, forward strand.
CCCGGATATCGAGAGGACAACTTAAGGACAGATTGATAGATGCTTTTGCCTAACGGAAAACGGTTATCAAACTCCTGTCCCAGTGAATATTGGATAAATAACATTCCTGTGTACGCAGCTGTTGCCCAGTTGTTTTTCTGGAGAATTTTTGGAAGACTTTCCGGTGAAAGCGGAGAGGAACGTGTGTTGCTATAGAGGCCATGTGTTGCCAAATAATTCGAGGTGAATATGGAGTACAAAGAAGGGATCGTTGTATTGGCCTGACAATAAGCCTGTTCGAATGTTATCCCATCCCGGCACAAATTATCCATGTTGGGAGTTTGGGCTTGCGAACCCAAAATATGGTCCGCCCGTCCGCAGTCAATGGTGATAAGCAAAACATGATGTTTCTTATTCATGGATGGCGACTCATCATCGTGTTCAATCTTTCCAAGGACACAATACGTTTCTTTTGGATTTCTTTTCTTTTCTTAAAAAAATAGGGAAGTCTTCTTAAAGCCTCAAACCTTCCTCTTATGGCTGAAATGGGATGGGGGTATATCCACAGGGTTGAAAAAAATACAAGGGCGATCATCAGAATGTTCCTCGACAGCAAGCCGAGCGGGTAGTTCTTGATGATGGTAATGACTGCATTCCTATTCGTTCTGAATATAAAGCCGGGGCTGCCCACGGCAATGGAAGCGCCCACATGGTGATAGACGATCGCTGTCGGTACGAAAAAGCATCTCAAGCCGAGCAGCTGGGCCCTGAAATTCAGGTCGCCATCCGTACTTTGGTCACCGAGATCATCGTCGAACAATCCCACGCGATCAAAAAATACTCTTCTGTAGATGGATGCCGCTGCGCAAGCTCCGAAGATCTCACGGGGAACTCGGAATTTTCCGCCATCCCTTTCGCCCGAACCTATCTTGAATGAAGCACCTCCCCTCAGGAAGCCATCGCCGGCAGAATCGATAATATCCCGCTCCTTAAAATAAAGTAGTTTTGATGCACAGAAGTCGATCTCCGGATGGCTCTCGAATGTCTTGATCAGTTGCTCGAGCCATCTTGGGTCCGCCTCTGTATCTTGGTTAAGGAGAGCGACATAGTCTCCTTTTGCGACCTTGATCCCAGCATTGACGGCTCCGCTAAAATTTGTGTTTCTTCCTAACAAGATGAGCTTGACTTCAGGGTAATTTTCCCTCACAAAAGTCGTGCTGCCGTCGGTCGATCCATTGTCCACAACAATAACGGTGAAATCCTTGTAGAATTGTCTTTTCAAGGATGTCAAACAAACGTCTAAAAAGGCCCTGCCATTCCAACAAGGGATCACGACATCAACGGATTTTTTAGGGATCATTTGTTTTGAAAAGAGCTGTTCTATCCTTACGCTTCGGGTGCCGATTTTTTGGGAAAAGGAACGGACTTTGTGAGAAAGATCTCATAGCTCATGTTTATAGCATAGGCGCAACAGACGGTCAATATCAGGATTGTCCGCCCGCAGCATTTTAGGATTTTCCTTTGTAGAATTGACATTCTCCACCTGGAGTTAGAGAATGGATGAAAAGAGTGTTTGCATGGTCAATGAGAGAATATGGAAGGATTCAAAGCGTAACCACCATAGACTGGATGTAATATGTTGAGCGTTTTGAAAAAACCTTTTGTTCGGAAGCTAGGTTCGAAGCTGATCGCTTTTCCTCCCATGAAAAGAATCTTGAGTTGGATCCCTTGGCACTCTTTGATCTCCCGTCCCCCTATGGTCAGCATCGAGATAACAAATGCCTGCAATCTCGAGTGCATTATGTGTGCGCGCAACAAAATGTCGAGGGATGTGGGATTTATGGACTTTGATTTATACTGCAAGATCATTGACGAATGCGCAGAGCGAAAACCTGTCGTTTTGCTGCCTCAGGGATTTGGAGAATCATTGCTGCACCCCCGGTGGGTGGAGATGATCAAATACGCCAAGGATCGGTCTGTTGAGCCTATCGTTTTGATCACAAATGGAACTGTTCTCAATGAAAAAAATATCAGTGCCCTCTTGGATCTGGAGCTGGATCAGGTGGTTATCAGTATCGATGGAGTCAATAAAAATACCTTTGAGAGGATCCGAAGGGGAGCCGATTTTGAACGCGTGACTGAGAATGTGATGCGCTTGATCGAGTTCCGGAAAGAAAGGAATGTGAACAAGCCGTCGATCAACCTCAGAATCATTCAAATGAAGGAAACAGAGGCAGAGATTGAACCCTTTTTTGAGAAATGGCAGCCATTGCTCGGTCCCGGAGATGAAGTCTCCGTCAATGCATACAACACATGGGCCGGTGCCGTTGAGGACAGGAGCGTAAAGGAAAAGCGAATTCCAGAAACCAAACCCTGCAAACAACTCTGGAAAATGTGTTTTATCTACTGGAATGGAGATGTTGCTCCCTGTTGTGTTGACTACGACGGGGAGTTGGTTATCGGGAATGTTAGAGATTCTTCCATCGCCGATATATGGAGAAGCAAAAAACTGAGAGAAATGAGACGCACACACCTGTGCGGCCGCCGCGATAAATACCCCTTATGTGCACGTTGCCCTGAAAGCGGTTAGGTGTCGGAATGCCGATGATCTCCAGAGGCAAACATATTGACCCCGGAATGGAGAATAATATACTATACCTTCTATTTAGATGTGTGCTTTGAAGGAGGCTCCTTTGTCACAGAATAATAAAGTACTGGTGATCGGACTTGACGGAGCCTCATTCGACTTTATCGATACTTTTCGTCAAGAAGGCCGTCTTCCCCATATCGATTCCTTGATCAAAAATGGTGTCCGGGCCACACTGAAGTCTACGATCCCCCCAAATAGCGCTGCGGCCTGGCCGTCTTTTTTTACGGGCCAAAATCCCGGAAAGCACGGCATCTTTCATTTTTTTAATTTTCGAGGCGATCGCTATGAACCGAAACTCATAGATTCGAGAGACATTCAATCCCCACGTATTTGGGACCTGATGGGAGAGCAGGATCTCAAGTCTATCGTTATCAATGTCCCCATCACTTACCCCCCTCAGGAGATAAACGGTCTTATGGTCTCAGGGATGCTGACTCCTTCCGAAGAAACGATCCTCTCCTACCCTCCATCGCTGCACACCGAACTCATCGCTCAAACTGGCTTTTGGCCACTCGAGAAATATATGGCTTCACTCAAGCGGGCAGGTAAAGATTTCGAAAGCTTGGACCTCCTCTACAGAGCCACGGAGACACAGCTCGATGTGCTCCTTTACCTCATGAAAAAATACGATTGGGACTTTTTCCTGACAGTTTTTAGAGGAACCGATCTTGTTCAGCACCTTTTGATGCGGCCGTACTTAGAAAGGGCTTCGGAAAATGTTTCCGAGGAGATCTTGAAACTCAGTCATGTCATTCCTCAATTTTATGAAAAAGTGGATGAGGCTGTCGGCAAGCTAATCGAAAATGCTCCTGATGACACAAGAATTATCCTCATGTCCGATCATGGGTGCGGTCCGATTTATGGATTATTTGCTCTGAACCGCTGGCTTCACGAAGAGGGATTGTTGCGATTGAAAAAAGGAGCCCGTTTGCGGAAACTGAAATCTAGTCTGGTATGGATGCCGCTCGGCAAAATAATGGATAAGCTGGGTTTAGAGAAAGAATTCTTGAAGGGAAATGCTCTGTCTATCTTCCTGAGAACCAAGTGGCCCATATTGAGACGTCAAGTCGAAGAGTCATGGCAAATCATCAACTGGCCAAAGACAAAGGTTTATGGCTCTCTCGGCGGAGATTCTATGATACTTCTCCGTCTGAATCTCGAAGGCAGAGAGCCGGATGGAGTGATCGCTCCGGGACAGGAGGAAAAAGACATGAAATCCTTGCTTAAGGAGAAACTTCTCGGCCTCTGTCACCCTTCGACGGGAGAGCCTATGGTGGAAAAAGTCTACGAAGCCGGGGAGATATACTCGGGGACTTCCATGAAGTTTGCTCCGGATCTCGTGGGGATATTCAGAAATTATGAATACATCGCTGTGGGGAAGATCTTGAAGAAACATTGGCTCGAGGAAACCTACAGTGGCCAGCATAGAATGGAAGGGATTTTGGTAATGGCGGGTGAAGATCTCCGTAAAGGTGTTGAGATTCCGGACTGTGAGATCATAGACCTTGCGCCGACGATCCTCCATCTGATGGGAGTGGCGATTCCATCGGATTTGGATGGACGGGTTATCAAGGAGGCCATCCGTCCTGAATTCTCACGAAAGCATCCGATTCGATATCGGGATCCTCAAGAAAAAAGAGTCGGCAAAGGGATTCTCGATGTCGGCCGCGATCAAAAAGACGAGCAGGATATTGTCGATCTTCTCAAAGGCCTCGGATACATAGACTGATTGTCGTTATATGGCTAAGTCTTTTAACACTGTTATAAAAAACATCTTTTCCCTCATCTCTGCACAGATCATCACACGGTTCATCGGCATCATCTTTGTCGCTTTCCTGGCAAGGTATTTGGGCGTTGAAGATTTTGGTAGATACACCACAATTCTGGCATTTGCCGCAATGGCAGAGATCTTTGTCCGTATCGGTATCATGAAAATCATGGAGCGCGATGTTGCTCAGGATAAGAGCAAAGCTAGCCTTTATTTTTCTACAGCCACGTACATATTGTTGATTACTTCCATTGTGGGCTGGTCCGGTATGGTTTTGGTCTCGGTATTGCTGGGCTATTCATCGGTCATGATCAAATTGATTGCCCTAATCGGACTCACATTGATGTTTCAAGGAATTCAAGGGACCGCAGGGTCCATATTGAGGGCGTTCGAGAGGATGGAGATTTTAGGCGCCATACTTGTTTTTACGGCCGTAGCCAAATGTGTCGCCGGTATTATTCTTCTCAGAATGGGATACGGCTTAATAACGATGATCTTGCTGATCGTCGCTTTCCATGTCTTCAGCACAGCTCTTTATTTCATAGCACTTCATAAAAAATTCATAAGATTATCATGGGCTTTCGATTCACAACTCTCCAGATCTCTCGTGAAGGAAGGGTCTTTGATTTTTATCATGAATGCCCTAACGATTCTAGGGGGAAAAGTCGACATTATCATCCTTTCCAAGATGAAAGGTGCGCTTGCCGTGGGGATATTCGGCGTCGCAAAAAGAACCATTGAATACCTGAGGATCTTTAGAGAGGGAGCGACAGGAGCTATCTTCCCAAGGATGTCCGCTATACAGTCGCGTTCGCCCACGTCTCTCGGAGAGGTCTTTGGCAAAGTCATCGGATTGTTCATCCTCATTTATTTCCCGGTAGCCGTTTTTCTTAGCTTTTTTTCCAGGGAGATTATACATGTCGTCTTCGGGGATGAATACGTTGCCGGTTCGGCCGCCCTTGTCATAATGAGCTGGGCTCTTTTGATCAATGTGCTGGGAGGGCCCGCTGCGATGATCGTTATTATTACCAAAAAAAAATTAGCAAAGTTTGTTCCCTTTGTCTTATTCATCACCGTTTTCCAAATTCTGATGAATTTTTTATTGATCCCCAGGTACAGCTATGTGGGTGCGAGCATTGCATTCTTGATCACAGCGGTCGTCGGACTAATAATAAGACTTCTTTTCGTCCATTCCCTTCTCGAGAAGAGACCGAACCTGTTGGAAATCGTCTATAGGCCAGCTTTAGCATCTTTACTGATGGGTGCAATGCTTATGTTCACATCCGCTCTCAATTTTATCTTAAGAGGTGTTATCGCTTGCAGTATCTATTTATGTGTTTTGTTTGTCTTAGGGGAGTTTAAAAAGGGAGAATACGTTGAACTTAAGAATTTGGTAAGAGGTTTCATCAAGAGAGAAACAGATGTGATCGAGTGAGGGCCTGAGTTACAAATGGATGTTTCTATCGTGATCGTGAGTTACAATACGAAAGGACACTTGGAGGAATGTCTGCAGTCCCTCCACACGAACGGATTTGAAGGAACGTCCGAGGTCTTTGTCGTAGACAATGCCTCTACAGATGGAAGCGCAGACATGGTGGAGCGGAAATTTACGGAGGTAACTCTGATCAAAAATGATGTCAACGTCGGGTTCGCTGCAGCTGTCAATCAAGCTTATCACGGCTCATCGGGAAGGTATGTGCTCCTTCTCAACCCGGACACTCTTGTGCTTGATGGCGCTATCGATACGCTTTTTTCCTATATAGAGGGCTGTCCCGATGTGGGTGCCGTGGGGCCGCGTCAGTGGCTGGACGCCGGCAAGTGCCTTCAATCCACGGTGACTGTCAAGCCTCCTGATGTCGCCATCCTGCTGGCCCAGATCCCCTTTTTCCGGAGATGGACGAACAAAGCGCTCTATCGAAAATTTTGGGTCAAAGATTTTGATATCTGGAATTCGGATTCACCCGTTAAGGTCGACACCCTTAATGGTTCCTGTATTCTGGTCAGGCGGAAGACCATCGAGGAGGTGGGCGTGTTAGACGAAGATTTTTTCCTTTTTTTTGAAGATGTGGATTGGTGTGTGCGGATGCGAAAAAAAGGATGGAAGTTGTCCTGTGTGCCTGCTGCAGAGATCGTTCACTTTGGGATGAGAAGTGTTATGTCAGCCGAAGGGATCAGTGAAATCGCTCGCCAGAGTCTCAATCACTACATCAAAAAACACATGTTTCCTGCGGGACGTATTCTTTGGAAAGTGCTGGAGGCAAAAAGGCTCCTTCGTCCCCTAAAGCGTCTCCTTTTCGGAATTAAAAATATTTATCCGCATGCCAAACCGGAGAAAACCGACTCGCTCTGGAAAAGAGATGGGAAAGATATAATCTTGCATTGGAATCCTGATGAGGCGGCGTCGGGATATTTGTTCGAGATTTCTCCCGATCCTCTTTTCCTCTACAAAGCGGGGACAGTATGCGACGGCTCCACCATACGTCTGCCCATCGAGCTTGTGCGCCGAGGACCTAAAGGACCGCTTCTTTGGCGTGTGGCCCCAGTTTACGAGAAGAAAAGACTGGGTGTTTTTACAGAGCCGCGCACTTTTAAACTTGATAAAGAGGACAAAGAGGATTCATAATACATAGGGGAAAAAAAGAAGCTTTGGATCGTTTTGAAACAAAAAAGACAGGTCCAATACCGGAGAGACCTCGATGGGGAATGAGAAGAAAACCTGGAAAAAACCGAAGTTGAAACGCGCCATGGCTAGATTCACCGAGCTGTGGACAGCACAGAAAAATAAAGGCGCCTTCCCTTCTTTAGTGGATTGTCCTGAGGGGCCGAATGTGCTCGTTCTTTCTCCTCATCCCGACGATGACATCCTGGGTTGCGGGGGCACTCTGGCCAAGCATAAAAAGGCCGGCCACACCATCACGAGTGTCACACTCACCGATGGCAGCTTTGGGGATCCCAGTATTCCTGATAGGGATGTCCTCATCCGGAAGAGGGAGGAGGAATCGCAAAGGGCTGCCCGGATCATAGGCATATCCCGCTGCGAGTTTTTGCGAGAGAAAGACCAAAAGTTGGGAACCAAAGGCCCCATCATCCAGAAAATCGGGGCTCTCCTGGATGAGATAGAACCGGATCTTCTGTATCTTCCGTTTTTCCTGGATAACCATCCCGATCACGTAGCAACCCACAGAATTTTCTATCGTGTTGCCCAGAAAAAAACGGTGCGCACCAAATGCTGTTTCTACGAAACGTGGGCACCCTTATACCCGAATATACTGGTGGATGTCTCCGACGAGATGGCCATCAAGGTCAGGGCTATTAAAGAATACGAAACACAGCTTAAGCATTATGATTATGTTCGGATCTGCAAAGGTTTGAACACTTACAGGTCCATGCTTTTTGGCGCCAAAAGCGAGTTTGCCGAAGCTTTTTATCGATTATCCATCGAAGAATATCTCTCCCTTTTTAAGATTGTTTGGGAAGATCTGTAAGGCTCATGAAACATACCAATTGGACCATTCGGGGAGATGAATGGAAATTTTGATGCTCGCAGAGTTTATCCATCCTCATGTGGGAGGTGTGGAAAAACATATTGCAGAATTGAACAAAGTCTTGACAAGTTGGGGACACAGGATTGTGCTTTGGGCTCCCAAACATGACGATTCACTCTCTGATTTTGAGGAGAGCGAAGGGATCTCCATATACCGGGTTCCCCGTTCACGCTCCAAGAGAAGGGATGGCCTGAAGATGCTCGGTTGGTGGTCCGAACACATCGATCTCATCCGTTCAGCCGATTGTGTCCACTTCCATGGGTCGTATCCTTTTGTTCACTGGTTTTTTCCCTTCCGCCTGATTTTCCCTTTGAAACCTATGTTCATCACATATCACGGGTGTGGCATGACCGTACCTCCTATTCAGAGGGAAAAATTCCGCAATCGCCTCGTTCGATTTTTCGTGCGGGGAAATATTTCGATCGGTCACTTCCTGGAGAAATGGCACCGGTTGAAACCCACCTTTGTTTCCTATGGAGGAGTAACCATTCCTCCGGACGTGCCATCGAACAGAGAGAAAACCGCTGTTTATGTGGGGCGGTTGGATGAAGATACGGGCGCGGAATTGTATATCCAGGCGCTCAAAGTGCTAAGGGATGCGTTCAAGATCGAACTGCCCTTAACGGTCTGTGGGGATGGGCCTCTGAAGTCCGATCTCGAAAAATACTGTGCGGATAT
>JASFEP010000013.1:0-26554 GCA_050124775.1 Candidatus Aminicenantota bacterium
AGTACCGCCAAGAAGAAAGGACAGGGAAGCTTTTTTCTGTCTTTACATTTCTGGGATTTTTCATTGCAGGCCTTGGCCTGTTTGGATTGGCCTCCTTCACCGCAGAGCAACGGACAAAAGAAATCGGAATCCGAAAAGTTTTGGGGGCTTCGATCTCGAAAATCGTGTTGTTGCTGGCACTGGATTTTACCAAGTGGATTTTGGTTGCAAGTGTTGTGGCCTGGCCCATGGCCTACTGGGTCTCTAAAAAATGGCTGGAAGATTTTGCCTACCACATAAAAGTTCCTTTTGCTGCTTTTTTCGTTTCTACACTGTTTGCTTTAATCATCGCCCTCGTCACGGTTTCCTATCAGACGTTAAAATCGGCTGTATCAAATCCTGTAGATGTCCTAAGACACGAATAGCGATTCAGCTGTTCTCTAGTGCGTCCATATCCGTATCATGGCAATTTTATGGTGTATCATACAAACCTATGCTGATAAATGACGTATTATTCTAAAACTGCGTATAACAAAGAGGAAAAAATGAACGTCCGATCGTCCATCCGGCCCATAAAATCCGCTGTCGTTTGTGTATCGCTTGTGTTTTTTATCGGATTTTTGAGTTTGTTGTATGCAACGGAAACGAAATGGGAATGGCCCAGATCGACTCCTGAGGCGCAAGGTCTTGATTCCACGCGCCTCACTCGTTTAGTTGAAATCATTCGGGAGGGGGAGGAGTTTCCGGACCTCCATAGTCTTTTGATCGTGCGTAACGAGTATCTCGTTGTTGAAGAATATTTTGGGAGGTATACTGCAGACAAACTGCACACTCTCCAATCAGTGAGTAAAAGTTTCACATCGGCCTTGATCGGCATTGCCATCGAACGCGGGGATATCAGGAGCGTTGAGGAAAAAGTACTGGATTTTTTCCCTCATATGTTTGACATAAAAAATATGGATAGTAGAAAGGCCTCCATGACTCTCGAGGACCTGCTCACCATGCGGAGCGGTACGGACTATCATGAAGGACTTTCAGGAACACCCCATAACGAGTTGAACAGCCTCGAACGGGGATGGGATCGCTTCTATCTCGACCGGCCCATGATCCGAAAGCCCGGATCGTATTTTCAGTACGATAGCGGAGGCGTGATCTTGATGTCCAGCATGCTGAAGAACCGCTCGGGTATGCACGCCGATGCGTACGCAGAGAAATTTCTTTTCAGACCGCTCGATATTTCAAAATGCTATTGGTTTAAAAACAGAGAGGGCCACCCGCACACCGGAGGCGGTCTCAACATATTACCGAGCGATATGGCTAAATTCGGGCTTCTTTATTTAAACAGGGGAGAATGGGAAGGAAAACAAGTCGTACCGGTTCGTTGGGTCGATAAATCTGTACAAAAGCATGTGGATCTCATAAGAGAATATCCAGGAGTTATCGGCTACGGTTATCTTTGGTGGATTCTTTCTCCGGATCCGGATGGCGCAGGGAAAGAATTGATCTATGCCGCCATGGGATTCCGCGCCCAGTATATATTCGTTATTCCTGAGCATGATATGGTCGTGGTGATCACAGGGGGTACGAAGAATAGTGCCGACCAAAGAAAGCCCATAAGATTTCTCTATTCACATATTTTGCCCTCCATAAAACGCTGACAGATTTGTGCGCGAATTTTTAAGCCCTAAATTCGGTCATAAATCTTGATTGGCGTGATCGGTCAGTCTTTATGTAAATGGTTGTGATCTCGGATGAGATTCGATATTTGGACGCGATTTTTCACACCCAATTTTTGATAGATATTGTAGATGTGGTTTTTGACGGTATGTGGGGAAATGTAAAGAGCTTTTTCTATATCGGCATTGCTCATTCCTTCCAGAATTAGATCGATGATCTCCTTCTCACGTTTGGAAATTTTGTGAAAGATGTAAAAATTGTCCAAGTCGGATTTTTGGATGGGACGGTGGATTTTAATGGTGTGTTTTCTGAGAGAGAGGATCAAATAGAACAAAGGAGGTAGGTTCACAGCAAAAAAGGAAAAGATCATAATGAGAGTTGTGTACGGCGATAAATAGGGAACTATAAAAGGAGATGTGATGAGTGAAGCGGTTCCAAAACAAAGGAGATAGATCAGGCTGAAACTTCGGGCTATATTCTTTTGTTGGCTATCCGATAAGCCCTTCGATCTGAGTAGAATGTAGAACGGAATTAGAAAGAAGCTGACAATACCCAAGATGTTAATTGCATGGGAAAAAAAGAGAAGCGTGTTTTCGTCTCTCGCATTGAAATAGTTTTTTGCCAGAAACACTTGAACCAGGAACAAAGTTCCCCAAAATAAACCGAACAGTCTGTTGAATAGAGTCGATACTCTAGAACCGATGAGGTCATTCGCAAACGTGAAGAATAAATAAATAGAGAACGCAACAAAAGGAAACGCCAGAAAAGCAAAAAGATACCTCACCGATACAAGTGTTTCTTCGGGAGAGTTCCTGAACAAACTCGCCCCTAGATAACGTCCGAGGTGATTTAAAAATCCCATAATATTGAATGCGATGAGAAAATATAAATACGAAGTGAGGTAGCTCAAGCGATAAGTTCTGTTCAGCCGATATGCCAAATAGACTGTAAGAAACCCGATAAATAGAGCGATGGTGTAGAAGATCATAGAAAAATTACTCATAATACCTGTCTTGAGTAACTCAAGCTCTCATTAATTAATACGCGACCAACAAGCTAGGGTTGTCATCCGTCACACATTTATTACAAATATCCTTTAGCTTTCAATCTGCAATATCCGTGCCACTTTTGTGTGATAGCGTGTGTCTTTTAAATCAGACAATGCATGTTCCCCAAGATATAAGGCGTATTGTTCGATATCGGGCAGATGGTGTGTTGGAAACGTACACTGTTTTTCGTTCCCTGTTTGGATATTCCCTAGAGCTCCAGATGGCACGCTTTTTGCTCATATAAAATACGTGGATGGAGTTCAAAAATGTTCTTGTGTAAGAAATTCCTAATCATTTTGATCGTGGTTCTCATCGTTCTGATGATGTTTTTTGCTCCCATTTGAATTGGGAGCAAAAATGAGGGTAATCCGGAGAGAGGATGATTATCTGCAAAAAGCTTCTTATCCTGCTCATCATTCTCCTTGTGCTCTTCTTTGTTTTTTTCACTCCCGTTTTCTCTCAGGACAGTATCGAAAAAGCTGGGGTCGTGCAATTGTCCGATCACATCTATAGAATTACATTTCCGTATGAACTCAAAACGAATATCGGCGTATCCGCAGGCAAGGATGGAATTCTATTGGTCGATACCGGTTTCAGAGAGACAGCGAAGGCGCTAAAATCCACTGTTCATGGCCTCTGTAATGGCGAAATAAAATACGTGATCAATACACATCTCCACGGTGACCATGTGGGCGGCAATGTCGTCTGTGCCAGAAATGCGACTCTGATCGATGGACAAAATTTGGACCAATGCATGTCCTATGGTGTGGTCTTCCCCGGAAACGGTGGTTTTAAGGGAAAATCTGGGCAGGGTTTCGATACATGTTATTCTCTGAATTTTAACGGAGAAAAAATCCAAATCATTCCGTATCCAGGAGTGCATTCCGATGCAGATCTGATCGTCTATTTCTCCTCCTCCGGTGTTGTTCACATGGGAGATCTATTGCTCACGCAGTCCTTTCCCGCTGTGGGCACAAAAGTGAAGGAGTACATGGATTTTTTAGATAAAGTCCTTGCTGCGTTCCCCGAAAACACAAAATTCATTGCGGGGCATGGTTGCGATTACACTTGGGATGAGGTGATCGCATACAGAAAAATGCTCAAAACAACTATTGAAAAGGTTCTGACCGAGATGGAGAAAGGCAGAAGCATCGATGATATGAAGCGAGACAACGTGCTTGAAAAATGGGAATCCTGGGGGGAATTCTTATCCTTCTTGAACACGGATTATTGGATTGAATCTATCTTCAAAAGCTATCAATCTTCCTGAGCCAGTTTGTTATTCGATCTCAGGACACTTAGAGAATTTTTTCTAGAGAATATCTTAGATCGGACCCATCAGTTTACTCATACACCAAAAGGATATGGCATAGGAATTGCATATTGATCGATAAAATTGGAATTGGTGTAGCAATACTCAGAAAAAACACTTATGAATAAAAGGCGGACGAAAACTATTTTACAAAAAAGATTTAGCTGTTAATTTATTTTACGCAGTGCTCATGCTTTTTCAATCTTAAGGAGGTCGGTATGAGGAGAGTTTTTGGCATGTTCATCTTTTATATTTTGATGTGTGGAGTGATTAGCTGACTACAAGGAAGGCAGCCTTTCTGTTCGCTATATCAAAGATCCGCGATTACGGTGTTCAAAACCACAAATACTTGGTGAACCTTAAAAATGAAGAAACATAAAAAATTCATTGTGCTTTTGCTCTTCGCGGGCTTCTGTCTTGTTCCACTCGATGCGGATGACGTCAGGGATAAATGGCACCAACCTGACAAAGTCATGGACCTTGTGGGTGTCCGACCGGGTATGATCATCGGTGAAGTGGGGGCTGGCCACGGCTATTTCACTTTTAAGCTATCCCAACGGGTAGGAGAATCTGGAAAGATTTACGCCAATGATATTTCAAGAAGTGCGCTCAGATATCTCAGGGACCGATGTCAGAGAGAAGGAGTCACCAATATAGAGACTGTTATCGGTGAGGTGGAAAATCCTCTTTTGCCCCGTGATCTGGATATGGTGTTTATCGTGAATGCCTTTCATGACCTTTCCAGACCTGTGGAATTGCTTAATAACCTTTCGGTCAGTTTAAAACCGGAAGCGCCCGTTGTGATTATCGATCGAGATCCCAAGAAGGTCAGATACGACACCGACCATTTTCTTTCCCGTGAGGTGGTATTGGAAAAAATCGAGCAGAGCGTTTTTGAGCTTGTTCGTTTGGAAACTTTTCTTCCACAGCACAATATCTATATCATACGGCTAAAAAGCTAGCGAGCAAAAAACTGAGTATAATGAATAGTCATCTCGGGAATTTTTCTAAAAGGACGTTCGTTCGGGATCCTGTGGAAAAAGCGGAAGGTGCGATATACACTGAAAAAGAAAGATCGAGAATGAAACACGGAGATAAAATGAGAAAAATCTGCCTGATATTAACGGTGTTGATAGTGATGCTCGAGGGGTGTGAACATCGACCTTCGACAGCCGAAGGAACTGATTTTCCGAAGATTCGTGGCCCATATATGGGACAGACTCCTCCCGGTTATGAACCGCAGCTTTTTGCTCCCGGAATCATTTCCACAGGCATGTATGAACGAGATGTGGCTATTTCGCCGGATGGTGATGAATTCTATTACGGTCTGGCAGTCGGCAGTTTGGTCACGATCTTGGTTTCTCGTTTGGAGAATGGATCCTGGACAGAGCCCGAAATCGCGCCGTTCGCAATGGAATTGGACTTTCTTCACTTCGAACCCTGTATCACACCCGATGGCGAAAAGCTCCTTTTTTTATGCACGCGTCCCCCCCAAGGCCAAGAATCCAAACCGGGCTGGGGGCATCAGAATATTTGGGCGGTTGACAGAAATGAGGATGGAAGTTGGAGTGAACCCTATGACCTTGGATGGCCCATAAACACGGAAAACAACGAGTACTTTCCCTCCGTAACCCGTGATGGAACTCTTTACTTCACCCGGTCCTCTCCAAAGAAAGGGGAGGCCTCCATTTATCGCTCCTCCCGCAGCGAGGGGAAATATGAGGAACCAGAAATGCTACCTGCTCCAATCAATGGGCAGGGGAATTTGTACAATGCCTTCATAGCGCCCGATGAAAGCTACCTCATCGCTTGCGTGGAGGCTAAGGATAAAGATGTGGCCTCCGGCATAACGAATTACAGCGTCTTTTTTCGTTCACAAGACGATATGTGGAGTGAGGGGATCAACATGGGAGAAAGAATCAATACCCCGGGCGCAAGAGCGATTTCTCCTTATGTCTCCCCGGATGGAAAATATTTCTTTTTTGCATCGACCCGCACGAAAAAAGATAATTTTTCAGGGAGAGCGAAGATTTTCTGGACTCATATCCAGGAAATCTACTCATCTCCCCAAAATGGAAACTCCGATATCTACTGGGTCGATGCCAAAGTGGTCCACGACCTTCGTCCGGAAGGATTCGGTCGATAGAATAAAGGAAATCCTGACTATGAACACAATGCGACAGATAACCACCGTCCTGATCTTATTTGTCTTGGTTGCCATAATTTGTTCGGCGTCATCGGTCGTCGGAAAAGGAAAAAACCAAGAAAACGGTAAAATGAGTTCCAAAGAGATCAACCTTTTACTCTTGGTCGCTCGCAATTATGGACTGAATTATTTTCTCAATAAAGATATCTTCGAACAGTATGGTTGGAATTTGATCCTTGCGGGCGCTCTGGATTCTATTCCTGCTTGCCCGCCCGTCGCAGAGCAGGTCGGCGTAGAGCCGGTAGTCCCCGATGTTTTAGTTTCGGATATAAAGGATGTGAAGGATTATGATGCTGTCATCGTTATGCCGGCTGCCGGGAGTTACAATCCAGTGCCAAATCCCTTTGGAGACCTTCTTAAAGATCCAACGGTATTAAAACTCATCGCTTCAGCGGAAAAAGAGGGGCTCGCAATTTCGGCCGCTTGTGCAGGGGTCAGGGTCTTAGCCGCAGCGGGCGTGATCCAGAGGAAAAAAGTCGTGGGATCGCCCCGGTTCCGGAAAGAGTATGAAGAGGCAGGCGCTGTATTCCTCGGAAAAGATCATCCACCCGCCATCGAAGGACACGTTATAACCGGAGCGCGAGGTCTTTACTATGGTTATGCGAATTGCCAGGCAGTGGCGACATCGATAGAGGCGAATCAGCCTAGGGGTCCGCATAGGGATAAGCTGAAGAATCCGCAGATCCTGCCACAAAAATTGGATTGGACAGACGACGATGTGATGTGGTGCAGGACTTTTGGCAGTGAGCAAGCCGACGGAGGACGAGCTATCTGTGAAACTGCGGATGGGGGATTCGTCATAACAGGATACACTTTTTCAAGCGGGACGGGCACCGCAGATATCCTTGTTATGAAAGTGAACCAGAAGGGCGAACTCCTTTGGGCAAGCTCTTTCGGAGGGGCAGGGACTGAGTACGGTTATGGATGCAAGGCGGTGGACGATGGATACGTTGTTGCCGGATACACAACCTCTTTTGGGGAAGGGTCAAGGGATGTCTACCTGTTGAAACTCGACCTCTATGGCAACGAGGTCTGGTCAAAATTTTTCGGTGGTTCCAGCTGGGATGTGGGTTTAGCTGTGGATGGAAACAGCAAAAATGGCTATTGTGTCTGTGGATACACCCATTCCTTCGGTGCGGGAGAAGAGGATGTCTATGTGATCAAGACCGATCCGGATGGCGAAACGATATGGTCCAAAACCTTCGGGGGTGAACGATATGAGTTCGGAAATTCTGTCTCCTGCACAAGCGATGGAGGGTGCTTTGTGGGTGCTACGACAGGCACATATGGCAAGGGCAATGCTGATTTTTACTTGATACGAATAGATGCGGATGGAAATAAAATCTGGGAAAGGGCGTACGGAAACAAAGGACGCCGGGGTTACGGTTTCGACTGGTGCCATTCCATGTCGCCTACGGATGAAGGAGGATCGATTTGTGTCGGATGCACCGATTGCCAGGACATTATGGATGCCCACGTGGTCAAATTCGACGACAAAGGAAATGAAGTTTGGGCGCGATCATTCGGCAATAAACCCTTTTATGACTACGGCCATTCCGTTTGTGATACCGGAGATGGTGGCTATATCGTTTGCGGGGTCACGAAATCGATCCAAGATGATAACGACATTTCGCTCACGCGATTGGACAGAAAGGGGAAAGTGCAGTGGATAAAAACATTGGGTGCAGATGATTCCGATTGGGGAAGTGCGATTCTCGCAACTGAAGATGGCCAATGTGTCCTCACAGGACACACAGATTCGTCCGGTCAAGGGCGTTCGGATGTCGTTCTGATTAAAGTTAGAATTAGAATAGATTGAATACAAAGGGAGGGATTTAAATGAAGCTTAACAAAGCGTATGTAATCGGGTTATCGCTAATTTTTATTTTTTCTGCTGTCTGGGCTGATTCGAACGATAACATTCCCGTTCAGGTTAAAAGGATCAGTCAAAGAGTCATAGTCTTGAGCGAAACATTCATGGCAAACAATGTTGTTGCGATTGCCTCGAAAAAAGGTTTGATTGTTGTGGATACGACAGGGCTTCCCACCACTATGAAAAAGATGCGGCATTTGATCGAACAGGAATTCAGTCGTCATGACTTTGCCTATGTTATCAACACACATTACCACTGGGATCACACCTTCGGCAATCAGGTTTTTCCTGATGCGATTATCGTGGGCCATGAAAACTGCATTGTTGGGATGAAGAGGGATAGAAACAATCTTCCCCGGCGGACCGAAAACCTGAAAAGGAATGTGGAGAGGCAAAAAATGAGACTGGAAGGACTCGACCGAAGCTCCGATGAATTCACGAATGTCAGCGCTAATATTGTCCTTTTGAAGCAGGCCATAGAAGATTATGCAGGGGGATTCGATTTCGATCTGCCCGCTATCACTTTCAGTGATCGGTTGACGCTAGGCCTGGAGGATATCACGATAAAAATGTACTTTTTCGGAAGAGCTCATTCGGGCTCTGACATCCTCATACACATTCCGGAGGAAAAGCTTCTTCTCACCGGAGATCTATTTCTCGACGGAAACTGGCTTCCGCTTTTTGCAGGGCAGCCCAATTTGGATATTCCGAGATGGATAGAAGTCCTAAATACAGTATTGGATGAGCAGAGTGAGGTCAATCAAGTTATCCCGGGCCATCAGCATTTTTGGAGCCGGGAGCGGCTGGAAATGTGGCGGGACTACATCGCAGGACTCTGGGAGGGAGTTGAAGCCGCCAAAGCGGAAGGTCTCGAATTCAAAGAAGTAAAGAAACGTTTCCCTCTTGAAGATAGATATTATTATCTCAAAGACCTAGGCCATACCGATCAGGAGCTTTTGCGCTTTCAGGAAAGAAATATCGAAGCCTTCTGGAAACAGCTCTTTGAATCCGCTGCGCTAGTGATGGAAAAAGTCATAGAAGAATCCGGAATCGAGGCGGGAGTAAAAAAATATCTTTCGATGAAAGCGGAACAAGAGACCCAGTACTACTTTGGCGAAAATGATTTCAACGCGCTCGGATACAGGCTGATGGGGAGGGGAGGGATCGAGGCAGCGATAGAAGTCTTTAAGCTGAACGCAGATGCTTTTCCAGATTCGTGGAATGTCTATGACAGCCTTGGAGAGGCCTACATGACAAAGGGTGACAAAGAGCTGGCAATCAAGTACTATAAAAAATCGTTAGACCTCAATCCGGAAAATAACAATGCAAAAGAGATACTCAAGAGACTTGGGGAGAAGAACTAGCCAGGATATTCGATGAAAGTGGAGAACATGCCGATGGAGAAACGAGTTTGCCTTATCGTTGTTTTTGCCATGTGTATTTATTATTTTGGATTCGGTCATCAGGAAGAATTCCCTTTTGCGAACTATAAGGAAATGAGAAAGCACTTGGCGGAGCTCTACAACCAGAAAAAATATGGAGAGGCTGCAGCAATATTAAAGGAGGCTTTGGGGCGATTTCCCCAGCAATTTTTTGCCAACTCTTATAATCTGGCGCTGATGTACGGTCATCTGGGTGAGTATGAAAAAGGAACCGAAGTGCTGTCGAAATGTCTGAAACAAGGCCTCTGGTTCGGCAAATACGCCTTTATCAACAAGGAGTTATGGGGTCCATATAAGACACTAGAGAGCTTTCAGGCATTTCTCGAAGAGAATGAGATTCTATGGAAAGAGGCACAGAAAAATGCCAAGCCCGATCTCCTTGTTATGACTCCAGAAGCATATGATTCCGCAAGGGAATATCCTCTTTTTATCGCTCTTCACGGAGGCAATAGCAACATCGCCAATTTTAAAAGATCGTGGAATTCTGAAAGGATGAAAAAGGAATTTATCGTAGCATATGTCCAGTCCTCCCAAATTATTTCCATGAATGGATTCAATTGGACCGAAGATATCGAACTGTCGAAGAAGGAGATTGTGGATGCCTACGAAAACACCATCCAAAAATATCCTGTGATCGAAGATAAAGTGATTATAGGCGGATTTTCCTCCGGTGGCGTAGCCTCTCTGGAGATCGTACTTCACAACATGATCTCTGTGGCGGGTTTTATCGCTCTCTGTCCGGCTAAAACCGAGAGCTTTACACCGGAACGAGTGCGCGAGGCAAAAGAAAGAGGTGTGAAAGGCATTATTCTAACTACAGAGATGGATCCGAGACTTCCAGATCAGAGAGAAATGAATGAAATTCTTGAAACAGAGAATTTTCCCAGTGAATTCATCGTTACTCCTGATATCGGGCATTGGTTTCCCGATGACCTGGATAAAAAAATTGACACCGCCATAGCGTTTATTCTTAACGACGAATAAAATAATTCGAGAGAGGAGGACGTCATTCCTATGATTAAAAGATTCAGTATTCTGTTGATAGCCTGCGTTTCGTTAAGCTTTATGGGTGGCGCAGGTTTTATTCGCAAGGCTGCAGATTTAGAGGATGCTTTCAAAGAGGGAATCAAAGGTCCTGTGAAATTTACGATCCTTTATGACAATTATTTATTCAAAGAAGGGACAAAACCCGACTGGGGTTTTTCATGTCTTATCGAGGGAACGGAAAAAACGATCCTATTCGATACGGGAACCCAACCGGATATTTTGATGCACAATGTGCAAAAAATGAACGTTGATTTGAAAAAATTGGAACAGATCGTGATCAGTCATGAACACGGCGATCACACCGGAGGGCTTTCGGATGTGCTCGCAATCAACTCAGATGTGATTGTTTATCTCCCGGTGTCATTTTCCCGTGATTTTGTCCGTGGAGTGGAGCATTATAAGGCCCAGGTGGAAAGAGTGGATGATTCAGTAGAGATCTGCAAAAATGTCTTCCTCACAGGAGAAATGGGTGTGCGAATCAGGGAGCAATCCCTCATCATCAACACTCAGAAAGGTCTTGTAATCGTCACCGGCTGTTCCCACCAGGGGATCGTAAATATTCTCGAGCAGGCCAAAAAAATCGTAGATAAACCGATCTACCTGGTATTCGGTGGGTTCCATTTGGGAGATACGCCGGATAGAAAACTCCGCGAAATTATCCAGAGTTTCAATGAGCTGGGTGTGAAAAAATGCGGTGCGACTCACTGTACGGGCGAACGGGCTATCGGCATGTTCAAAAATGCCTTCGGCGAGAATTATATCCCCATGGGTACCGGGAAGGTTTTTGTTGTGGATTAGATCTTTCGATCCTGTAACATCTTATGCTCATCTTGCGTAAAATGAGATAAATAAATGCTGTAATACTGGGATTTCAAAACTATAGGAGCCAAGATGAGTACTGGTATGAAACGTTTAAAGATCGGAATTTTGTGCGTTACTCTGGGTTTGACCTTATCCGTTCACTCTCTTACCTACCAGCAGACCAAAGATCTAGCTGAACCAGTTGAAAGGGAATATAACGAATGGCAGCCCCCAAAGTTGATCATGGATGCCATGGGACTCGAAGCGGGGATGGTGATCGGCGAAATCGGCGCAGGCGGAGGCCGGTTCACGGTCTGGTTTGCCGATCGAGTGGGGGAGAGCGGTAAGGTGTATGCCAACGATATCGACATGGGCGCACTCCTTCACCTCAAAAAGAGATGTAAAAAGCACACATTTACGAATGTAATCCCCCGCATGGGAAAGGGAACGGATCCCAATATGCCCGCCGGCGTCCTCGATATCGCGTTCATGATCGGAACTTACCATCATCTCGACAAACCAGTGGAATTGATACGGAATATAATTCCCGCACTCAAACAGGATGGAGTGCTCGTCATTGTAGAAAATGATCCCGAAAAGTCGGGCTGGACTTCCCATACGACACCCAAAGACATCCTGATCGAACAGGTCGATCAAGCTGGCTTTGAATTGATTAAAATAGACACTTTTCTTGAGAGGGATAACATCTATTTTTTCCGACCTAAATCTAGACCTGAATGAAACAAAAAGATAGAGGAGAATAATGAAGCGTCTAACAATACTTATGCTATTAGCGTTATTGCTCGTGCCATCTCGTCATGTTCAAAGCTGTACGATCGTCATGGTTGCTAAAGGAAATTTGGTGCTCGTGGGCAACAATGAAGATTGGAAAAATCCAAACACAAAAATGTGGTTTATTCCAGCGGAAGACGGCGAATATGGGAGAGTGTGTTTTGGATTCGATAATATGTTCGCTCAAGGGGGAATGAATGATCAGGGTCTCTTCATCGATGCCAATGCGATTAGTCCAACAGAATGGAACGCTACGGAGGGCAAACCATATTTTCGAGGCGACATCATGGACAAAATCCTTGCCACTTGCGCGACTATCGAGGATGCCATTGCTTTTTTCGAAGAACACAATGTCCCAAGTCTTAGACAGGCAAGATTTCCTGTTGCAGACAAGTCCGGTGAAACCATGGTCGTGGAATGGGCCAAAGGCAAGGTCCAATTTGTCAAAAGAACAGGGATATATCAAATCTCAACCAATTTTGTGATGACGAATGTCAAAGACGGCGAGTATCCTTGTTGGAGGTACAGAACAGCAAAAAGGATGTTCGAAGAAGCGGAAGAGGTTTCGGCCGATCTGGTTCGTGATATTCTCTCGGCAGCGCATCTAGAAGGTCGAACGCCTACCCAGTACTCCAACATCTATGATTTGAATTCAGGTGATGTCTATATCTATTATTTTCACGATTTCAAGACATTCAAAAAAATCAATCTCAAAACAGAGCTTGAGAAAGGGAAGAAAGTTTATGACATCCCCGCACTCTTCTCTGAATGAAGCGAGTTATTTCCTATGAGAAAATATCACCATTTAGGGATTCCTTCCGATGTCGAAAGAGAGGGGGAGACGCACTTGGAGAAATATAAAGTTTATGTGTCGGGATATGAGACAAGCCCTTATGGGATAGAGTGGATGAGGTTCGAGCCGGACAGCCCATTGCCCGAGCTCGTGAAAACAATCCCCCATATCGCTTTCGAAGTCGAAGATCTTGCTGCAGAGCTCGAGGGCAAGGAGATTCTTATAGATCCGAATAGTCCGTCTGAAGGAGTCACGGTTGCTTTTATCATAGACAATGGTGCTCCTATCGAGTTCATCCAGTTCGATTAGTTGTTCCCCTCGAATACGTTGAACTACTCATGAAAAAAAGCCGATACCTTCACTGACCAGATTCGATTCCATCCGGTTTCTAATCCTCCATTCTTGGATCCATTTTTTCAACTGATAACCCGCATCTTTGGGAGGTTTTTTGATGTTATGCCACACAAAGTGTACTTTTCCATCGGAACCCGCAAGCAGCAATCCTGCCAATCCTTTGGAACGGTGGAGGGCATTTATCGCCTGTTTAGGGGTCTGCACGATCGGAGTGCCCACATTGAGCGAAGTGTTTACGGCGACCTCCACACCCAACCTTTTCCCCATAGCCTTAAGAATGGCATAAGAGAAAGGATCAGTCTCTTCCCGCACGATCTGGATTCGGCTCGTGCCGTCTCTATGGATAACGGCAGGGATTAGCTCATAGGCCTCAGGTTTTGCCCTCACCGTAAGTACCATGTAGTTATAGGCATTGTAATCGCTGTCGGAAGCTCCATCGGATAGGTCATAGAGCCTTTTCGCTTCTTCCATCGTAAGCATCGGAGCCAGGGGCCTGAAATTTTCCCTGTATTTGACCTGCGCATTCAGGATCTCTAATGTTTTCGGATTGCAGGGGTTTGCGAGTATTGTCCGATGTCCGAGAGCACGCGGTCCTGTTTCACTCGCGCCCTGGAATAAACCTAGAATTCCATCGTTTGAAATAATGTAAGCGACAAGGTCGGCTATCCGCGTGCGTTGCTGGGCGTCTTTGATATTGCCCAGCATCAGACTCTCTGTGTCCTCAGCTGATTTAATAGCATGTTCATTGTTTTCGTTAGGTGATGGGCTTCCACAAATGAAGGCATGCCTCATTGCAGGACCGAGATCCGCCCCAAACCGGAGAGCGAAGTGATAGCAGGCTCCCATACCTGCACCTGTGTCGCTGGGATTAGGGGGCACCCAAAGGTGAAGCCTGGTTCGGGGTGTCTTCAATTGTTTTTTAAAGTAATCCTCATCAAAGTGCTCCAGCAGTTTCATATTGGCCAGACAATTGAGCGAAGTCCCTCCGCTCAGGACTAGCTGGTGACTCTTGGTGAGCTTTATGAGCGAATCGACGATATGGAAAAGGGCGTCTTCGAAAACCATCTGAAGAGCAGCGGCCTTATCCACTCTTTCCCGTGAGATCTCTGTGAGTTCGATGTCGTCGAGCCTCAATACCGTTCCCGGATTCCACATTTTTTCTGGTGGGATGGGTGCACCCAGTATTTTTTCGAGTTCTTTGCTGTAAGGTTTTTCCTGACCCCGTCTGTGATAATTGATAAGCGACCTGTTGATACTCACGTTTCCCTCTGGTCCCAAATATACAATTTGGCGCAGTTGTTTATAGAAAGGGTTTGTGAGTCGATCGGTATCTCCCCAGGCTGTGGCTCCCATGAAACGTCCTTCACTGCTCAAAGTCGTCCATCCTCCTTGTGTGGAGCTGATAACAGCGTAAAGAAGACCGAGGGAGTCAAATATATGGGGATAACGTTTGACAAGCTTGATTTCCTTGCCCCTCGCAATATAAGTAGACATGGCCCCATCGTCGCCAAATCCGTCAATAACTACGATCATAGTGGGGCGTCCTGTCCTGGCAAATGGAGATACCGCATAGGGGAAATACGCATGATTGTCATGGTGTCTCATTCCGATGAAAGGGACTCTCTTTTTTGTCCTAAAAAACCTTTTAAGCTGTGATGGGGCCCGAAGAGCTTCGATAAAATGCCAAGGATTCATCTGTGGGGATGCGGCTTTGCGGGCAAGCAAGATACTGTGGGGCGTTTCCTCTAGACCAACTCTAAGGCTTGTCGCTATGCCTCTCAAATAATCCCAAGAGCCCACAACAGCCAGGATCTGTTCTGGATCGATCTGCGATTTTTCCAGATATTTAAAGATATCTCTCAAGGAATGTTCCGGAAATCGATCTTCATGTCTGATCCCTGTATAGCGTTCTTCTTCATTGTTGCATATAGGAAGGATCCCTTCTGACGCGGATATTTTTACAAGCGCAGCCGTTGAGTTGTGCCCGCTCGGACCCATACCTATAAGATAAACAGATTCACCCCGACCGAGACGCTCTCTCATCTCCTGACCCTTTTGGGTGGCATAATGGCTATCACAGTCGTAGAATTTTAATGCGGATCCCAAAGCTTTTATGAAGGGAAAAACGAGATTTTCAACAAGTCTGCCTGCCAGAGGATGGCTGGGCGAATAATATTGTGTATGTTTTTTTCTCATAATGACCTCCCTTTTGGGTCTTTAGATTGAAAAGTTAGGTCAATTCACAGTCGGAGTTGTCAAAATTATGTCAAGAGTTTGTAAAGAGTCTGTTAAGATCAATATAAATATTCTGCCGTACAAGTCGCATCCTATTTTGACAATTCCTGTTTTTCTATGCTATAAGGCGTAGACCACTTAATGAATCGAACCTCGTGAAAAAAACTGTTTCTATAGGAGAAGGAAATGAAGGGTCTTAAACATTTTGTCATTTTGTTTGTAGGGGGAGCCTGTGTTTTTCTGCTTTTCTCCTGTCAGAAAGATGAACCTGTCCAAGTGGATGAAGCTAAAGCTGAAATCTCCGAAGGGGAACTGGATGCTGATGTTCCCGCTCTTCACGATTTGCACGGAGTTGTCTATCCGCTCTGGCACGATGCATACCCGGAAAAGGATTATGCGCTGATAAAAGAATTGCTTCCTGAGGCGGATTCGCTTGCTCAACGATTAGATGCGGCGGAATTGCCCGGAATCCTGCGGGATAAGAAGCCGGAGTGGGAAAAGGGAAAAGAGGATCTAAAAATGTCTCTACAGGCCTTGCATACTGCAGTTGATGAAGATGACCTAAAGGCTATGCTCGATCATGTCGAAGCCTTTCATTCGGCCTTCGAGAGGCTGGTCCGCATAATTCGCCCTACTGTTCCAGAGTTAGAGGCTTTTCATCAAGAGATGTACAAACTCTACCACTACTATTTACCTAATTATAACTTGGAAAATATTAGATTGACCGTTAATGCAATGCAAGAGAAGCTCCTCCCCTTGAAGGCCGTACAATTGCCCCAACGCATTGCAGAGAAACAGGAACAATTCGATGCCGCCGTTCAGGAGCTCGGATCACTCCTCAGTGATTTAGCTGAATCTGTCAAAACAGAAAATAAAGATTTAATCGAAGAGTCGGTGGAGAAGGTCCACACGGCCTATCAAAAAACCGAAGCAGTGTTTGACTGACCAACAGCACATTTCTTTTGTGGAGGCATTTAGAAAGAACCGGGGCCTGACTAAAAGATACGGTTTTAGAGAGGAAGAACTGTGTCGGCTGACGTGGCAGAAAGAACGACCGAGCTCAAGGCTCGTCATTATTGGGTCTGGGGACTTCCCTTGGTCGTATTCGTCTCATCCTGCGTGATTTATTTTTCTCATTCCAATCAATCGCTTTTTTTTGTGGTGAACAGTTTATCCCGATATACAGGCGATATGTTTTGGACCGTTCTCACGTTTTTTGCTGATGGGTTGGTGTCATTCATAATCCTTCTTCCCTGGATAAAAAGAAAACCTCAAATTATATGGGCGGTGCTTCTTGCGGCTATAATGTTCACCTTAATCGGCCAGGGCATCAAACGAATCATAGATGTCCCGCGGCCTCCACAGGTTTTGGCTCAAGAGAGCTTCCATCTGATTGGTCCTGATTGGGGACAACATGCCTTCCCCTCCGGACACGCCGCTATGATATTCATGCTGGCGGGGGCATTTGTATTCACCGTTGATCGAAAATGGCTGAGATGGCTCTTGATAGCATGCGCCTCTCTGGTCGCCTTATCCCGAGTTGTTGTGGGTGTTCATTGGCCCTTGGATGTTCTTGTCGGTGCTGCCATCGGTTGGATAGGAGTATGGGTCGGCCTGAACCTCTCCCGATACTCGGCTTGGGGATGGAGAGGGATAGGCCAAAAGATCTTGGGAGCAATTCTTTTGGCAGCCTGCATCGTTCTTTTTTTTGTGGATTATACAGGATATCAGAGTATTATGGGGCTCCAGCGCTTGATTGCCGTCCTCTTTTTTACGGTAGGAACGACCGAATACCTCAAGATATTTGGATTCGATTTTTGGGGTAGGATAATCGGAAAAAAAAGAACTTCAGATATCCGTTGAAAAATCATAAGTTTTAGATATGATGATTGAAGGCGTTATCTTCGAGATTTTATGTCGTTTTGGGATACCATTTGGAAGGAGGACGACAAAACAATGAAAAAATTATACGTCATCATTCTTTCTTCATGTTTGATAGTCATCTGCGGGGGATGCGGAAAGGTTTATGAAGGCCCCCCGGCTGACCTGGTTATTAAAAATGCCAAGATCGTCACTATAGATAACGACAATCCGATAGCAGAAGCTGTGGCAGTGAGGGATGAATTTATCATGGCTGTCACGACCGATGAAAAGATCGAGCATTATATCGAAGAGGGCAGGACCACTGTAATCGATGCCAAGGGCCGTTTGGTTATACCCGGTTTGAATGACTCGCACATCCACTTCATGGGTGGGGGGCAATCCATGATGCAGCTTGACTTTCGCTATGTTCACGACATTCAAACGATCCAGCAGATGGTGGCAGAAAAGGTTGAACACTCCAAAGCTGGTGAGCTGATCATGGGACGAGGTTGGGAACATGAGACCTTTCCCGATAAAAAATGGCCGACAAAAGAAATCCTGGATGCAGTCGCTCCAAACAACCCCGTGGTTTTAAGCCGGGCAGATGGCCACTCCACTTGGGTCAACAGCTATGTTCTCAAAATGTCCGGGATCACGAGGGAGACGAAGAGTCCTCCCAACGGTACTATCGTTAAAGATCCTAAGACCGGAGAACCTACGGGAATTCTAAAAGAGGGCGCGACACGTCTCCTCAAAGTGAGGAGCACCGTGCAGTTTACAGCCGAGGAAACACAAAAAAGGATGGATGAAGCTCTGGAATTAGCTCTTGCCGAAGCCCGACGCACAGGTGTGACAAGCATCCAGCAGCTTAACGGAGAATACAAGCGATTCCAGAGATTCAAGGAACAAGACAAGCTCACTTGCCGTGTTACTTTTAACATGGCGATTCCTCGGGATAGAGTCGAGGAAAGACTGAAGAAACTGGATGAGCTTAGGAAAGAGTATCCTCCAGAGAATAACTGGATACGTTTCGGCTATCTTAAAGTGTTTATCGATGGAACCCTTGGTTCGGGAACCGCCCTGATGTTCGAGCCGTTCGAGGATGATCCCAGCACAAGCGGGTTGCCAATGATGCCCTACGAAAAATTTGAAGAGCTTATCGTTGCGGCGGATGCCATGGGATTTCAGACAGGAACACATGCCATAGGAACCAAGGGAAACCATTGGGTTCTCAACGCGGTTGAAAAAGCGATGGACATCAATGGGCAAAGGGATCACCGGCATCGGAGCGAACACGCCCAGATCCTTCGCCTTGATGACATTCCTAGATTTGCCGGGCTTGGGATCGTTGCCTCCATGCAGCCTACCCATTGCATTACAGATAAACGGTTTGCCGAAAAAAGGATCGGCCTCGAACGTTGCAAGGGTGCATACGCTTGGCAGAAATTGCTCGATGAGGGTGTGCATATCGCCTTCGGTACGGACTGGCCTGTCGAACCTATCGATCCTTTGGAAGGATTATATGCGGCCGTTACGAGAAAGGACCGTGCCGGAGAAGAAGGCGATGGTTGGTTTCCCGATCAAAAACTCGACATGGACAAAGCGATAGAGCTTTATACTTCGGGCTCCGCGTATGCGGAGTTTATGGAAGACCGTAAAGGCAAGATCAAAGTCGGTTTCCTCGGGGATATGGTTATTTTCGATAGGGACCTAATGACAATCCCTCCAGACGAAATCATGTCCTCCAAAGTTGACTATACTGTCGTCGGGGGCAAAATAGTCTTCGATAGGGAAGGCCTTCAGTGATTTGATCAGCTTTTTCGGGGGCGGTTCATCTTCCTTTGTACCCAAGGGATAAGGGGATGGATGGAGAAAAAGGACCGCCTCCTTTTTCCCTCTTTATAGGAGTTGGCTCTTGCAAATAAATCGGGGCGTACAACTCGCCTTTGTCTGTCTCCATCTCTTATCTGTCTGTTATTGAACTTCTTTGCTAGAGTTTTCGTATGTAAAGATAAAGAGGTAAAGAGCCATGCGGATGAAATATATTTTAATCTTTTTATTTGTCTTGATCTTCGGTCTTGTGAACACTGCGTGTATCGGTGTTGGCGAAACAGAAGTTGAAACCTGGACAATTGAGGTTGGAGATGTTGAAAGCGCTCTGGTTGAATTGGATATGAGTGCGGGAGAGCTGGAAGTCCATGGAGGTGCCCGAGAGCTTTTAGACGCCACCTTCACATACAATGTAGACAAGTGGAAACCGCGGATCGATTACGATACGACTGCGAGCCGGGGCGTAATAAAGATACGGCAGGGAAAAGCGGAAGGCATACCTGTTGGAGATACAGAGAACAAATGGGATATCACCCTTAGCGATGCCGTGCCGATCGACCTGAAGGTCGATATGGGAGCAGGTCGGGGGATCCTCGATCTGAAGGATATTCGGTTGAAGTCTTTGGATATTGACGGCGGTGTTGGCGAATTGAAGCTGGATATATCCGGCGATAGGGATCAGGATCTGGATGTCGACATCGATGGCGGCATCGGAAGCGCCACGATCTACCTCCCCGAAAATACTGGTGTCAAAGTTCATGTCGATGGAGGGATCGGCTCCGTGAATGCTCTTGGACTGAACAAGCGGAACGGGTATTACACGAACGATGTCTTTGACGAATTGGATCATACGATCACAATCAAGATAGACGCCGGAATCGGGAGTATTGATCTAAAGACCAGATCATATTTGTAGATTTTATACATATCAATAACCAATGATTTGACGATCTATCCGCTCAATCTTTCCAGCATGTAAATCCCATGGCAGCTTTCTCCCCATTTCTGTGGAGGAGAAAAATTCGGACATTGGATCAGAAACAAAGCCATTGACTAAAAAAATGTTGTGTTCGCATTTTGTGAGTCGTTAGAATAGGGAACGAGGATTCCAAACAAAATGAGAGAAAAAGGGTCCAAGACTCGTCCTGGATCAGTCCCGAATTTACTAAGGCAGTTAGGCCTGTTCGATTCGATAATGATGATGATGGGAATCGTGATCGGATCGGGCATATTTCTCACCACGGGAATTATGGCTAAGTCGATCCCCTCGGCTGGCATGATCTTGCTCGCCTGGGTTATCGGTGGCTTTCTGATCCTAGCGGGAGCTCTGACTTATGCAGAACTAGGCGCTGCCATGCCCGATGCAGGGGGGCAGTATGTCTATCTCAGAGAAGCTTACGGCCCCCTTTTCGGTTTTCTTTTTGGATGGAAGCTCTTCCTTGTTAATATGACAGGCTCCATCGCAGCATTAGGAGTTGCCTTTGCCGTGTATTTCGGCTACTTTTTTCCTTCTCTATCCACAGAAAAGCATTTATTCGAAACAACGATCGCCCTCTTCGGAAAAAGTTACTCTTTTTCCCTGTCGGTCGGCCAGATTGTGGCTGTCTTGATCATACTCCTTTTTTCACTTTTTAATTACGTGGGAGTTGTCTTCGGTAAAACAATTCAAAATATATTCACGATTGTAAAAATAGGGACAATGATAGCCATTATCGGATTCGGTTTTTCAATGGGGAAGGGGACTCCAGTTGATTTTTCATTGAATCCGACCGGATTGAGCTTTACACACATCCTTATGGGTTTGGGAGTTGCCCTCATAGCCGTTTCCTGGGCGTTTGACGGTTGGAACAACATAAACTATGTCGCCGGTGAGATTAAAAATCCTCACAAAAACCTTCCCTTGGCTTTGCTAATTGGTACCATCGGAATTACATTTCTCTACATCCTTATGAACCTCATCTATTTTTATGCGCTTTCTATACCAGAGATGTCAGGTGTTGTCCGCGTCGCGGAAAAATCAGCAACAGCACTTTTTGGGGGGAAAGCGGCAAATCTGGTCTCTATCGTGGTGATCATATCCGTTCTCGGCGCGCTTAACGGCGCGATATTTGCTGGAGCTCGGGTTTATTATGCGATGGCCAAAGATGGGCTCTTTTTCAATCGAGTTGGGCGCCTGCACCCCCGTTTCCGGACACCGGCTTTTGCCATTCTCATCCAAGGGGTCTGGGCATGTATTTTGGCATTGACCGGGACTTTCGAACAACTGTTCACCTATGCCATGTTCATAGGCGTTTTGTTCTGGGTCGTTGCTGCAGGAGCGGTGTTCACACTCAGGAAAAAATATCCGAATCTATCGCGGCCGTATAAAACCTGGGGATATCCTGGGGTGCCTCTCATATTTATCATAGCGCTCTCGGGTGTTCTATTGAATGCGCTGATTGAAAAACCGGTGCAATCCTTGATCGGGCTGGTATTTACAGCGGTTGGGATCCCGATTTATTATATTTGGAAAAAACAGTCGGGGTTCGAAGATAAGGATATTCTAAAATATTGGCACGGAGACAGGAATAATGCTCAAAAATGAGGGGAGAAGGCTCACAAAAGTTGCTGTTTGCACTCCTGGTCGAGAATATTTCAGCGTCACCGATCTCAGATCCCACAATATTACAGAAGTCCCAGATCCTGGAAGGACTCTGGAGCAATTCGCTATTCTGAAATCCATCCTGAAGAAGGCTGGGTGCGAAGTCGTCGATGCATCCGAGCTCCCCGGACATCCCAATTCTGTTTTTACTCGCGATGTCTCTTTGGTGACTCCACGGGGATATATTAAACTCAAGATGGGACTGGATTCACGCAGGGGAGAGGAAGAATGGATGGCGGCAATCCTTGACTCGTTGGGAGAGCCATATGTGGGCGGGGTCAATCTGCCTGGCACTGTCGAAGGGGGAGACGTCATATTGGCGGAAGACGTCGCATTTGTCGGGCATTCGCAGAGGACGAACCTTGAGGGAATCGAACAAATCTCAGAATTTCTCGAAAATATGGGCTACGAAGTGAGAATCCACCGTATGGATTTTCGTTATCTCCATCTGGGCGGTGCCATGAGCATGATAGGCTTGCGCAGAATTCTTTGCTGTCGAGATGTTTTCTCGGAAGGTTTTTTTGCGGGATTCGATACGGTAGAAGTACCCCATAGAGGGCCTTCAACAGGTAATGTGATCTGTTTGCAAGAGAACGAAGTTATTGCCAATATTGCCGAGAATGTCGAAGCCATCAGAGAAATGGAAAAGGAGGGAATCCAGGTCCATGCCATCGATTTATCGGAGTTCCGCAAGGGTACAGGAGGACCCACGTGTCTTATTTTACCTATTGAAAGAATCTGAATGACATGTTATATAAAGATGTACGAAGTGGGGTTTGAGAGTATTCTGGAATCCGTCCTGAGAAATGAGATTTGACAGTTTAGCCCCCTAAAGGAGAGAATATTATTTGAATTGAGGAGCTCGGACAATGGATGAGAGGCGTAAAGAAAGAAGACTCAATGAAGAAAACAAGGTAACAATATCTGTTTTCTCCAAAGATAAATCGACACACGTCAAAGGCAACTTTTTTGCCCTGACAAAGGATATCTCTCTCAACGGTTTAAAGATCCATACCGATGAAAAACTTGACATCGATACAGTGCTAAAAATTGAGATCGCTCTGGCAAAGAGCAAAAAATTAGTCAGTGTTATCGGGAGAGTTAAATGGGCGGCTCAGCTATATGACGGTGAGGTTTTTGAAACGGGCGTCGAATTTATTGATACACCTCCCGATCGGGTTTTGAGTCTTCTCGATCATCTTTACGGCGAAAAAAAGGGCTAAATAGCCTGGACGGATCGCAAAATATTTATAGTATAGGCATTAAAAAAATGACAAAAAAAGAGTTGCTGAAATCAGAAGACGGGAAATGTCCTAAATGCAGATCGGACTTCGTGCTTAAGACCGAAAAAAAAAGCATGATCCAGAGAGAATCATGTGATGTTGAGGTCGTTGTTTGGAAATGTTACCAGTGCAATCGGGAATTCTATTGCTCAGACGAGCTATAAATCTGTAATGGCACGAGCGATTCGTACGAGCCCCTCCTCCAAAAGCTTGCGAGGGCAGCCAATATTCATTCTCTGAAATCCTTCCCCTCCCTCTCCGAACTTTGTGCCTTCATCCAGCCACACACCGGCCTTGTGAATGAGTATATTTTTGAGCTCATTGTCGCTAAGAGCGAGGCTGCGAAAATCCAGCCAGGCTAGATAAGTCCCTTCCAGCGGGAAAACTTTGACTCTGGGGATATGAGTTTTAAGGAATGATATTAGGAATTCATAATTGCGCTGAAGGTAGATCAATAAATGTGAGAGCCATTCTTCTCCGTGATTATAGGCGGCTTCTGAGGCGACTTTCGCGAAGACATTCGTCATTTCCAGGCCGACGTTGTTAACGACAGTATGAAATTTTTCATAGAGATCGGTGTTGGATATAATCGTGTTTGCCACCCCTAGGCCGGCGATATTGAATGTTTTTGTTGGCGCGGTACATGTGACAGTGATATCTGCGATTTCTTTAGACAGAGTCGCAGTCGGTGTGTGAACGTGTCCTTCAAGAATCAGATCTCCATGGATCTCGTCAGAAACGAGAATGATGTCGTTCTCAAGGCAGATCTCAGCTAACTGCAAGAGCTCCACTTTCGTCCAGACTCTTCCCACAGGATTATGGGGGCTGCAGAGTATGAGAAGTTTTGTGGTTCTATCGATGGATCTTTTAAGTTGTTCAAAATCCATAACATAACGTCCTTCCCCTATCCGGAGTTGATTATTGACGAGCTGGCGCTTGTTATTGAGGATGGCATACGAAAAGGGATGGTACACAGGCTGTTGGATAATGACTTTATCTCCCGGTTGTGTAAATGCCTGAATGATCAGATTCAATGCGACGATGACCCCGGGAGTAAACACGATCTTTTTTTCCTGAATATCCCAATCGAATCTGCGTTTCATCCATAATGATAGAGCCTTGTAGTATGAATCCGTCCTCTCTGTGTAGCCAAAGATCCCGTGCTCGACTCTTTTTCGAAGCGCCTCCATAACCGGTGGCGGGGAGGCAAAGTCCATATCGGCAACCCACATGGGCAGCACATCGGGCTCGCCGAGATCCTGTTTGCGGCGATCCCATTTTGAAGAGGATGTTCCGCTTCGATCAATGATCGTATCGAAGTCGTAGTTCATTTTGACTCCCTTCGTTCTTTCGTTGAATGTTCCAAATTATATTATCTGTTGTTCATTGGAACAATAAAGTAATGGATTTTTTTTGCCTTAAAATATAATGTTAGACTCAAAGAATATACGCATGGAGACATACTTCATTCGAAAGGAGAGTGTGACATGAAGAAAAAAAAGAAATCCTTTTTAATTATATTCTTTTTTCTTTCGACCGCTACCATTCTTCTCCTATCCGGGACATCAAAGGAAAGACTGAGTGATCGTGATGCCTGCACAGACATTATAGTTGGCAAGAATGCCTCTGTTGACGGGTCTGTGATCACCTCCCATACCGGCTGTTGCATGGAATGCCGTGTGCATGTAGTTCCCGCACAGACCTTCCAAAGAGGAGATTTGGCCCCGGTCTATTATGGGCTGCAAGATGTGAAAAAACCCTTAAAAGAGTACGGAAGAGTGTTGGGATACATCCCTCAGGTCGAGAAGACCTATGCCTATTTTCACACGGGATATCCCCATATGAATGAACATCAACTGGCGATCGGTGAGAGCACTTTGAGCCAGAGAGAAGAACTGAAGGTGGATATTAGCACAGGGAAACAGATAATGACGATCGAACAGGCACAGCTTTTTGCACTCCAGAGGTGTAAAACGGCCAGAGAGGCCATCGATTTGATAACGGCTCTAGTGGAGAGATACGGTTTTCTCCCTTCATGCGGTCCCGAGTCCGAGGCCCTCTGTATCGCAGACACGAATGAAGCCTGGGTTTTGGAAGTCTTCAGCGTGGGCCCTGATTGGGAGCCCGACAGCGGTGAGCTTGGAGCCATATGGGCCGCACAGAGAGTTCCCGACGAACACATAGCCATTGTTCCTAATTGGAGCATCATCAAGGAGATCGATCTCGAAAATCCGGATTACTTCAGGGCTTCGAACAACTATAAACAGGTAGCCATAGAACATGGTTGGTATGATCCCGACAGCGGCGAGCCATTCATTTGGCAGAAAGCGTATTCTCCCATCCCCCGGGAATGGGCATTGAGCCGATTCTGGCTCTTTTTCAGCACATATGCCCCTTCTTTCAGGGATTGGCCCGATAAAAGATTAAAAAACCCATTTACCGGTTATGATGCATACCACCAATATCTCGAGGATATTTCCATTTATCCATTTTCAGTAAAGCCGGATAAGAAACTCTCGGTTCAAGATGTGATAGCTTTCCAGCGATCTGTCTATGAGGGCACGATATATGATATGACCGCAGACACGGATTGGCTAGTGCCCGATGGCAAGGGGGGTTTTATCAAAAGCCCTTTGACGTCACCGTTTCCTACGCGTGCCATGAGAGAACTCCTGGATATCACATGGCGCCGGATGGTCTCCAGAGGAGGCTATGGAATGGTCGCTCAGCTTAGGGGTTGGCTGCCAGCCGCAATCGGAGGGGTTTACTGGTTTTATGTTGACAACCAATACACGAGCACATATGTCCCTATCTATGCGGGAACTCAAGAGGTCTCTCCTTTGTATAAGACTTACGATCCAGAAAGGTTTAGCGAAAATTCAGCGAGATGGGCTGTCGATTTTGTCGATAATCTGCTCTATTTGCGGTGGCAGGAAGCCGTAAAAGACCTCAGGGAGGCCCGTGATCCACTGGAGGCGAGTTTTTTTGAAACTCAAGAGGCCATCGACAGAGAAGCGCTTGCACTCTACGAGACAGATCCTGAAAAGGCTAAAGCTTTCCTCACGGAATATACAAAGAATAGCATGGAGAAGACAGTCAAGATGTACCGCAAGCTGCGTGAGTTGCTAATCTCGAAATACACGAATAACAATCAGGCGCTTTAGCGATCTTTCGATCTAGCCTCCGAATGTAGTGAAAACTTCCAGAGCATGTTGAAGCCAGAGCATCCAAGTGGAAATCCATTTCAGCGGAGCGAATCGATCGGGTTTAACTGTCTTACTGTTGTTTGTCCGACTGATGTCGATCACCAGCTTAAAATCTGGATCGATGATGGCTTTTTCCGCTTTAACCGGCCCTTCATACTCGAATCTCTTCCA
>JASFEP010000014.1:0-25005 GCA_050124775.1 Candidatus Aminicenantota bacterium
TACAATCAATGCCGTGATAGAACGCACATCAACCATCCGTTCTGTGAACGAATCCGTTTTTTCTCAGAAAAAAACGGATTGATGGAAAATCCTGTCCATTTTTTCAATGATCGATGATTATATGCCTATTCGGAAACTTGAGTTTTCTTGTCTGACTATATCACCGGTTTCCCATACACATATGTCTGTTTGACTTGAAAAGACTTGTCAAACACAGTCAAGTTGGCGTATTTTCCGATTGCGACACTGCCCATATCCTCTTGCAGATCGAGTACTCGGGCAGGATTGAGCGACGCCATCGACACGGCTTCATTCAAAGAAATCCCTGTCCATTCATGCACATTTTTTACGGCTTTGTTCAAGCTTAGAACGCTCCCGGCTAAAGAGCTGCCATCCTTCAGGCGTGTTTCGTCCCCCTTGACCGTTATGTTGAGCCTTCCCAGAACATAATCTCCATCTCCCAATCCGGCTGCGAGGATGGAATCCGTGATGAGGCAGACCTTCTCCAGGCCTTTCTGTTCAAGAGCGAGTTTCACAGAGGAGGGATGAACATGAATGCCGTCGCAAATGAGCTCGACCGTGACGTCCTCCGACTCAAGGACAGCTCCGACAATCCCTGGTTCCCGATGATGGAATTCAGGGATGGCATTGAAAAAATGAGTTGCATGGGATATTCCCGCCTGGATCGCTGCGAGCGTTTGTTCGTAGGTCGCTCCCGAATGTCCTATGGAGACAACAATTCCATTCTCTCTGAGCAATGGGATAAAGCTCATATTATTTTTAATCTCGGGAGCTATCGTGACTATCGCTTTAAATCCCCGGATGACTTCGGTAAGAACTTGGATATCCTCTTCGTTGATTTCCATGATGAAATCAGCGTTCTGCGCTCCACAAAACTCGGGATTGAGAAAGGGGCCTTCGATATGGACGCCCAGAGGTTTGGATACGAGGGGATAAGCCATGGATTTTTTGACTGTCTCGATGACTCCGAGAATCGATTCCAAAGGCGCAGAAAGCGTTGTTGCGAGAAAAGCGGTGACGCCTGTTCGCGCTAAGTGACCGCCGATTATGTTGAAGCTTTCTATATCCGCGTCCATGAAATCCCTTCCCAGCGCACCGTGAACATGCAGATCGATAAAACCTGGCGCGATGTAAAGACCGCTGTAATCCAGAAAATAGTTTTCTCCATCCCATGTTCGGTCGCTCTCGGCATAAACGTCGGTGATTCTCTCTCCCGTAATCTCTACAACTCCTTTGCCGAGAATCCGATCGGGAAGAATGACATCTCCTTTGAGGATCGTCTTCAGAGTCGGAGTATCTTTTTTTTCTGCGATCATCCTATTTTCAATACACCCTACTATATCCATCAACCTCACCTTTTTCAATGCAAAAATGGGGACAGGCTACTTTTAATAGGGGTAACTAAAAAAGTAGCCTGTCCCCTTTTCTGTTAGACGGGAATGAGAGCATGCCGTATAATGTCGAGAGGGCCGATGTTACTTATGCAAAAAAGTAAACTTCGCATTTTATCTCGACTGTGTCTCTCCATGATCTGCACAATTTCCCTTGCGCATCCTTCCTGGAGGGATTTCCGTCCCGAAGATGGGACTTACCTCAAAATCGCCAGAAGAATTTCTCGCAAAGGATTGAGCGAACAGTATGCCTTCGAATTGCTGAAAAAAATCACGAGCGTAGGTCCCCGCCTCACAGGCTCTTCCCAAGCCAAAGCGGCTGTCGAACTGACACGGCGGATCATGGAAGATATGGGTCTCGAAAATGTCCATCTGGAGCCGACTGAAGTCCCGCATTGGGTGCGTGGAGAAAGCGAAGAAGGCTGGATATCCTTATCCGGATCTGGACCGATCGATGTGCCGATTGCAGCGATCGGCGGCAGCATAGCCACATCTCCGGACGGAATTACAGCACCTGTCGTGGAGGTCAAATCCTTCAGCGAACTCAGAAGGCTCGGTGACGCAGCTAAGGGAAAGATCATTTTTTTCAACAGACCAATGGACCCCAAACTGCTCAACACATTCCAGGCATATGGCGCAGCAGCCATTCAGAGAGTGAAAGGAGCCGCAGAAGCGGCCAAATATGGCGCTGTGGGCGCTCTGGTGCGGTCTCTCACCCTGCGGACCGATGACTATCCCCATACAGGCCTGATGCAATACGATCCCGGAATCGAAAAGATCCCGGCCGCATGTATCAGCACGAGAGGCGCAGACCTTCTTTCCGAGCTGCTTAAAAAAGATCCCTCTACCAGATTCGGAATGAAACTCTCATGCAGAGAGCTCGAACCTGTGATCTCTCACAATGTCGTCGGTGATATAGGCGGCAGTGAAAGGCCCGAAGAGATCATCCTCCTTGGAGGTCATCTGGACAGCTGGGATCTGAGCTCTGGCGCCCACGATGACGGTGCGGGATGTGCCCACTCTCTGGAAGCACTCCGGCTGATCAAAGAGCTGAACCTCACGCCAAAAAGAACGATCCGTGCGGTGATGTTCATGAACGAGGAATTCGGGGGTTCGGGAGGCCGAGATTATGCCTCATCGGAGTACAGGGAAGGGGAAATTCATCTTGCCGCTATCGAATCCGACCGGGGGGGATTCCTTCCCTTGGGATTCGGTATTGGCGATACTCAATCGGCTAAAAAATTCAAAAAGTGGGAACACCTCTTCCAATCCATCGGGCTGTTCTGGCTTCGTCCGGGAGGAGGCGGTGTCGACATCGCTCCCCTGGGTGAACAGGGAACACTGCTCATCGGATTAGTCCCCGATTCACAGCGCTATTTCGATGTCCATCATTCAGGAAAAGACGTCATCGAAACGATCAATCCCAGAGAACTGGAACTCGGCGCCATCGCGATGGCTGTGTTCGCATACCTTCTCTCTGAAGAAGGTGTCTAACGGCGCTGCATATCCTCCAACGAGAACTTATCCTGCTTTGTATAGCCCTCTGGAACTGTGTAGGTGCCGGCAGGAGCATCTTTTTCCGTTATCTCCACGACTTCCTGCACGGTCTTCATATCGGCACCCATCATGTTCATGGTCATCTCAGACCGCATCTGCCATCCTTCGATCTGTTTGAACGCGTTCAAGGCCTCTTCCCCGAGAGGCATCGTCGGACTGAACATCTGGATCATCTTGTCCTGAAACTTCTTCCAGTCGAAGGGCACATCTTCTGTAGCCCACACTTTCATCTTCATCTCCATGGTCATCATCATCATGATGGTCATGGTCACATCATATTTTTTGCATGTTTTCCCCGCGATCGTCTCGGTCACATCAGTGGGTTGGACAGCGACGCTGATATTCATATTGGACATCATCTGTGCGGCTTGTTCGGGAAGATATTTGGAAATATCCAGGGGCAAATCCATTTCGATATACGTTTTATTCTGTGAGTTCATCCAAAAGACTTTGCTTTTTTCGAGATCGATGATAAACGATTGATCCTCGCTCAAGCTCGCCATTTTATTATCTGCCAGCCACATGTGGTTGATGACATCCTTGGCGGGCTGGGACTGCCCCATTACTTCGAACGCATCAGTGTGCGTCTGCTGCTTGATGTAGACATCTGCGTTGACAAAAACTGTCGCACAAAAAAAGAAAACGGTAAAAACCGCGGCGTATTTTCTCATTAGGCCTCCTTTTCTCGCCGGTGGGTATTAAGAATCTTATCGGATTATTGGACCGTATGTCCTCAAATTTCGTTTGTACCACAGGAAGAAAGGGAAGTCAATCAACCCAAATCAAATTGACTTTAATTCTCCAATATGCAATAGTTGAGGTCTGGAAAGTCAATTTCAGATGACAGGAGGTTCCATGAATAAGCGCGCTAAACTCTTCTCACTCAGCGTATGTCTTCTTATCCTTTCTTCCTATAGTTTTTCCTATGGCCCCGGAAACACATTTTTCGTGGGACTGACAGCATACATTCCATCTGAGAACCAGATCAAAACCGGATATGGGTCCGGTCTTGGGACGACCCTGATGATCACACGGAATGTCGTGTTTTCGCTAGAATTCAAATACGGGAGATACTCCGTAGATGCAGAAGAAGATAAGTTTTTAGCCGGGAATCTCACTCTGACTCCCATCGTTGCAAACATCCAGTATTACTTCAATCCGAATACGAATTTTTCCCCTTATGTGTTCGGGGGGATCAGTTTTGTGTTCGCGAGTTTCAGCGCAAGCTCCCGCGAAACCCCGGAGTCAGCCCTTATTACTAAACAGGATCCCAGAGATGGCATAGGATTTCAGGGCGGTCTCGGAGCTTCTTTCAATATTTCTGAACAATTGGCCATATATTTCGAGGGGTACTATCTGTACAGAAACGCTGTCGTCGAAACCACATTGTTAACAGGCGCCACAGGTCAATTCGATACCAGCTTTAGTCATTTGGGAGTGATCGCAGGTATCAGATATTACTACTAGCCCCCTTAAATCTGCTCATAAACGCACTTTCTGGCTTCATCCGCGAATGCTTGAAGGAGGCCGATGTCTGCCTCGAAGAAATGATCTGAAGGAGCAAGGATAAAGCCCCCACCCTTTCCCGCTGCTTCAAAACATCTCCGGACAGCGGTGCGTGTTTGTTCCATTGTCGATTCCATGAAATAATGAAATTGATCGAAGCCACCGATCAGACACACCCGATGGCCGATACGCTTTTTCGCCTCTGAAAGGTTCACATCGCCTCCCAATGAGGGAGGGGTGAATGTCTCCATGGCATCAGGCTTCATATCAGCGATAGTTTCCAGGATCGGCATCATTCCACCGCACGTATGGTAAACGACCCGTTGCCCAGCGATGTGGGCAGCATCGATGAGTTCGGCGTCGTAGGGCGCAACGAACTTTTCAAAGACATCAGGCGAGATCACTGTGGAAGATGCATCGCCTCCTCCTAGTTCGACAAGATCAAAATGAGCCCCCTTCATGGACCTGATAAAGGCCTTTTTTCTCTCTTTCAAAAGGGATAAAAATTCGTGCACCCACCCAGGATCATCGTACGTTGCCAGTATGAGTTCTTCGATTCCGTAGAGAACAGCCGCATCCTGCCAGCAGCCGGGCTGCCCATAGATGTCAAAACCAGGAATGGTCCCCCGTATTAGGCCGCGGGCCCCAAAGGACTTGGCATCTCGGTTCACGGATTTCACATCACAAAGAGGAAAAGGCGCATACTGGGCAAAAACGTCGACATCCGATTTTTCTTTGATCAAACGCTCCGTGACCCATGTTGTTTTATCGTCGCTCTTCAATGCCATCGAAAGTGTTTTTGAAGGAGTGCGACAATGGAATCGCACGCTTCTGTATTTTCGATCGGAATGAACCTCCCTTTCAACGATCCAGTTCTCCGAACAGATAAAGGGAGCCCCCAGTGCGTGTCGATCTGTATCAATATCAAAATAATCCCCTCTGGAATTGTCCGCTCTATGAGCGAACACCCAAAGGATCGGGTCCAATCCAAAATGATCGAAAAACTCCTGGACAGAGATCCCGCCCATCGTGTGGTCGAGAAAATAAGGCATAACGTGGTGAGTTGTCACAGGAAGTCGGTCCGGAGTTTGGCGTTTCAGTGCGGTCAAAAGCCTTTCTTTCCCTTTCATGGTATCCTTTATAATGTCTTATGCTCGCAAATCACCGGACTTCATGCTCGATTCCCTGTATTTTGAAAGTATATCTCATATATTTGCGAAGGGAAACTGAAACTCGCCTTCTTCCCCATAATTCCCGATCGTAGCAGCTGTCAGCGACCTAGGCTCTCAACCTTGGAGTTCTAAATTTTGTTTAAAAATATTTTTAATTATTTTGAAATTTTCTCTTGACATGTATGCATCAATCATGCATATATATGCATATGAGAACAACGCTTAATATCGATGAAAGGCTTCTGGATAAGGCCTCTCAACTCACGGGAATCACAGAAAAAACATCTCTGGTCCGACGAGGACTCGAAGCCCTCATTGCGCTCGAAAGCAGCAAAAGGCTGGCACGACTTGAGGGCACTGAAAAATTCCTTCGCGTGAGGAGCCGAAGAAGCGTAAGAAAAGTTTAAATCTAAACATGGTTCTTGCAGACACCTCCATTTGGGTCTCTCATTTTCGAGACAAAAACCCCCCACACAGATCACTTTTAATGGAAGGGCAGATCATCTGTCATCCCTTTATCATCGGTGATCTCGCGTGCGGCAATCTAAAAAATCGCGATGAGATTCTTTCCCTTCTGGAAGCACTCCCGGCAGCGACAAAAGCCAGTCATGAAGAGATCATGCGCTTTATAGACAGAAACCAACTCATGGGAATCGATCTCGACTACGTTGATGTTCATCTCCTCGCGTCCGCAAGGCTTTCAACAGCTCTCCTATGGACCAAAAACAAGAACCTGAAAGAAGCTGCAGACCTCCTACACATCGCCTTTCATCCTGTATAGAGGGACAAAGGGGATAGCCCTACTTTCCCTCCAGGAAAAATAGAACCGTCCCCTTTCTCATCCTTTTTTATCTGGTTAAAACTGTTAGACCGGAGGGGGAAAGAGAAAAGCGGAGGGATTTTATGCCGCTTCCGAGTCCGTCGATCTCGCCGAGCATATTTTCTCTGTCGTGAAGTGTCCTGCTGGCAAGGACAGTTATGGAACCCCCCTTTCCCCCGGCTCCGTTGACCTTCCATCCTGCAGCATTGTATTTTTTGGCAATAGCGATCACTCGATCTGCTTCGTCGGAGACGAGTCCCGAGTGCAGAGCCCGCTGACATTCGTTATTATGCACCATGACCCTTCCATAGCCGGTCAAATCACCTTTTTGTAGGCAATCCCTTGCCTTTTCTGCTAGATTTCTCATTGTGATGATTTCTTCGAATTGGGAGCCGCCTTTTTCGAGCGTAGAGATCACATCCTCGTGTATTTCCGATGAGCGATGCGCCTTTCCCAAGAATACCAGGCTTAACCTCTGGTTGAGCTCATCCCTCAATTTTCCGGGTAACAGCAATCGTTTGACCTTTGCT
The DNA here is from genome assembly GCA_050124775.1 of Candidatus Aminicenantota bacterium. Classification (GTDB taxonomy): domain Bacteria; phylum Acidobacteriota; class Aminicenantia; order Aminicenantales; family Aminicenantaceae; genus WTAW01. The sequence goes on from JASFEP010000014.1 coordinate 6,998, forward strand.
TCCGGATAATTGAGCATATGGATAAAACATATCCCCCCGTAGGCTGCGCAGATCTGGTCCTGGATCCCGCTTTGCAGCTCGAGCTTTTCAGTTTCCACACGATGGGCCAAAGAAGCGATCTCATCCAACGACCGGGTTTGGGGCGAAAGTGCTGCGATCGCACCGATCAGGGCGACACACACGGCCGCCGATGTCCCCACCGAACTTCCCGCCGGAATTCCTGCCGAAACACTTGCAGTGAGCTCATAGCGTTTCGGGATAGGGAGAGAATTGACCGCTCCTTGGAGATAGGGATGGATGGTGTAATCAGGATCATCAGGATCCATCCAGAATGATTCTCCATAATCCAAAGCTTTTACAAAAACTCTTTTCCTTCTTTTTCTTTTATTCGGAAAGGCTTTGATCTCCACCTCGACCGGGGGGTGTACCGCCAAATTCAAAACTTTTCCTTCGCCCGAAAACCATGTGTCGGTCCAACCGCCGATATCATTGATTCGCAGAGGGGCTGTCGCGCGGATGATGCATGAAGGTGTTCGTGTCATAGAATTATAGAATCAGTCCTCAAGTGATCCCCGACAAGTCCCCCCGCCACCTTTTCGTTCTTTATTATAAAGTAAAGAGCTCAAAAAAGGGATAAGAAATTGGGAGGCGCTCTTTGGGTAGGGTGTCGGAACTGTTTTTTATCGGTCCGTTCGGAGAATGACCCTGCTTGGGAAGGGCCCGTCTATTTTTCTAAGGGGCGTTGGTGGACACTTCGAATGATCCGAGTTTTACGGTCCGTCTAAATTGGCCCGGACGCAAATGTCTTGGAGGCATGGGCCGCAGCCGTTCCAATTTTTCCTTGAATGTAAAGAAGACGTCCTTGGCTTCTGGCTCTAGGGTAAGAACAAGCCATGCGGATGCTGTTCCCTTCCAATTCCTCTTGTTACCGGGTGGAATTATCTGAACTCGCACCATATGGCTATCGATAGGAACATCGCACTTGTACCATGTCCATCGCCCCTCCTGGGCTTCTGTTTTCATCCCCACCGGCTCTCCATTCATGCTCATGACAACAGCCGGAACCTCTCCATCCACAAAAACACCCGATGGCTCGAGCAGGAAGCAGAATGTGGCCTCTTTTGTGGGTGCGTGCAGCCTGAAACGGATATCGCTCCAGAATTGGCCCTCTCCTACATACTTCTGTACGGATATGCGATTCACAGGTTCGAGAAGCTTGACCACAGAAACGACCTTATCCAGAGGATCGATCCGCTTTCCATTATAGACAAAAGAGCTCACTTGTTCCGGATTTAACAGGCGGGTTTCTCCAAGGCTGTCCAGAACCCTAATCCTGCAGCCCTCTTCTGTTGCAGAGGCCAGCTCAAATTTGACCCCGGCAAGAAGGGGCTCTTTGGTTCCCTCCAACGGATAGATCTCGTAAACCGCTGTTTCATACCCCTCGAGAGGAAACTCCAGAGCGGCGCCAGCCCTGACCAGTTCGGGAGAAACGTAGCGTATAGGGTAGATCTTATCGACGACAAGTTCCTCTGCCCCGGGATCCAAGCCCAGCGCGGGTGATAGGAACAACTTGAGAGTCTTCGGCTCCATGAAGGGATTCCGGGCGGCGATAATGCCTCTTTTTCCCTCAAAATGCGCATACCCATAGGGATTTCGCTCTTCAGGATTTCCCCCGACCATCTCAGTGGAATCCAGGATGGAAAAACGATCTTTGGCCCATTGAACCGACATGGCTAGTGCATCCCATTCCTCATCAGTGAGGAGATCGGGCGAGATGTACAGCTCCCCCATAGATATCCCCCGTGCAAAATAAAGTAACGCATTATCCGTGAATTTCTCGAGTGGTTCGGCCTCTCCTCCAAGCTTTTGAAGATGCCCTTTGATGATGCCATGGGTCATGAGATTGGCTATGGGGAACCAGAATCTCTTACCCACCAGATCATCATAGAGAACTGTATCTCGGTAGGTCATGGCCCGGTCCCTTTGGCTGATGGACGGAACATTGGCATAACCATAATCCGAGCCCTGCATCCAGATGGTGTTCGCGTATTTCAACCACCAGGGACTCAGCCAAGTCCCAGATGTGATGTTCAGAAAAACATCAGGATCTGCCTCCCGTGCTGTCCGGCAAAGTTCGGACACCGACTGCATCACCGCCCGGCGGGAATAGATGTCCGGAGGATGCCCGTGGTCGGGCTCATTGCATGAAAACTGGATCCCGTCCCATTTGAAATATCGAGTGCCATGGCTCCGTATAAAATCGGTCACCCGTTCTTTGAGAAGGGACCGATACTTGGTCCCTGCCACACACAATTGATCTCCAACGACCTCATATCCATTGCTTTTCATCCAGGCAATCCGTTGATTCCTGTGGGAATACCCCCCCGTGGGACCGATCCATATCCCCAGCCGGCTCCCCATGCTCTGTAAAGCGTCTGACACCGGTGCCAATCCCTCTGGAAACTGTTCAGCATTCAACACCCAATCGCTTCCATAAACATCCCAACCATCATCCAGGACAAAAGCATCCAGCTGGAGACTTCGCTCGACCACCATCCGGCGCCGGAAAGACTCTATGGTCCTGAGAACATTCCTCTCGCTCAAAGCCCGAGACGGATCTTTGACCATGACCGGAGCTCGCAGGTCATACCAGCTGTTATAAAGCAAATAAAACGTAAGGGGAGCGACACGGACACTGTCTAGATATTTCCAGAACCATTGTTTGACCTGGGCATCGGGTGAGATGCCCTGAACGACCCACTCGCTTTTGATCCAAGGTTTACCGATGCGCTCTCCGATTACCTGTCCGCAATTCAACTTGAAGTTGCCTTGAGTCGTATGCTGCAAAAAATTATCCGCGGTGGGGTACTCCAATCCGAAAAAGGCCCCTCCATCATCTTGCCTGAAGGCGACAGGCTGTCCAAATCCTCCGGCTTTGACGAGCGTTGTTCTTCCTTGAATAAAGCCCCTCCGAGGACAGATTCGGCGGAGGAAATGAAAGCCGAATTCCACATCACGAACAGCCAGCTCACGATGCATAAAAAAGTTATGCGGCTCCAAACGATACGTAAGTCTGACCTCCAGCGGGATCCCTTCCCGTTTGAAATACAGCGCAAGCTCTACAGAACCTCCCGGAGATTTTCTAAAGATGTGCTGCACCATCCGGAAGTCCCTTTTTGTCAACAGCACGGGATTCTCAGCGTTGTTCGCTTTGCCTGGAGCCTTCCATCTTGCCCACATCAGATCCAGAGCAAAATCCGCATCCGTTTTCACTTCGAAGGCCCGAGATCCGAAACCCGAGAGCCATACTCCGTTCGGAGTGATTTTATCTTCCTTGAGAATTCCCTCTTCGATGGACACAGAACAGTGGATCTGATCATTTCCGAGCCAGAAGACTTGGATCCCGTCGACTTTTTTCTGTCCAGAACGGACGGACTCGGCCTGCAGCCAGAAATATTGGATGAAAAGCAGAGCGATGATCAACGATAACACAGAGCGAAGCGTCCGCATGTTGTCCCTTTTAAACGAATTCGCCATTGGCGACCTTAAAAACTTTTCCGCCGACAAGCACGTCTATCACGCCTGCATTCTCTTCGGCCTTCAAATAGAGGAGCGAAGGTCTCCCGATCTCATACCCTTGTTCCACTCGTATATTGATGCGGGCCTCTCCATAGTAACGATGTTTCACCAGGTATCCGGCGAGACAACCGTTGGCACTGCCAGTTGCCGGATCCTCAGGTATATTGTAGTAATCCACAAAAACCCTGCAATTGAGATCGGTCGTATCATTGTAGGTCTCGGGGCAAAAAATGAGCGGTGCCTTAGCCTCTGTGCCGGCGATTAATCCAAAAAATACATCTCTCTCGATCCTTGCCTTTTTGACCGACTCCAAAGTCTTCAAAGGGACGACAAAAAACGAAAGGCCCGTAGAGACTTCCTGAATGGGGAAACTGTCATCGATATCGGTCTCTTCGATTCTCAATGACCGCGCCATTATGGATTTATCGATCTCCTGTCCGAATTCAGGGTGTTTCTGCTCCATCCAGAGATCATCTATCTCTCCCTTGCTGAAGCTCAGAGCGACAGGAATCTGCCCGACGGGAAGATTGAGGATCACTTTTTCGACAGGCTCTTGGATGATCTCCTGTTGAATCACAAATGCTGTGCCGAGTGTGGGATGGCCGGCAAAGGGGATCTCTTCGGCAGGTGTAAAGATGCGAACATCATAGCCGCCCTTTCTTTTTTTTGCAGATTGGATAAATGCCGTTTCGGAATAATTCATCTCTTTGGCAAAGAGCTGCATCTCATCGTCGGAAAGGTCTCCCGCATCCTTGAAAACAGCCAGTTGATTTCCCGAATATTTTTGTTCCGCGAACACATCTACGATAACAAATGCGTGTGTTTTCATGAATCACCCCCCCTTTTTTTCAGGAAAAGATATTATAAACTTCGTTCCATCCTTTCTTTCCAGCTCGATGGTGCCCTCGAGCTGTTCGACCAGCATCGTCACCAGCTGCATGCCGAGAGATTTGGTCTTGCGGAAGTCGATTCCTTTGGGAAAACCCGTCCCATCGTCCCTCACGGTTAGTCTATAGCGACCATCGTCCCCCGCAAACAGGGAAATGCCAACTTCGCCCTGCCGTCCTTCTGGGAAGGCATGTTTGAGTGTATTCGAGACCAGCTCATTGACGATCAATCCGCAGGGAATCCCCACTTGAACATCCAGGAATACATCCTCGACCTCAATCTTGAGTTGGATGATATCAAAATCCACATTATAGGAAAGGAACAGGTGTTTCGTCAGCGTTTTTACATATTCCGCAAAATTGATGTTACCCAGGTCACTGGCCTTGTACAGATTTTCGTGGATCAGGGCCATGGAACTGACCCGGTCCCTGGTCTCATTGAAGATCTCGCGGGCACCCTCATCATCCAGTTGTTGGGACTGGAGCTCGATCAGACCTGAGATCACCTGCATGTTGTTCTTTACGCGATGATGCAGCTCCTGCAGCAAAACCTCCTTTTCTTTCAGAGCGGCTTTGATCTTCTCAGTGGCCTTCTTCCTTTCCGTGATGTCCATCATCATACCCAGAATCTCTTCTCCTACCAGACTGGCACTGATGAGCACATTCTTTATTTCTCCAGACTTGCTGAGCAATTCGATCTCATAGTCGTTCAATTTTCCTTTTTCGGTGAGCTCATTGATGAACGTTTCTCGGATGTGCGCGTCCTTGTACCTGACCAATGCGCTTTCCTTTTTGACTTCCTCGGGAGTGGAGAATCCCAGCAGTTTTGCAAGGGCTTCGTTGACAAAAAGAATATCCCCTGAAAGATTGGTTCGGTAAACACCCACAAGAGCGTTGTCAACGAGATCGCGGTACTTCTGTTCTGAATCTTTAAGGGCCAATTCGATCCGTTTCCTCTCTGAGATATTGCGGAGAATGCCTTCGATGCCCGCCGGGACTCGGTTTTCATCGAGGATGATGCGGGCGCTCACCGATGTCTCGATCGGATTGCCATCCTTGCCTTTGAGCTTCAACTCATAATCGTTGATCCATCCTGTCTCTTTGATTCTTGTGATAAAAGCATCTCGGGCAGCAGGTTCGACAAAAAAAACGGTGACCGGATGGCCGATAACCTCGTTCGGATCATATCCCGCCTGTGAATGAATGGAGGGACTGATATCGACGATTTTACCATCCCTGTCTGTCCGGTAGTAAACATCGTAAAAGGATTCAAAGATCGCCCTGTATTTCTCCTCGGATCGCCGGAGCTCTTCCTGCTTCTTTTGGGAGGCCACCAGAGCATTCTCCAGCTCGACGACTTTTTTTCTGAGCGCGATCAACTCATCCTGAAAATCGCTCTTAATGTCTTTTTTCCCGGCCATTCCCAGCTCTATTTGTTTCTATAGGTGCCCATTAAAAATAAACCCCACAGACTCGAAACTCATTAAACGCAAAGCTATATCTGCGTCTTTTATATCAATATCAAAAAAAAAGTGCAATCACCTTTGAGGAGGAAATTCACCTTACGTGCGGGTAGGCTCAACCTTTTCTTTGTTTTCGTGCGATAGCGAGAAGATGTTGGGTAGCTCCCAGTAGATAGGGCTCACCCTCGATCCACCGGACTGCTTCGAGGAGTCGGGTGCGTTGCTTGGGATCTTTCCAACGCGTTTCAAAATCCTGCAAAAACCCTCCGAGACTTTCGACAGGAAGGACCTTTTCGCAGAGAAGATCCGCCTCTTCGATCTCTCTTTTCAATTCTTCGGGATGATGGAAATAGGCCGCCATGAAATAATGTGGGTGATCGGTCGGGTTTCTGTGTTGTCCGTTCAATAGGTCCTGTTTGACGATCTTCACAAAGTGAGGATCTTCCAAAAATTTCGAGACTAATCCATCGATAATCGATGCGAATCGAGATATTCCGGCAACGAACAGGATCCCGCCTTCCTTTAAAACACGAAAGGCTTCATTGAGCGCTCGCATCCGCTCTTTTTTCACGGTCAAATGATACATCGGTCCAAAAAAAAGCATAAAGTCCGCACTCCCATCGGGAAAATCCAGCTGACGGGCATCCCCGATCCGGCAGCTTTGTACAGGAAAAGAGGACTGTTGTTTAGAGATTTGTTTTGCTTTTTTCACATGGGAGGGAACAGGGTCGATGAGGTGGACTTCATATCCCAGATCTGCCAGCCAACAAGCATAGATGCCAGCGGCCCCGCCAACATCATAGATAACGGCAGGAGGAGGAGTTATGTAGCGCTGGATGATCTCTTGGGAGCGAGCAAATTCGAGCCGACCTATCCCCTGAAGCAGACGATGTTCCTCGTCAAAAGCTTCGTAATAGCTCTCAAGTCTGTCTGGAGGAGTCTTTTTTGATTTTGCGTTATTACTCATCTTTTTCTCCGAACAGATCGGGCATGGTTCTCTTTCTCAATGAGTCGAGATCATGCAAGGGTCGATCTTGGCGACTCCCATCTCTTGGATTATTTGGGAGTCTCGATCCCGCTATCGAACACCAATTTCCAGGTTCCATCGGGCTGCTTTTTCCAGATCGTCACATAGTGCCCTTGGGTAATGCCTTTTCTGCCGTAAGCGCTGGTCACGACGCTCTGATATTTTCCCAGTGTGTAGCCGAGATCACCGGATGAAGACATCTCTACATAGTAGGGCTCCCATGTAATTGTTCCCTTAACGTTCTCTTTCATGAATTTCACGATAGTGTCTTTTCCGATTATGGGCATGATTTTGTTTTGAAAAACCCGGGCCTCTTCGGCCGTAAAAAGAGCGAACGCCTCCCCAAAACCTTTGTCTTCGGAGGATTTAGAGAAGAGTCTGTCTGTTTCCATCAGATTTTCCTTTTCTTTTTTCAGATCTGGGGCCTTTTGTGCGATTTCGATCCCTTTTTCCAGATCAATATCCCTTTCGTTGGGACCACTTTCCCGACTGCATAAGACTAATACCAGGACACAAAAGAACAGCGCTGTGTATTTAGTCATTCAAACCTCCTTCTTTATTCGAGCTGACCGCCGAGTGATCTCCAGGACGCTCCATTCTCATCGATCACGAGAACACCCGCGTTCTCGCCCCCCTTCCCCGCTGGGGCATCCGTGCGGAGCCACCCACCCGTATTCAAGAGGGGATATTCTCTGCTGCCAATGACAACCTTGGATCTTTCCATATCCTCATCTCTGATGGGGATGTGGGTGTGACCGAAGACAAAGGTGAAGGGATTGGGAATCTCCAAATCCGTGGGAAGGTCGAACCCCTCGGAACTCCCCCCTTTATACCGCAAAAGGACGTACCGCTCGATGTAATCCGCGATACTTCTTATCAATTTCTCGTCCGCAGGCGCCTTATAAAGACCGCTGTTCTCCCTCCAGGAGATCTTTTTGAGCTTTCCCATTAAAAAAAATTTCAATGCGCACGAGCCTAGGCGACTGAGATACCCCTTTTCCCTGAGTTGACGAAAGATCTCATCGATCATTTTCTCCATTTCCGGATTGCCTCGGGGGCCCCATCTCTTAAAACTCTGTATAAATTTCCGGATATATACCGAGAGCCTCCCGGCATGCCCGATGTGATAATCGAAGGATTCCAGCCAGAAATTGTTGAACGCCTCCAACTCTTCCAGATGGGCTGGTTGAATGATATAGTTCACGGGCTTGAACAGGTCTTCAAGAAAATGTCCGTGAGTGAACAGATAGTGCGTATCTTCCCTCTCTTGAGATGGGATTTTGAGGAAATGATGCGGATATTTGATCACGATCTCGGGCATAGGTTTAGCGGCCGGCCACACGTCAGCCAGAACGATCTGGGACAATGCACTCCCCTCCGACGTCGAGAAACGTTTATCCACAAAACATCCGGGATATGCGTGGTGACCTGGTGGGTAAGCGCTTCGCCTGAGACTCTCGTTGACGAAGACTTCCTCAACGAGCTCTACCCAGAAATGATGATCATGATTTCCGGGAATATAGACGACGCGTTTGTAAGGGCCTGTCTCAGAAAGAATGGAGAAGAATTCCCTCGCATCCTGATAAACCTCATCTAGAGACCCTATGGCCAGCTCCAACAAATCGCCGAGGAGTATAACCTCATCTTGAGGTCCCAATTCCAAGAGCAATGCACTGAGAGCCTGGCTGTTACCTTTAAAATTGGCATCTCTGGAATAGAGATAGCTCGAATCTCTTCCCAGATGGAGGTCGGACATGACGATCGCGCTGTGTATCCGTTTCATCGTTCTCTGGCCTGACTCCGAAGCATCAATAAATCCCCTGTTTCTAAAACATATACGCTTAATGACCGAAGACGTCAAGGCAAAGGCCTAAATGCTCTTTACTGACCCGAGATAACTCTTTATAATCCTGGATAAGCATTTTGCACAGAATCGCGTGGAGGAGAGATAGAGATGTCCAAGAACGTAAAGATGATCGTCTTCGTTTTTATTCTCTCGTTTATATGGTGTTCGCCCACTCAGCGGGAAGACAACATTCGATGGGTGACATTTGAAGACATAACGCTCAGCGTACTGAATAAGCCAGCGATGAATGTCGGTTTCGACGTGGACGACACAGTACTTTTTTCAAGCCCAGCTTATTACTACGGACAGCAAAAATATTCGCCGGGAAGCAAAGACTATCTCTCTAATCCTGATTTTCATGAAGAGTTGAATAACGGCCTCGACAGATTCAGTATTCCCAAGGAGATAGCAAGAAAACTCATAACTTTCCATAAAGAACGAGGCGACAATATATTCTTTATCACAGGAAGAGATCCCACAGAAACAGAAACATTGAGCGCCCTTCTGGCCAAAACCTTCCAACTGCAAGAGGTCAATCCCGTGATATTTTGCGGCGCAAATCCTGGAGAAAATCCGAAGATCGCTGCCCTGGAGGAGAACAATATTCAAATCTATTATGGGGACTCCGACGGCGATATTTCTGCCGCTCAAGCTATCCGCATCCGTGCCATCAGGATCATCCGCGCGGATAACTCGACACACAAACCCTTGCCAGAGCTCGGGAAACTCGGTGAAGAGGTCCTTGTGGACTCTCACTATTGAATAATCCAGGAGAGATGGATGATTCACGAGCCGAGGTCGCTGCCAAGGCGAGGCAGTGGCCCCCGAAGCTGTAGTGAACTACCGCGAGGGGGCTACAATGAAGCCTTTGTGGTGAGATCGGCTCGCCCGAGGGGAAAAGATACTGCCAATAAGATATTGAGAGCTTTTAGAATATGAGTTTGGCAGTAGCTTTTATGAATAATCCAGCAAGGATTATTGAATGATTTGTATCCGATCCTCGATCTCGCAAACAAGAACCTCATTCTGCTCGAGCCATTCCACAAGCACTTGATTCAAAGGATAACCCGTGTCCCTTGATTCCTGAACTGGGAATCCGAAATATTTGTCCTTGGCTTGTCCCACAACATAATCATTGCTTGCGACCGAATAGAGCTTTTCAGGAAGGAGGAGATCGCCTTCTTCGACCACGACATCACCGTTCACTTCCAAATAGTCGACACGTTCACCCTCGGGTTTAGCCTCTTTTCGATAGTACCGATACATTATCCCTGAGACCTGGAGCCTGTCCCAACCTCTCTCTATGTCATACTCAAGGACCTCTTTGATCTGCTTCCCCGTCAGTTGGAAACGGATGAGAACATTATTGAACGGCGATAACTCGTAAATATCCGCGATCGTTATGGATCCCTCTCCGATATCTGAACGAATACCGCCGCTGTTTTGGAAAGCGATCTGAACACCGGTTTTCCATCGCATGGCGTCTGTGATCCAGTTCCCGAGGACGCTCTCCACAGGATGGGGTTCACGGGTTTTATCTCTCTCGCAGACCCCGATTTCACGGTTGTATTCCTCTTTGATCGAACTCTGGATCCGCTCGATCAATGCACTTATTTCCGGCGATGGAGCCAAATCGACATCTGCCCAGAGCCACACAAGCGACTCCTGATAATCGATGACTTTGTCATCTTGGACTGTTATGACCAGCGATCCCAACGTGCGGAGGTTTCCTCGAGATGATTTGATTAGAACCCCATTGATATCTTCGAACTTAAAACGATTATCCGCGAGCAAAACCACATCCACCCCCCGCACCTGCTCTGCAATCTGTTTTCCCGCACTGTACTTGGCTTGTGCGAGAACGATGATGAGATCCGTCTTTTTATCCAATTCGGGAATATAGGAGTTGAGCGTAGACACAATGGGCAAAACTTCGAGACCGGCAGTGCGTGTTTTATCCACTTCTATCAAGAAGGTCTCTTCCATAACACCGATCACACCGATTTTCAGGCCTGCTTTTTCCAGGATCACATACGGCTGTTCGGCAAAAAGTTGGCCGTTTTCTTCGTACACGATGTTCGTCAAAACAGTGGGAAAATTGGCCAATTTTTCCAAACCCTTTGCATTTTCCTGTCCCTTATCGAAAGCATGATTGCCATAACACCAAACGTCATAATCCAGAAGGTTCATAAACTCTATCATGACGCCGCCTATCACTCCCTTGTATGTCATTTGGGTCGCGAGAGTCCCGGTCATGATATCGCCCGAGTCCACCAACAAAACTTCATGGGGTGATTGCCTGATCTCATTCAGATAGTGGGAGGCAGCTTCCATCCCCCCGATGAGTCTTCTCGACTCGCCGTCCATGATGGTGTAAGGCATAAAAGTCCCATGTGTATCATTGGAGTGAACCAGATGAATCGTCACTGGTTCTTGAATTTTGTTTTGGCAGGAGAAACAAATGACTAACACAACGAGAAAAATCGAAAGAAGAAAAAATGGGCGGGTTTTTTTTATCGATCCCATTGCCTTACATCGCTCCTTGAATTCACATTAATTAAACCATTCCCAAAAAAAGCAAATCTCTTACTCAGAGAATGCTTATATCAAAGGAATTCATACTTGTCAAAAGCAAAAAATGAAGGGGGGCGGTTCTATTTTCCCGGGATCGACAAAAAAATAGAACTGTCCCCCATGTACTTTTTTATTCGATTATGGAGCTGGCGACGACGTTGGCGACGCGGCTTCGGAGAGAGGCCACTGAGCCTTCATCGTTAGGATGGACGCGGTTTGTCAGGAATATCACAAAGGTTTCTGTCTCTGGATCGATCCAGATAGAAGTGCCGGTGTAGCCGGTATGCCCGAAGGATCGGGGTCCGAACAAATCCCCGCCATTGGTCGAATAGCTGGAATCGAGATCCCACCCCAAGCCGCGTCCGGCAAAACTCGCTTCCGGATACACAGACGTCATCCTCTCTACGGCGAGTGGGCTCAATATTCTTTTTCCCTTGAACTCACCCTTGTTCAGCATCATCTGTGCAAAAATTGCCAGGTCTCCTGCTGTCGAGAAAAGTCCCGCGTTGCCAGAAATTCCTCCTTGTAACCGCGCCAAAGGATCATGGACGACTCCAATCAGAGGCTGACCATTCACAATTTCTGTGGGAACACACAAATGACAGAACTCTGAGTGGGGCGTAAAAAAGGTGTGTCTCATTTTTAAGGGCATAAAAATCTTCTCAGAGGCAAACTCAGCGACTGTCTGTCCCGTGATTTTTTCGATGATGTAGGCAAGGCTGATAAATCCGAGACAACTGTAATGGAAGGCCCGGCCTGGAGGGTCGGTCTTATCCAGTTGGGCGATGTGCTCGATGAGCGTTTCCTTAGTTACCGATTCTCCGAATCTCACCTCAAGCTCCTCCTCATCGGCATAGGGAGGTAATCCCGAGGTATGGGTCAGCAAATGCCAGAGACAGGCGTCTTTCGGTTCATCCTCCCCTTCAGGGGCTTGGCCGTCATCGCGGACATATGGCTTGAATTCTGGGATAAAATCTTTGACTTTATCCCATAATCGGAGCTTGCCCTCCTCGATGAGTATCATAATGCAGGTGGCTGTCGCGACGGGTTTGGTAATGGAGGCCAGATCAAAGATCATGGATGTGTTCATTGGCCGCGATTCGGGGATCCACTGGCTTTCTCCAAAGGACTGGTGGAGGACGATCTTGCCTTTCCTCCCTACTAAAAGAACAGCGCCCGGGAAGTCTTTGCGATCGATGGCCTCCTGGATGATGGCTTTCACTCTGTAGAGCCTCTCAGAGGACATGCCGACTTTCTCGGGTTTTGCTTTCGGAAGCGGATGTGCCAGGACCAAAGAGAAGATTGTAAGAAGAATCAAAACACAGGAACCAATTTTCAAAAAATATTTATCCAATTTTTTTAAGTGTCCCATTAAAGCACCTCATTTTCCGACTTTTGAAATCTGCTTTAACATCCCTTTTACCCAGCCTGGTTATTCTGATCTGGAACTGTAAAGCCGTTCTCTAGAAATCTCCAGAGCAAGATTAAACTCACCGGCTAAGACCTGTGCCGCAAGAGAGGCAACGAACTCCCTTGCTGTTTGAATCCCCATGATCCGCATAGCCTCCCGGGCACTGGGGGATATGATTCCTTCCCTGGTTGAAAATACACCTACTTCCACATTGGGCAATTCCACTCTATAGAGCAGTTCGCCATTTTCGACACCGGTAAAGATGTTTTGAAAGGACGAGACCAGGGGGCTCTGGGGATTGACCTGAGTGGCCTTGTAGACGGCAGGTATGATCTCTCCTCCCATTCCCGAGTAGAAGGCACAGCCCAATTTTTGAGCACCGAGCGCATCCATATTCACGAAAGTGAGGAACTTCTGCGGATCGAGCTTGAAGAACGCTTCGAATTCTTCGGTGGGCATTCTAACCTCCGCCGAGACATGGCGCCCCCTTTTATTTCTGGCGCTCGGTTTCAAATCTCCATCATGTCCCTGGGCAATCACGCTCAATCTGTAACCGATTCCCGATTTGTTCAAAAGATCTTCGATCTCTCTTTTGACGAGACCGACAGCACGGCTGATATCTCCATGGCCTCGAAAATTTGTGAATGCCGCCACATAATCCACATACAGGATAAAACCCTCCGGAACATCGACCGGATCGAAATCGACAGAACTCACGATTCCTCCGAACTCCGTCATTGAATCCTTCATTTGCTCCTTCAAGCGAGACAGGTGTTCTCCGATGATATGTATAGCCTTCTGTCGGGCACTTTCCGACTCAAAGATGAGCCCATGACAGCGGACAGCTTTAGCCAATGTGTCTACCTTGACTGAGGCCCCCCCGAACTTGTCGATGTAATAACACCCGCGTGTGACTCCGATAGGCCCGAGGCCGGTCCCATAAACCAGGAGATTCGTGAATGTCTTCTCAATATCGCCCTTCACACGGATGCGTCCTGCGAAGGAATAATAACTTTCACATCCACCCACATAGCTGGCAACTAAAGGCACAAATTGGCCCATGCTCTCCATCTGAGTTCGACAGATTGGACATCGGGTTTGATCATCTCGAGCATCGAGCTCAAAAGTCAGATCATCGTTGCGGCAAAAATATCGAACTTTATATGGCTTCTCAGAGACCTGGATCTGGGAAAAACTTACTCCGGTTTTCTCTCCGATGAATTTCCTTCGGATCTCTGCCGCCAGGGCAAAGTTATTTGGAGGATCGATGGCATAGCCGGAGACAAGTTCATTCTCCAATTTCCAGGGGGGGAGCCTCTCAGATAAAAGGAGTTCGACACAATCGGCCTCGGCCTTTTTCGCCTTTTTTATATCTGTCACGTCAATCACTCTCTGAGATGGATAATCCCGCTCTTAGGGAAAGGGGGTCACTTTCAAAAGCAAAGACAGAGTGCCATTCTGCAAAAAAGTTCATGCGGAAATATATATCAGAGGGACTATGGGATGTCAAAAAGCAAGCTTTTGACAGCTAAATACAAAATTCGTTTATCAGATTGACAGGGTCGATCACTCCTTCTTTTCCATGGTGAGCGCGCCCGTATCTCCTTCTGCCGTCTCCCATTGTCCCGTCATGGTGTTCCCTTCGACCTTCAAAGTGATGTAAACGGTCATCGATGAATACCCATCATAAATAGAAATATTGAAAGTCAGGACATTATCCTTATACTCCAGGTCATCGCATTCTGTATCAATGAGCATCCCGAATGAATCGGATAGGATACCTGTGTAAGTATCTCCCGCTTTTTCGAGCACCATTGTCAGTTCGTCCGTTCCCTGGTCCGGGATCTCTGTCTCTCCTACCCAGGTACCGCTGATATCGTCGGCCGAACAGAAAACAAAACCGGACGACAGGGCCAATAGAAAAGCAGCCGTTGCTAAAACTGATGTGAGTTTCTTCATGGAACCTCCCTCCTTTTAAAGAATGTATGGCTTTAGCATATATAGAGAACTATTTCAAATGATTATACGCACGTGTCCGTAAAAAGTTCCTTTAGCTCCTCATCCGCCTGTCCATGAACGGCAAAAAAATTCATCCGTCACCTTCTCTACGATCCTTCCAGTCATGATAGTTCATCACCCCAGAGGCGAACAGGGCCAGAAGGATAAACAACACAGCAAAAACATCCACCAATGTTTTATCCACACGATATCCCGTGAGCGAACGCAAAAGAAAAGTCAGATAGGAAGGCGGCATATCGTAGAAACCCAGGTGCATCCTCACCTGCCAATGCCAGTCCGTCGATGGGCAATAGCCGAAGCCCTTCCAGATACCGAGAATAAACCAAGAGAAAAGTGTCAACATCACGACCCCCAGGTGGATGGTTCTGGCTTTTCTCCAGAGCCAACCCGAAAGGATGAACAGGATCAGTGAGGTGTGAAAGACAAAGAAAAAAACATTCAAGAATGCATACATATGTGTCAGATTACAGCACCGTTCTAACCGGCTCCGCCGCCGCCGGCACTCGCTCCGCCACCGCCGCCGGCCGAAGCACCTCCTCCAGTCCCGGTGGCCGTACTCATGGAGGATGTCGTCGTAGCGACCATAGATGAAAACGCCGAGGCAAATGCGTCCGGAGTGAAGGATCCCGTCCCTGTTCCGTGGTAGACATACCACGGGACATAGCGCTGATAATCCTCTACAGGAATGTAAGCGGCCAATTCCTTAAAGATTTTTTGTCCCAACCCCAGAACGATGCCGTAAACAAGATAATCATCGATCCTGTCGAGAAGAACTCTTTTATCCGCTGACCGGTAGTGGTATTTTTGCAGATATCTTTTGAGGGCTTTCCAATGCCGGGCCAGCCTTTCCCCCTCTTTTGTCCTGTGAGGGGTCAAAAAACTGAGAACAAAAACAGCGATGGTAGCCACACCTAAAGCAACTGCCCAGACACCTACAAAATAAGCGGCTGCAGCGGCGAGAAAGATCATGGCGATCCCTATTCCAAGAGAATAATACATGCCCCTGTTGCTCTCCCTGTCGAACCACTCCTTTTCATCCCCCAGCTTTTTCACTTCCTTCTTCCATTCCCGGAAAAATTTTGTGAATTTGCTCTGCTTCTTCCTGATGTCATTGAGATCGACTGTATCTCTGCCTTCGGCCAGGTCATCGAATATGAACTCGAGGAGTTTTTCTTCATAAACCTCCAGTTTCGTCTGTTGTTCCCGCCAGTATTGGCGGTTCAAGTCCCAAAAATACTCTGTGACCGTCCGTATCCCTCCGAACAGTTTTGTCTTCTCTTTTTGCTCTTCACGCAGATTGATGAAACCGCGCCGCGCCAGATCCATCATGGTCGACACCAGGGCCCCTCCATAGACCTCCCGGCTGCTCAAAAGATAACCCACCAGGGCGGGCGGAACATTCTCGGGAACATCTGAGGCGTACTTGACTGAAGGGGACAAGGAAGGTCTCTCCCCATACTTACGGTAATTCCGCCAGGCTAACCCAGCTCCCAATACGCTCAACACGATCACGATCCATTTTCCCCGCTCCTGCCTCTTCTCTCTCGCTTCCATTTTCTGAGCTGCCATAGCCTGTTTCCTCACTGCCTCTTCCCGCATACGGTTGGATTCCTCTGCCCACCGGGCTTCCTCCTCCATAACAGTTCGTCTCACCTCTTCCGCGACACGTGCCGCATCGGGAAATTTTTCTGGAGGATAGAGCGCACGTATCTCCAGATAAGTTTTTTTGGGCAAATGCTCGCACCATGCCGTTATCGACCCATCGGTCTCGATTCGCGATTCCGCCCAGAGAGGCCCGTGGAGCCATTCGTTGATCTGGGACTGCAAAAGCTCTCCCGGCGGTTTCACATTCAGACGGACGTTTCGGCTCACTCGGTCCCACTCCCCGCTGATGAACTGATAGTAAAGGACAGCCGCATCCTCATACCGTGTGACGGCATTCGTCACACGGTAGTGGAAATCGAATGTCCGGGATTCATCCCTCGCATCGAAAAACCAGCGCACCTCGATCTGTTCTGCGGATCTTGTAACCCGATAGGTCCCGGGCCTCCGAGAATCGGAACGTTCGTAAAATCTTCCCTTTTCCGACACTTTAAAATCCTGGAAAAGGATACGCCCTTGGGGCGTCAATGTCCTGAAGACAAAACTGAAAGAACCGGAAAACTGGAAGGTGCGGGATTCGATGACATCCATACTCCCGTCAGGCTGCAGTTGGGCTTCGATCGCAACTCCCCTTATTCTGTAAGACTTAGCGGCCAATGCGTCAGGTGTCCCCACAAGCATAAGATACACACAAACACCGATAATAAAGATCGTTATGTTCTTTATCTTTTTCATGTTTTTCCCCTTGAATCTTTCATCATGGTCTATTTACTTTTCTATAAATTATACACCCTCCAGACAGTTTTTATTCTGCCGAGAATGGTAAACCGTGTGGTGAATATTCAGTATCCGGAGGCCTTTCCCCGGCCTCTGGGGTCAGCGCTTCCTTCGAAATGGACAGGCTTTCCGTTCGCATCGTATGCGATCATAAGAGCATGGGCATTACCTAACCCCCGAGATCCACGCACATCATGCCCCATAGTCGCTAACGCTTGATGAATCTCCTCGGGAATACTCTGTTCAACCCGCAAGGTGTTCGGTTCAACAAAGCTGACTCTCGGCGCAGCGATCGCTTCCTGAATATTCATCCCGAAATCGATGAGGTTCATCACCATCTGTGGCACTGTCTGGCCGATCGTGTGTCCACCGGGTGTTCCTAGGGCGACCCAGGGTCTTCCGTCCTTTACGATGATCGTGGGGCAATCCCCTGAGAGTTTTCTGTGGCCGGCATGGGCATCCATCGGGTTGCCCTTCGGCTCGAATGTGCAGTATGCGAGAGAATTGTTCAACCATATCCCTGTGCCCTCCGGCATGATCCTGCTGCCAAAGGCGTTTCCCAGTGTCTGAGTTGCACTGACAATGTTTCCCCAACGATCCGCCACCACAAAGTGTGTGGTGTGGCTATCTTTTGGCACCGTGATACCTGGCGGAGCGAACGGTTTTGCCCTTTCCAGATCGATCTGTGAGACGACCTCCTTCCAGTATGATTCAGAGAGAAGTTTATCTAATGGAGGGGGATTGATTTCAGGATCGCCTGCATAAGCCAAGCGGCACCAGAAGGCATGTTTGGTCACTTCTGCAAAAAGGTGGAGATACGGTG
>JASFEP010000015.1:0-24396 GCA_050124775.1 Candidatus Aminicenantota bacterium
TACAATCTTATTATCGGCATTTTTTACCCTTCGGGCGAACCGATCTCCCCACAAAGCCTTCGTTGTAGCCCCCTCGCGGTAGTTCACTACAGCTTCGGGGGCCACTGCCTCGCCTTTGCGGCGACCTCGGCTCGTGAATAATCCATCTTTACTGGATTATTCATAAAATCTGCTGCCAACTTTATTTCCAAAATCACTCAATATTCTATTGGCAGCATCTTTAACCCTTCGGGCGAGCCGATCTCCCCACAAAGCCTTCGTTGTAGCCCCCTCGCGGTAGTTCACTACAGCTTCGGGGGCCACTGCCTCGCCTTTGCGGCGATCTCGACTCGTGAATAATCCATCTTTCTGGATTATTCATAAAACTAGCTGACAAAATTATACTGTGAAACCCTTATTCTTTGAGGTGTTTGAGGATTGTAATCCGCACATCCACGTCATAGCCGTGGGATAGATAAGAGGATCGCTCTGCCTCCCCTTCGGAGGAATGGCGTTTCCAGGACCAGTGAAAATCTCTTGTGACCGACTTATCGAGGAGATCATCCTTGCAAAGATAAACCTGGTTCGATCCTTTGTAGATATGCAAGTTATAGGCGATATCCGTCGGGTGGTAGGAATTCTCCTTCGAAGCCGGGAAGTGAAGATAATATCTTTTTTCCCGCCTTTGTTGGGGAACACGGAATCCGCGGACGAGGAAATCGAAATGAATATTGTCCTTTTTTGTCAGGATGTAGTTGAAGGCAAAGCTGGGTTTTTCGGAGAAATTTTTCTTTATCTGTGTCTCTCCACTTCCCGGGACCTTTTTTTTCTCTTGCGGAGTCCACCGAATGAGATCGGAATCTTCGTGGTACAGAATGAAATCCTCGCCATCTTGCTCCATACATCCGGACCATTGAATAGTGTAGGCATAGTTCCCGGAATAGGATGCATCCGCTTCCTCGAGGGTGTATGTTCCTTTAGATGTGAGCTCGATTAAAATCTCCCACCAACATTCCCGGGCGTGGACAGTTGTTGACGCTCGGATGATAAGCAGCCCCAAAAACAGCAACGCGATTACAGCTAATAATGATTTTTTCACCATCCATACTTTTATAGAATAAATTTCGAATTATTTCCACTCCCAATCACTTCTATCAATCCGTATTGCTCGTTTTACGTATGATACATATGAAGATGCAATCGACTGTTGACAGCGTTGAAAAAAGCTGCTAAGTTAACTATTAAGTTTAATTGTTAAACTGGTCAGTACAGAATCAATACTTATCAGTCTTAAAAAGGTGATTGAAATGAAAGATCTTCGTCAGGAAAGAAAACGGCAGAGAGAACAGGAAAACAAGGCGTTCATCTTGGACGCCGCGGAGAGTGTATTTGCAAAGAAAGGTTATGCGCTGGCAACCATGGATGAAATTGCCGAAGCGGCCCAATTTTCCAAGGCGACGCTCTATCGCTATTTTAATAGCAAACGGGAGATATTTATTGAGATCATCCTTGGCGCCTTTGATGAAGTTCATAAAAATTTTATCAAAATAAAAAAGAAGGACATGGATTCCAGTCAAAAGCTGCGCGGATTGATCCGTTATATTCTTGGTTACTACCAGAAAAAAAAGAATTTGTCGCGGATCTTTGTCATGGAACAGTCTGCGATGAAAAAGATGTTAAAGATCGATGTGAGCAACCAAGGATGGCACTCCGGACATCATCCCCCGGTCCCTCAAGTGTTCAGGAAGAAAATGGAAGGGATCTTCGATGTGATGCTGACAATCGTCGAAGAGGGCATCGCGGCAGGGGAATTCCGAAGCATGGACCCGAAAAGCGTGTGCTTCCTTCTGAATGCGTTGCTCCGCGGATTTCATTTTAAGGGTCCGTTACAACAAAAAGAGATCTCGTTGGATGAAAGCACGGAGATGATCCATGATTTTGTCCTTCGCGGGATCATGAATCCCGGGACATAGAAAAGGAGCGTGAACATGCGAAGAAAGGGATTTATCCTTTTAGGAATGATTGTTTTTTTAGCGCCTGGGCGCCTTTTTTTCGCCCAGGACAAAGTGGTTTTGACTCTCGAGAAGAGCATCGAGCTGGCCCTGACACAGAATCCCTACCATTTGGCGACCGAAGAGCGTGTGGACGCAGCCGAACAACAGGTCAGGGAAGCCGCCGCAGGCTTTCTCCCATCCCTCAACTCACAGGGATTGGCCACCCTCGATGAGAAGCTGTTCGAACTTGAATTTCCGTCGTTCATTCCCGGTCAGCCGCCGGAGAAGGTCAAGGTGGACTTCACAAGAGACTACCAATTTGCGCTGAACTTATCTATCCCCCTGTACACGGGAGGGCGCTTAACTGCTGGATACAGGAGCGCCAAGTATAACCTAAAGTCCACACAGGAATCGGTGCGCGAATCGAAACACATTACGATTTTTAACACTAAAACGGCATTTTATGGATGTCTGCTCGCACAGGAATTCGTCAGAGTGGCGGAGCAGGCAGTCGAGGATGCCGAGGATCTCCACAAAAATGTGAGAAGCCAGTATGAAGTGGGACTTGCATCCCAGTTCGACCTCTTGCGGTCCGAAGTAAGAGTGGCCAACCTCAAGCCCCAGTTGATCCAAGCCAAGAATAGTTTCGAAGTTATGAAGCTTAACTTAAAGACTCTCCTGGGCATGGATATTTCCACACCCATAGAGATCCAGGGAAACCTCCTTTACGATCCCATATCCCCAGATATGGAAAAAAGCGTCCAGCTGGCCATACAAAACCGGCCGGAGATCCTCCAGTTGGAGTACCAGGGAAAGATCGCAGAAGAAATGTGGAAAATGGCGAGAGCTGAACGCCTTCCCACGCTCTCCATATCCGGCGCTTTCAATTTCTGGGCAGATCGGTTGGCCTTAGCGGGTGATACCTGGCAGGATTACTACAACATCAACCTGGTGTTGACGGTGCCCATATTCAACGGTTTTGGACCGGCTGCCCGCCAGGCCCAGGCAAAGTCTGCCGTCAAGGAGATCGAGCTGACATTGAAAGGATTGAAGGATGGGGTCGAATTTGAGGTGAGTCAGGCTATACTCAAGATCGAGGAAGCCCGGGAATCCTTGCTTTCACAGGAAAAAAATGTCGAGCAGGCCGAAGAGAGTCTGCGGATCGCCAATCTGAACTACACGGAAGGAATGATCACAGTGCTCGATGTGAGTGCCGCACAAACAGCCCTCACTCAGGCCAGGGTGAACTATTCTCAGGCATTATATGATTTTTTCGTTGCCGTGGCCGATTTTGAAAGGTCTTTAGGCGTAGAAAAAAGCGAGATCGATCCAGACATGTTGAAGAAGCATGAACAAGTCGCTTCCTATGGAGGTATCAAATGAGTACAAAAAAAATAGCGTATGCGGGATTAGCCATCGTCCTTATCTTCGTGTTTCTCTGCTGCAAGCCTCAAGAGCAAGAGGAGCCCCAGGAAGCAAGTTATGGGGCGGCTCTTGTGACCGTCTTTAAGGTCAGCAAGCAGAGGATCTCGGAAAAGCTGGTCTTTACGGGAGTCATCGAGGCGTGGCAGACGATGAACGTCATGCCCGAGGTCGGCGGACGAATCGCGAATATCTACGTCGAAGAAGGGCAGAGGGTGCAAAAGGGAGAGCTCCTCGCGGAGCTCGACACACGAGCAACGCGGCTCCAGATGGAGCAGGCCGAAGCAGCGGTAGCGGTGGCCCAAGCGAACTACAACGATGCCCAGAAAAACATGGAGCGAATGGAACGGTTGATCAAAGAGAATGCTGTGTCGGAACAACAGTATGAGAAGATCAAACTGGCCTTCGAATCCGCAGAAGCCCAGCTCGACCAGGCCAAAGCTGCCCTGAATCTGGCCAAGTACAACCTCGATGTGTCCATAATGGAAGCGCCCTTCAGCGGTGTGGTTGCCTCGAAGAACGCCGAGGTCGGCGATGTGATAAACCCGATGATGGGCGGATTTTCTCCCACCAGCGGAGTTGTCACTTTGATGGATTTTTCGCGTGTCAAAATCGAGGTCGACGTCTCGCACCAGGATGTGGTCCGCATCGATAAAGGACAACCCGCTTTTATGTCGGTATCCGCGCTTCCGGGACGCACTTTTCCCGGGCGCGTGTCGGTTGTGAACATGACGGCAGACCCCACGACCAAAAAGTTTCACGTGGAAGTTACGGCAGAAAACCCCGATTTGCTCTTGCGGCCCAACACTTTCGGGGAGATCACGATTGAAGTGAGCTCCCGTGAGGATGCGCTGGTGGTTCCGCAGAATGCGATCCTGGAAGACAAATATGTCTTTGTCGTGAGTGAGGACAACACGGTCAAAAGACAGGAAGTGAGTATCGGTCTCGAAAATACGGATATGGTCGAGATCCTCGACGGAATTCAGCTCGGAGACCGCGTTGTCGTTGAAGGAAGTTACGGTTTGGACGACGGTGCAAAAATAGAGATCAAAGAGGGTATCCAATGAAAATACCAGAGTTTTCCGTAAACAGAAAAGTCACCACGGCCATGCTGGCCATGATCTTGGTTGTTCTGGGTTCGCTCGCTTTTACGAGATTGGGCCTCGACCTGTTCCCAGACCTGGAATTTCCCACAGTGTCCGTGATAACGATCTACAGCGGTGCCTCCTCAGAAGATATCGAGAACACCGTCACGAGGCCGCTCGAGCAGGTCATCAACACGATCAACCGTGTGAAAAAAGTGAATTCGATCACGTCCGAGGGATATTCGGTTATCATGGTGGAATTCGAATGGGGAACGAACCTCGATTTTGCCGCCCAGGACATCAGGGATCAGATCGGACTTTATGAGAGTTACCTCCCCGAAGATGTGAGCGACCCCCTCGTCCTAAAATTCAGTTTTGCCATGTGGCCCATACTTTTCGGCGGGATTACGGCCGACCGGCCCACCGTCGAGTTGAAGGAGATGATCGAAGACGAGGTGGCGCCGCGGTTGGAGCGCATCGATGGGGTGGCTTCTGTGCAGGTATTCTCTACCGATGTAAGGGAGATCCTGGTCGATATCAACAGGGGAGCCCTCGAGTCCCGGAATCTGTCTCTGGATCAGGTGCTGCTCGCCCTGCGGATGGAGAACCTGAATCTGCCCGCAGGTCATGTGGTCGAAAGGCACGAGGACATCCTCGTGAGGACCATGGGAGAGTACGAGACTATCGACGATATCAAAAATACTGTGATCGGAGCGACCCAGAGAGGACAACCCATCTACTTGGCAGACGTTGCGGCTGTGAGTGACGGGCTGAAAGAAACCCGGTATGTTTCGCGGATTCAGAGAGAGAAGGGGGTTATCTACATGATTAGCAAGCGGTCGGGAGCCAACACGGTTATCACCGCTGAGGCCGTAAAGAAAGAATTGGCGAGGATCCGTGAGACGCTTCCTCCCGATGTTCAGTTTTTTCCTTTCATGGACCAGTCGGATATGATCCAGCAGGTCATCCGCCGGACGGGGAATAATGCCCTTGTCGGCGGGATCCTGGCTATCTTCTTTATTTTTGTCTTTTTGCGGAACTGGAGGCCGACACTCACGATAGGCTTGGCGATCCCCCTCTCTATCATAACGACCTTTATCGCCCTGTATGCCGCAGGCTATACACTCAACCTTTTGACTTTGGGAGGCCTGGCCCTGGGTGTCGGGATGCTCGTGGACAACGCTGTCGTGGTCATCGAGAATATTTACCGCCATATCGAAGAGGGAAAGGAGAAGAACGAGGCGGCCAAAAAGGGGGCATCCGAGGTGGGAATGGCGATCACAGCCTCGACCCTCACAACCATAGCCGTGTTTTTTCCCATGATCTTCGCCCAGGGGATAACGGGGAAACTCACGCGCGGCCTAGCCCTGGCCATCGCCTTTTCGCTGTTTGCCTCGCTTTTTGTGGCCTTAACCATCGTTCCCCTAGTGGCCTCGTTGCTGTTCAAAGGGAATGATAGGCCGGGCGAAAAAGGATCAAGGAGAAGAACACAACAATTTGTTAAAGCCCGTGATTTCTACAGGAGAACTCTTCACAAAGCACTCAAGAAACGGAAACTCGTGCTCGCAGGCGTTTTAGGATTTTTCTTGCTCTCTTTCGTTTTGATGCCCTTTTTGGGGACCGAATTCATGCCCGCCATGGACCGGGATATGCTCATTCTCAAGGTGAAAATGCCGGTCGGTACTTCACTCGAGGAAACGAACCGGGTGGTGACGATGGCCGAGGAATTGCTGGACGCCCAGCCGGAGGTGGAAGTGGTTTCGGCCCAGGTGGGTTCAGCTGCCGAGGAGGATCCTCAAGATGCGGCGAGCGGGTTTTCGAACGCCGGCACACATGAAGGAATTCTCTGGGTGGGCCTCGTAAAGCAGACAGAAAGAGACATCTCCGACCTCGAGATCATGGAACAGATCCGGGGCAAGCTCCCAAAGCTCAAGAATGTGAAGTTCGAGGCTCTGGACATGGGTCAGATGATGTCGGGAGGCTCGCAATTTCCCGTGGAGATCAAAATCTTCGGAAAAGACCTCGATTTCTTGAAGGGTATCGCCGATGACCTGGTCGATAGAATCGACGACGTAGAAGGCCTCAGGGATGTGACTCATTCCATGTCCGAGGGGAAACCGGAGTACCACATCCGCATCGACCGCGAGAAAGCTTCGCGGCTGGGATTGATGGTCAGCCAAGTTGCCAACACCGTGCAGACAGCGTCGCTGGGAAAGATCGCGACACGTTATAGAGAGGGAAATGAAGAGGTCGACATACGCGTTCGTTTTGATAAAAAATACAGGGACACCCTCGAAGACATCAAAGACATTCCCGTGGTCACACCCAATAACTCCACGATCCGGCTGGACCAGGTGGCAACGATCACGCGGGGGGAAGGGCCTATCCGGATCACACGGGAGAATCAGGCGCGCGAGATCACGGTCTCGGCGAACATATCGGGAAGAGATTTGGGCAGTGTCGTGCGCGATATCAAAGAAAGGATCGTCGGGATCGAGAAGGGGCTTCCCTCCGGATACTTTATCGAATTCGGCGGCCAGTATGCCGATATGCAGGAAACGTTCGTGATCATGGCCGGAGCATTCCTTCTCGCCACGCTCCTGGTATACATGATCATGGCCTCTCAGTTCGAGTCTTTCAAACACCCCTTCGTCATCATGTTCACTATCCCGCTCGCTTTGATCGGCGTGGTCGTTGCCCTGCTGGTCACAGGACGACCGGTGAGCCTCCCGATCCTCATCGGCTTTATCATGCTCGGCGGGATCGCAGTCAACAATGGGATCGTGATGGTGGATTACATCAACCAGTTGAAACGAAGAGGCATAGAGAAGAGCGAAGCCATCTTGCAGGCGTCATCTGTCAGGCTCCGGCCTGTTCTGATCACGGCCTTGACAACGATCCTGGGGATGTTGCCCATGGCCCTCGACACGTCGCAAGGATCGGAGATGAGAGCGCCTATGGCGATCACGGTTATCGGAGGCCTCATCGCGACAACGTTCCTCACTCTGTACGTGATCCCTATTATTTACAGTCTCTTCGACCGCGTCTCCTTCAAATCATAAAGTCATAAATGGGGACAGGCTACTTTTTACAGAGGTAATTAAAAAAGTAGCCTGTCCCCTTTTTGTAAGGTCCCTTCACCGAACGCTCCACCACATCCATTCGCTCGGAAAACTGAGCCTACTGCGGACCGTTCCGTTGGGGGAATGGACCCTGCATAGAAGAAAAGAGAGATCCTCCGCAGCGATCCATTCGGGAGATGAATCCCCCTTTGGAATAAAGCCGGAGGGACAGAAATTATGTTTTGTACCTTAAAAGAACTCCGATATCCCCGTACTTCCGAAGGCCTGAAGGCGGATTGATGTGCTTTACTTGGCTTCCTTTCTCGAAGGCCGCTTCGATTGCCTCGTCGATGATATCCACGACTTTTTCTGTTTTTCGATGGCAGGATGTGCAGCGGAGATTATCCTCGAATAGCAGGTTACACCTTGGGCAGATACGGCCCGGCTTAGAAAAATGACGGGTCACCAGAAGTGATTGAGCTTCCCCCCTATTAAGCTTACGCAGTGTGTTTTTCAAGCCTGAGACTGCAAGCCCTCCCTTTTCGATTTCCGCAACGAATTGTCGAACAATCTCTTCCTTTTCCTGTTTTTTCAATTTTTGTTTGAGATCGAGGGATTCTTTGAGCACCCGGCTGGGTGAATCATTGGGCTTGGCTTTGATCCGGCCTTTCAGTCTTTTTTTGAGGTAGGGATGGAGTAGCGGCTCCAGATCCGATGCAATTTCATCCGAACACCCGAGGAAAATCCAGTCGAATTTGTGCTTATTGTAAAGGTCGAAGGTCATCTTGGCCGCTATGTTGAAGTAGTTGTGCAGGCGCGAAGCGATATGGCGTTCGATCCGCTTGGACTCGTATCCTTCCCAGCCCCCTTCCCGCACTTTGCTGGGGACATCCCCTTCAAGGCTTTCGATCAGGGTGATCTCTCCCATGTATATATCGTACCACTTGGCCTCTTTGCGGTCGATGATAAAAGCGCACGTCCGGTGATACTCTCCCAAAAATGCCGAGAGCGGTCGCACATAGGGGTTTTGATCGAAAACGATCGTGTTCTTGGGCGAATTCACGAGGTTGAATTCTCGCCAGAAATTTTTTTTCGAACAAGAAAAAATGGCCAGTCCGACAAAGTTGTAAGAATTCAAATTTCTCTTACAAAATTTTTGGATGTTTTCCAAGTCTTGAGAGAGAGAATCTTTGTTCTCTTTGCTCAGGCTCATCTTTTCAAGACGTGCTTTGTTCATGCTGATGAGATTCTTCAAGGAAAGCTGGATCTCTTTTTTTGTCAGTCGATTTTTACTCGTGTCAAGATAGAATGACGTTGTCAATAAGTTGTTACTCTTGAATTTCGCCAGGTTTTCGATCTGTTCCCGACTTAGTAGCTTCATTTGACCTCCCTCATGTTTCTGGATTATTCATAAAATCTGCTGCCAACTTTATTTCCAAAATCACTCAATATTCTATTGGCAGCATCTTTTACCCTTCGGGCGCCGACCCAACCTACCCACCGATCTTACCACAAAGGCTCCATTGTAACCCCCTCGCGGTAGTTCACTACAGCTTCGGGGGCCACTGCTTCGCCTTTGTGAACGGATGGGGTGGGTCGGTCTCGGTCCGTGAATAATCCAGGCTTTACAAAATGTCGATTCAATTTTTAACATCAAGAAAAAACGATATTGTCTGTCTTTTTTTCTTAAGTATTACGAATAATCCAATTTGCATAGATTTAGAGAGAAAAAAATCGATGGAGACTGAGAAATAAAGAATTTATCACTCGGTTTTAATAAGATAAGAATTGAACGCTGATTTGTCAAGCGCACCGGCTGTGTTTGATCGTCGAAGATCGACAAAAAACGGGTCTTTACCTTTTTTGAGTATGAGCTTATAATAGCTAATCGTCAGAGTTCGAATTGCTGTATCGAGTGCGGAAGTGGCGGAATTGGTAGACGCGTAAGCCTCAGGAGTTTATGGTCCTTACAGGCCGTGTGGGTTCGAGTCCCACCTTCCGCACCAGCCATCATGAATTATTCACGGACCGGACCCGACCCCCCCCACCCATTCACAAGAGTGGCTGCCGTGGACCTGAAGGTGACAGATGCCCTCTCCTAAGGACATTCTTCTCATAAATCCTTGGATATTCGATTTTACGGCCTATGATTTCTGGATGAAGCCTCTCGGACTTCTCTCCGTTGCAGGTTTGCTGAAAACACACACGGACTGCCGCCTCAACTTTATCGATTGTCTGGATAGATATCATCCTCACCTCCCAAAAAGAGCAAAAACTAAACAAGACGGACGAGGGCCTTTTTTCAAAGAGGAAGTGAAAAAACCCATCGTGCTCCGGGATGTTCCCCGCAAATTTTCCCGCTATGGGATCCCCATGAAGCTCTTTTTTGACCGTCTCGATCGAGCGCCTCGGCCCGATATGGTGCTTGTGACCTGCACGATGACCTATTGGTATCCGGGAGTGCAACTGGTGGTCGAACTCGTCCGCCGGAAATTCGGCCGTGTCCCGGTCGTATTGGGCGGGATCTACGCCACGCTTTTACCCGATCATGCCAGAGAAGCCACGGATGCGGATTTTGTGATCGAAGGCCCGGCCGAGCGAACGCTCATTCCCCTGATGCGTGAGGTTCTTGGGAATCAATTCTGTCAGGATTATCATTTCGAAAAACGAAGCACCGCTCCCCGCCCAGCATTCGACCTCCTCAGCGATCGAAAAACTCTTCCCCTTTTGACCTCGCGCGGATGCCCGTATAATTGCTCTTATTGTGCAAGTTCGCTCCTTTTTAAAGGGTTCGACCAGGATTCACCCGAGAGGGTTGTGGAACACATCCAATGGCTTCACCAAACCCACCGCACGAAAAACATCGCCTTTTATGATGATGCCCTACTCCTCAATAAGAATAAACACATCATCCCGATCCTGGAGCAGGTCATCCGGCGGGAGATCCCGGTCGCCTTCCATACACCCAACGGATTGCATGTGGCCGAGATCGATGCATGCCTCGCCTCCCTTTTTAAGCGGGCGAATTTTCGATCGCTCTTTCTCAGTCAAGAATCCTTCGACAAAACTGTGCTCCAAGATTCATGCGAAAAGGTCTCATCCGCAGACCTCGGGCTCGCCATGGAGCACTTGAAAAATGCCGGATACAGTCCCTCGGAGATCAATATCTACTTGATGGTCGGCCTCCCCGGACAAAGCGCAGAGAGCATCCGAGAAAGTATTCGAAGAGTACGATCATTGGGCGCAAGACCCCGGTTGGCCTTCTTCTCGCCTGTCCCCGGTACAACGACCTGGGATAAACTCTTAACAAAGGGCATCATCCACAACGATATCGACCCTCTTCTCCACAACAAACTGGCATTTCTCTACACTTGGGGAGAGATGTTCCCATCCGATTTCGAAGAGATTAAAGACCTGGCCAGGAGAGAGCCCGAAACGCCCATATCATAACATCCCGCCAAAGAGAATCCTCAATGCCACCCCTCCTCATCTCCCCAGGACTCAGGCATAATGTGTAAAATATTTTTAGATGAGAGGACACCGAGGATATGATAAAAACGTCAAATTACGCTATAATATGATGTCGATTATCGACGACTGACCGATTCGTCGGGCACAGGCTTTCTAAGCGAGAGAACCCCGACAGTATGGCATGAATATTGCTGCTGGTTATTAACGATAAATGGTACACTCATCGCTCGAAAAAACTCGTGCTATCGAGGACAAAGGGCAAACAAGGAGTTCGCGAGTGAAAAAGATTTGGATGAGCTCTCTTCTTTTAACAACGGTCGCTCTCTATCTTTGCGGCAATTCCGGCGACAGCAAAAACCTTCCGGAAAGACATAAAAAATGGCTCGAAGAGGAAGTTATCTACATCATAACGGATTTGGAGAAAGAAGTTTTCCTCAAACTGGAATCGGATCGTGAACGGGATCGATTCATCGATGCGTTCTGGAAACAGCGGGACCCAACGCCTGGCAGTCCCGAGAACGAATTCAGGACGGAACACTACCGCCGCATCAATCACGCCAACCATTTTTTCGGACGAACGACTCCCTCAGCGGGTTGGAGAACAGACAGAGGCGAGATCTATATCATCCTGGGCGAGCCCAATGACATCACCCGGTTCGAAGGAAAAACTCAGGTCTACAACACAGAGGTTTGGTTTTACCAGGGCATGACAAAATACGGCCTTCCCCCCGGATTCAATATGATCTTTTTCCAGGAAGGGGGGACAGGAGAATACAAGCTGTACAGTCCCCTTCAGCATGGCCCGCAGGCTCTAATGACATCTTACTTCGGGGACCATGCGAATTACTTGGCAGCGTATCAACATCTTATGGAGCTGGAGCCCGAACTGGCTGAGGTGTCCTTGTCCCTTATACCCGGAGAGAGAAATCTTGCCCTGGATCGGCCTACCATGAG
Organism: Candidatus Aminicenantota bacterium; assembly: GCA_050124775.1. Classification (GTDB taxonomy): domain Bacteria; phylum Acidobacteriota; class Aminicenantia; order Aminicenantales; family Aminicenantaceae; genus WTAW01. Next base: position 11,968 of record JASFEP010000015.1, read on the forward strand.
CTCGGACATCCTGATACAGAGGGTTTTCACGATGCCCTCCCGGGAGATCAAGGAGAAGTATGCCCAGAAGTTCCTCGAGCTCAAAGATGTTATCGAGGTGGAATACTCCGCCAATTACATAGACTGTGACGCCGTTGTAGAAATACTGCAGGACCCCTCCGGCATGTATTTTGTTCACTATGCCATCGAGCCGGAAAGGCTGTCTGTTAACCAGTTCGAGGATAAGTTTTACACCACGCTGAAACTGAACGGAACCATCACGAACATGGAGGGGAAGCAGATCCACCAGTTCGAGAAGGACGTCAACCTCAATTTCAACCAAGAGCAGATGAGAGATGTGAGCCGCCGTCCTCTCAGCCTCAGGGACATGTTTCCCCTGATCCCCGGGAATTACAAGATGTCGGTGCTCGTGAAAAATATCGTTTCCAAGGAGTTTACATCGATAGAACGCGAGATTCTCATTCCCGGTGTTCAGGATGAACTCCAGATGACCTCTTTCATCATGGGGTACGCAGTGGAAAAAGAGCCCATGACGGAAGACCGGCTGCGGCCTTTCCAGATCGGCACGAACCAGCTCCATTTCCAGGCAAACCGGACATTCATCATGCAGGATGGACTGGTGCTGGCCTATCAGATACATGGTTTAAAACCGGCACAGATCGAAGGGGGCCAACTGAAATACAACTTCCTGAAGAATGGCGAAACATTCCGGACGGTGACAAAAACGATCCTCGAATATCCCGAGAGGCCCAATTTTGTGGAGCAGTTCAGTCTTCTCGACTTTTCTCCCGCCCACTACAGAGTGGAAGTATCCCTTGTTATCGATGGGCAGGAGATTCTCTACGAAACGGATGAATTCGATGTGACCCACCAGGCTGCTATCGCGCGGCCCTGGGTTTACTCCAAGCTGATGCCGGGAGGCGAGAATCCCGTCTATTCTTACATCGTAGGCACGCAGCTGTTTAACAGCGGAAAGGTCGAAGAGGCCGAAGCTTACATCGAAAGGGCGTATCAAAAGCAACCGGATTCTGCCGAGTACGCCCTCAACCTGGCCAAGCTTTATATGCTTTCTGAAGAGTATACAAAGATCGAACCCCTCCTTCTTCCCCTGTTCGAAAAGCCCGACCCTCCTCTGTATGATGTGTTCATCGTTCTGGGAAGGACGTATCAGGCTTTGGGAGAATTGAGTAAAGCCGTCGAGCTGTTCAACTCCGCCATCGATCACTACGGAATAAACACGAATGTCCTTAACGCTGTGGGGGAATGCTATTTCCAGCTGGGGGAGATCGAGGAGGCATTGACTGCATGGGAAAGATCCCTTGAGATAAATCCTGACCAGCCCGGGCTCAAAAAGAGCGTCGAGGCGATAAAGGAGAAAAAGAATGATTGATTTTGAAAGAATTCGAAAAAGAGCAAGAAGTTATGTATTGCCTTTGACTACATTTCTGTTGGCTTCCTGGATGGTAATCTTTTTCGGGTCCTGCCGCTATTATAAGTTGGAGCAGAAGCTGGACCCTGTGAATAAGGAGTGGTACAACAAGGTTCGATATATCATCACGAAGGAAGAGTCGCATACTTTTCTCGACCTTCCGGATGAAGAAAAGGAAGAGTTTAAAGAGGAATTCTGGAAACGCCGGGACCCGGACCCGAACACGGAGGAGAATGAGTTCAAGATGGAGTACTATGCCCGGATAGACCAGGCAGATGAGCTCTTTATCAGCGAGGGAAGACCCGGATGGATGACAGACCGGGGAAGGATCTGGATCCTGTTCGGGCCGCCTTTGGACCGGATCACCTATCCTATGGGCTACAGCGCGGCGAGCCGCTGCCAGGAAGTCTGGTACTATGGGGATTTCCCTGTCGTTTTTGTGGATAACACATGCACCGGGACCTACCGGCTCGTAACTTATGATCTGAGCTCGATCCGAAGCCTCAACCTGATGTACATGCACGAATTGAGTACGGCTCAGGCGGCTGCTCAACAAACCATCAGGGGAAGGATAGAGGATGTAAGCTTCGATTGGGATGTCGATAAGACGCTGGATACTCAAGAGAGAATCGAAGGGGCCTTATTGGTTAAAATCCCTTACGCCAATATATGGTTTGCAGAAGAGGGGAGCAAGCTGGTGACCACGCTCGAGCTGCGCTTAGAACTGAAAGATTCCGAAGAGAACATCGTGTGGGAATATAAGGACACCTACAGGGTCGAAACCAATGAAGAAGACCTTGCGGAGAAAAAAGGAGATGAATACAAAATCGAGATCCCCTTTGTTCTGGACGATGAACTGCCTCAACTCCGGAAGGGAAAGAACAGACTGTACGCTTTTCTCACGAATACGACGGGCGGGGACGTATCGAAAAAGGTCAAGGAATTCAACCTCTAATGTAGGATCCATTCCTCGAATAGACCAAAAAGACGTAGGCGCGGCCTCCCGAGCGATCCTTTAAATTGAATGGAGGATCGGCTTCCCGAACTGACAGTGAAAGATATTCTTGAAAGGCACTGCCCGATTGTGTAATCTGTAGGAAAGTGGGTTTGTTTCGTTTCTTCATTTTTAATCGATACTCACGAATGAATCATATGGGAGGACGAAAGCAATGAAAAAAATTCTGACACTGTTTATCGGGATAGGCATCTTGAGCGCAATCTGCGTTGTTCCCCCAAGTCAGGCACAGGCATATCTAGAAGAAGTCCGCGCTTGCCAGTATCTCGAACAGGGCAAGATCGATGAAGCGATCCGTCTCCTGGAACGAAAGCTCAAGTACTATCCCCGGAATTTCGACTGTCATCTCTATATGGGATTGGCCCATTATCTCAAAGGAGACCTCGAAAAGGCTATGGATATCATTAGTCATGTGGAACAAGAGATCAAAGAGATTGGCGCAGCGCCCGCAGCCATTACGGCTGACCGCACCTATGCGGATGTCAATAGGGTCGGTGCAATGGCGGGCACTGTGTTCACGAAGGGACGGAAAGGGATCCTCAAATTTTCGTTGGGCATGCTCTATAAAAAGAAGGAGGATTATAAGAACGCTAAAAATCGATTCGAGGATGCAAGGAAAAATGATTATCCAGAGATAGAGGCCCGCAAGCAATTGATGGTCGTCAAATGCCAGCTGAAAGACTATAAGGATGCCAAAAAGGAACTCGAGAAACTCCAAAAAGCCGGGCAGGCCAGCGATGCGTTGAGCTTTTGCGAAGGCTACATAGCGGCCCACACCAAAGACGATGCAAAGGCCATTGCGAGCTTCGAGAAGATTGCGGACAGTCTGCTCGCTGCCAAACAAAATCTGGCTGCGGTGTACTACAATAAAGGGGATTACCAGAAAGCCCTGGATATCTACCTGGAAATTTTAGAAGCCCATCCCGAAGATGCGGAATCATTGAAGAATTCGGGGAGGGCCTATTATCATCTCGGCCAAACGGAAAAAGGACAGGCGCAGTTCGATATTATCGGCCTGAAGATGAAGGTGGAAAAATATTCACCCAAAAAGATTCCTCTCGTTTTCATCGATGCCTTCGCCGATGTCCAATTTTCCTTCATGTGTGACGCAAAAAATTGAATTTTACAGGAGCATCTTTTAAAATAGGTGGTCTTACTAGCCTAGGAGGACTGACATGAGAGCTAAAAATATATTCAAATTCGCCGCTTTTTGTACGCTTATTATTTGTGTTTCTGTCAACCTGGCTGCCCAACAAGGACGGGGAAAAGGGAGAGTCAAGGGCACGGTGGCCGATGAAGCCGGGAATCCCCTCGAGGGTGTCCAAATTACCGCCCAACATCTTAAGTACAACACGACATTCGAAGGAAAATCAGATGATAAAGGAAACTGGGCCGTTGCCGGTTTGGGAACGGGGTATTTTCGTTTTACGGCGACTATGGAGGGTTACGGAACTGTCTATCATGAAATGAGAGTCAGTCAATTCTCGCAGAATAATCCCCCTCTCGACTTTACGCTCAAAAAAATCGACTTGAGCTCTCTATCGAATGTGCCATCCATCGAGGATGAAACAGCTTTAGCCCTTTTTGATGAAGGAAACCGGCTTTTCGAGGAAGAGAAGTATGCCGAAGCTGCGGCCAAGTTCGAAGAGTTTCTGGCAGCGAACCCCACCATATTCCAGGTGAACCTCAACATCGGCAACTGCTACCGCCAGATGGAAGAATACGACAAAGCCATCGCCGCTTACCAGGTCATCCTCGATAAAGTCGAAGAAGAAAAGGGCACCTACGAGGGCGACGAGGGTGCGGCTAGGGCTCTTTCGAGTATCGGCGAAACCTACATGATGCAGGGCAACCTGGAAAAAGCCAGTGAATACCTCCAACAGGCTATGTCGCTCTTTCCCAACGATGAAACGCTGGCCTTTAACGTCGGGGAGATCTTCTTCAACCAAGCCGAAACGGACAAGGCCATCGAGTACTTCCTGAAGGCGATCGCGCTCAAAGAAGATTGGGCCCCTCCCTACCGGCAAATAGGTTACGCCTACCTGAACAAGGGTGAGTATCAGCTGGCGATAGACAGCCTGAAGAAATTTCTGGAGTACGCGCCCGATGATCCTCAAGCTCCAACCATCGAGGCTCTGATCCCCAAACTCGAAGAGCTGATCAAAAAATAAGACTGCTGCGGTTTCTTATTGCGTCTCCAATAATTTGCGAAGACGGGTGTCCTTTATCCTGTCGGTCACGCTCATATAGATATATTTACCCTCATGAGGAAGGTCCAGTTCCAATTCTTTGTGAATCGTCATTTTACGCAGGATCACCCCTCTGAGCTGTTCGCGCGATAAGATTTCAGAGTAAGGCTCGTCTTGGCTTGTGATCAACTTTTTTTTGGAGTCTCTGATCTCGGCGGTAATCAAGAGATCACAGGTAAAACGGTCTTCGGTGAGCCGGTAATCGATCCTCTCATAGGGAATGTCCAAAAAGACGATCGCGTTTCTGTTCGTTCCTTCCGTGTAGACATCAGCCGCAGCGTCGTAATCGAAGATCGCATATCCCGGGGCGTTTTTTTCGTCCATCTCCAGCATCCCCACCCACTGGAATTTTGGCAGGTCGACGGGGTCCCACTGAAGCGTAAGCATTGAAAACGCTGTTATCTCCTGATGGGACGTCAGCTGGTAGTCTCCGGTGCGATAATAATCCACGAAGACCAGCCTCAAAGGACCGGAAAACCAATCCGTATACTGGTCGTAGACCCAGATCTCTGTGGGTTTTTCCGTCACCGTGCCCTCTTCGAGGGGTGCCTCGGGCATGAGATGCGGACGGAATTGGGGAGTGCCGCCCATGCTTTTAGTGATGACATTAGTAGGGGGACCTAGCAGGATGTATATCCTTCCTCTATCCGTTTTCCAGCCAGGTTTCCCGACACGGTAGGCCTGGTCCGCTATCGCCAACCTGTTGTAGAAGACGGTCCGGTATTCATTCTCTCGCGTCTGAGGATCCGGGTCGCGCCTTGCCCAAAAGTCCCGTACGAATTCCCCCCTGTCTTCGGGAGGCATTTCCAGGAATATTTTTCTTTCTACAGGAAGGATGATGTAGCTCAGGTAGTCAAGGAACTGCTGGCTGCGGGGGTCCAGGTCGACCTTGCTCGGCCCTTTAGCGGCACAAGCGATGAATCCTAAGATCAAACAGGCGCACACCATAATGAGAAAAAACGAGTGTTTTTTCATCCTTTCACTCTCTGCCCCTCTCCAGGCTCCGAACAGTCCAGATATTTTTATTGTACTCCAGTCCTCTCTTTTTCACAACCTAAAGTGATATGAGTGTCGGGTTCATTCCCCGAATGAACCGTAATAAGGGGCGGTTTCCCGAACTTTTCGCATCAGGTGCAGGAAAGTCCTCTCCCCGAGAGACAAAAATAGGGGACAGATAAAAATAGGGGACAGGCTACTTTTTCGGAACGAAAACAGTTGCCTGTCCCCTTTTCCTTTGCCCATAAAAAAAGGAGGGAAGGTTTCCCTTCCCTCCTTTGAATGTCTGCGTCTTGACGAGCTTAGAAGGTGAACCGTACGCTGACTTTGTAGACTCTGTTTCCGTAAGCGCCGGTGATGTCGCCATAGGTGCCGAATCGTTCGAATGTGGGGTTATCAGGGTCTGTGTAATCGACGTATCCGCCGGGATTTCCGGTGATGTTGTAACCGCTTCTCCCCATGAGATTGATGACGTCGAGGTAAGCGCCGATGGAGAAGGTTTCGCCGATGCGGAACCTCTTTTCGAGCCGCATATCGAGTGTTGTCACAGGAGCATCGCGCCGTGCGCCGTTCAATTCGGTATCCACGCCGTATGAATCTCCTTCCCATTTGTAGCTGGGATTATCGGGGAGGTAAATGGTGACGTCTCGCTGCCAGGGCGCACCGGAATAGTGGTTGAAGTAGCCGCTGAGGATGAAATCATAGGGCAGGATAACCGTGCTCTGGATCTTGAGGTTGTGGGGCCTGTCGTAATCCAGGCGTCCGCCGGCGAAAACCCAGGAATTCGGCGTATCGAAACCGCCGCTGGCGCCGTAGGAGGAGTTATAGTTCCCGCCGATATTGCCGTAGGCCTTGCTGTAGACATAGGAGGCCAGCATCTGCCAATTGTTGGACATCCTTTTGTTGAAAACGAACTGGATAGCCCAGTACTTCCGGAAGGCTCCTTCGACATTCGTCAGAAAGTAATGAATGTCGGGCGCATCGGCAAGCTCGACATAGCAGTAGGACTGCTGGTCGTCGGAGGTGCCGAATTCGCCGTCGTCTCCCGGGTCGGTGAAATCGAACCTCTCCCAGTAGGGGCTGTTTTCGCTGTAACCTTTCCAGGCTTCATCTTTCCCCAATCCATAGTCGTTGACGTCTTCGAATATGTTCCGTTTGTGCTTGTAGACGAATGTCACACCTGCGCTGAAATCTTTAGCCAACTCACGCTCGATACCAACCGCAAATTCGTCGGTGTAAGGAGCCGTGGCGTCGAGGTCGATCTCGTCTTCCAGTACGGTTGTGAAGGGATCGGGCGGGAGATAGCGGAGGTCGAACCTGTCGGCACTGGGATCGATGATGCCGTTCTCGTTGTCGTCATACCAGTACCAACCGCCTGTGCTGGGATAGTTTGTGTTGGCCAGGGAGTAATACTGGATCATCAGGTATTCGTTGTACCTGGACCAGGAGCCTTTGATCGAGGTTTTGCCGTCTCCGAAGGGGTCATAGGCGAAACCGAGGCGCGGCGAGAAGTGTGTCCAGCTCAGAACATCCATGGCAGGGATTGTGTACTCGCTGTAGGGTGAATCGCCGAGCGTGGCAAGGAGACCGTAAGGATCTGCGCTCGCCCCTTTAAACTGCTCGGGGAATTTTCCCTTGCTGGTGTCGAAGCGCACACCCAGATTCAGGGTCAGCCTCTCGCCGATAGTGAAGCTGTCCTGGATATAAGCCCCGATCCTGTTCATCGTGTTTTCCTGGACGGATGATCCCTCTGTAGCTCCACAGGTGTAGGAATAGATCCGGTATCTGTTGGGCTCTGAGTCGGTTGGATAGCTCGGACCCCCTTGGTAATAATAGATGAGGAAGGGATCCGCTCTCCACCAATCCCAGTTCCCGCTTGTGGCCTCATACTCCACACCGAATTTCCACTCGTGGCTTCCGCCGAGGGCGTTGTCTACGAATAGAGTGGCCTGAACCGAGGGGTTGAGCCTGTTCCGGAGATAGGTCTCTTCGAACCGGGGGTTGTTCTTGTAGATTCCGTAATATCTGTCATACCAACGGGGTGCATCGGAGAGGGCCTGTGCGCTGTAAGGAATCGGGAAGAACCGGCGGATGTAGCCGCCCCGGATATCGAAGAACAGGTTCTGACTGGCCACCCAGTTCAACTGAAGGCTGATGGTATGGCCTGTCTCACCGTCCCATTTGGTGGTGGCGGTCACATCCAGGTAATTCTGTGTCCGGTTTGTGTAAAAATCTTCGGTGATCATGGTCAGGTTGTATGTTGCGAGAAGGCGGATATTCGAGGCCAGCTGGAAGGTCAGCTTACCGAAGATATTGTTCTCTTTATGAGGGGCCTGATCGAGAGTGTACACTCGGCCCTCAGCCGCTTGGGTATCATCCCAGATGATGTGGTTGAAGTCCTGCTGCCACTTGAAATAACGCCCGTTGGCAAAGAACCAGATCCTATCCTTGATGATCGGCCCGCCCAGGAAGAGAGAAAAGTCCTGCCAGGTGCTCCATCCTGCGGGCTTGGTAAGGCCTATCGATTCTAGGTCCTCCTCGCTGAGGAGTGCCATCTGCATGTCTTCGTTGTAATACTCGACCGTTCCTCCTCCGTGGAAGCTGTTTCCTCCGGACTTGGTCACGATGTTGACATACCCGCCGTCAGCGATGCCGACGTCTGCCGTGTGGCCGAACATGCCCATCTCGACCTCTTCATAGACATCGATGTTGACGTTGGTCATGGGATACATAACCACGGGGTCGTTGATGGTCACACCGTCGATCGAATACTGGTTGCCTCTGACCGTTCCTCCGGCCATGTAGGATGTGCGGCGATAGCTCACATCTTCAGACACCGATCCGGGCATGGAATTGAGGACTTCGTAGAGGTCCCGGGCCATCGGGATGTTGTAGATGTAGCTCTTGGAATAGTTGACGGCTGTCTTGGAGACTTTGACGTCAACTGTGGGAGATTCCCCGACGACGGTGACTTCTTCTTCCAGTGTGCTCATCTCGAGCATGATGTTGATGGCTGTGGCCTTTCCGACACTGACTTTCAAGCCTGTACGAACCACAGTCTTGAATCCGGGCATCTCGAAGGTGAGCTGGTAGTCTTCACCCGGCATAACAGATGGAAAGCGGTATGTGCCGGTTTCCGTGGACACGAAGGTCATCTGGCCCTGCATGGCTGGCCCTTCGAGAGTAATGGTGCAGCCCGGAAGGGGATTTCCCTCCGTATCAGAGACCTTTCCCGTGATGGAACCCTGCAAGCTGCCCTGAGCGTTCGCGAACGAGGTGAGCCCGACGGCGAGGAGTAAAACCATCAGAAATTTGAATGAATTCTTAATCAATGAATTCCTCCTGTTTTTAGGATTTTTCCTAGCCTGCTTTCACAGGCTGCCCTCTCCCGCCTCTCGTGAGGGGAGGGAGAATCCTTAATCCACCCGCTTGAGAAGATTCCCTCCTTTTGAGCACCTCCTTAGTTGATTGTATATTTAATATCATATGATATATACAAATGAATGTATGGATTATACGCTCAGCAAATTTTATGCCATTCAAAGCGACTTTATAACTTATTTAGAATCAGAAATTTGCTTTGAGTCAAGCCAAATGTAGGGTGGTTGCCCGTTCAAAAATATGGACTAAATCCAATAAATTGAATTTATTCTCTTATTTTGTTTGGCTTAAAAAAGTGGTGGCGGGGTAAATCCAATGTTTGGCAAAAAGGGATGAGAGCGTTTCTTTATCCCTGTTTTTCAAAGCAGTCATGATCTTCTTGTGCGCAGCGAAGGAGGATTCCTGGATTTTTTCGATTTGGGCTTCGGTCATATGGGGTTTATGGCTGTATCTCTGGATCTGTGCGGCTCCGCATTCGAGAGTCGAGCGCAATAATCCATCTGGCAGATAACTCCACAGAATTTCGTGTAGAGTGAAGTTCGTGTCGAAAAACTTTCTTGTATCATCATAAGAGACGCACCTGCCCATTTTAGCGGTCAAGCTTTCAATTTGATTCAGGTCTCTTTTGCTGATTTCATCCACTACCTGGGTGATGGCATAGGCATCCAGATGGCTTATAACATGCAGAATTTCTTCGAGCCCTTCATAGGGAATATCTTTAACGACGGATTCCCGGTGATAATTGATGTCTACGAAGTCCTCGACAGAAAGACGGATTATGGCTTCCCTTACCGGCGTGCGGCTCACGCCGAAATTTTTAGCGACCTCTTTTTCGTCGATTCTCTCGCCGGCTTTTAAGTCATTGTTGATGATAGATCGTTTCAAGTACTCATATATGGGAGTGCTCAGAGATTTTGTGATTTTAAAAACCCCGTGGTTTTTGTCCACCATATCTCCCCCTTGCTTAGAGTTGGTGAAGATAAAGACTAATTTATAATCATACCCAACAAATATATTGTATCTTCGACCTTAAGTCAAATATTTTTGAGTGACAGTTTTTAGGGGATAGGCTACTTTTTCGTTACGAAAATAATTACCTATCCCCCTATCCTCACTTCATTAACACTTTCTGATCCAACATAAAAAAAGAGGGGAGGAATTTCCTCCCCTCTTTAGCTTCTGCCTCTACCCGTTAATTAGAACGTGAACCGTAGGCTGACTTTGTAAACTCTGTTTCCGTAGGCTTCTTCGATGTCGCCGTACGTGCCATAATAGGAGAAGGTAGGATTATCTGGATCTTCGTAGTGGAGATAACCGCCGGGATTAGCTTCGATATCGTACCCGCTTCGTCCCATCAGGTTGATGACGTCGAGATAGGCACCGATGGTGAATGTCTCGCCGATACGGAATCGTTTCTCGATCCTCATATCGAGTGTGGTTACCGGTGAATTCCTCCGGGTTCCGTTGAGCTCAGTGGGAATACTGCTATAGTAGTCTCCAGGATATTTGTACTTCTCATCATCAGGAATGTAGATTCTTATGTCTCTGTCCCAGGGTGAGCCGGAGCGGTGGTTGAAATAGCCGCTGAGGACAAATTCATAGGGAAGGATGATTGTGCTCTGGAGTTTGATGTTCCAGGGCCGGTCGTAATCCAGTCTTCCGCCGGAGAACACCCACGAGTTGGGCGTGTTGAACGTTCCGCTTCCTCCATAGGAGGCGCCATAGTCCCCCCCGATATTCCCCCATGCCTTGCTGTAAACGACGGAACCGAGCAGCTGCCAGTTGTTGGACATTCTTTTGTTGAAAATGAAATTGATCGCCCAGTATTTCCTATAGGCGCCATCCACATTCATCAATATGTTATGCGGGGCTGGAGCTCCGGCAAGCTCTGCATACACATAAGAGATCTGGTCGTCTTCTGTGTTGAATTCACCGTCGTCGCCGGGATCGAGGAATTCGAACTTTTCCCAGTAAGGGCTGTTCTCCGCGTAGCCTTTCCAGGCTTCGTCTTTCCCTAATCCGTAGTCTCCCACGCTTTCGAAGATGTTTGTTTTATGCTTGTAGACAAAGGAAATGCCGACGCTAAAATCCTTGGCGACCTCTCTCTCGATACCGAGAGCAAATTCGTCTGTATAGGGAGCTGTGCAGTCTACATCAATTTCTTTCTCCAATTCAAATTCTTCCGGGCCAACTGGCATGTAGGTGTTTTGATATCGGTCGTCTCGGTCCCAAATTTTATTCTGGTTGTCGTCGAACCAGTACCAGCTCCCTCTTGTCGGATAGATGGGATTCACAAGGGAAAAGTATTGCTGCATCAGGTATTCATTGTACCTAGACCACGAACCCTTGACGGATGTCTTGCCATCGCCGAACGGATCGTAAGAGAATCCGAGTCGGGGGGAGAAGTGTGTCCATCGTACGACATCCATAGCAGGCATCGTGAATTCACTGTAAACAGTTTGGCCAGGCACAATGATGTCGAATATGCCGTATGGATCGGCAGTGGCCGCCTTGAACTGTTCGGGAAAGAAGCCCTTGCTTGTGTCGAAGCGTACACCGAGGTTTAATGTCAATCTGTCGCCGATCGTCCAACTGTCCTGAACATAAGCCCCCCATCTTTGCATGGAATTTTCCTGTACAGAGGACCCTTCGGTTGGCCCGCAGGTGTAAGGACGAATGCGGCCGCGGTATGGCTCAGAAGCTGTGGCATAGGCCCATACACTCCCTTGATTGTGATAATAGTAATATGGATTTTCTCTCCACCAGTCCCAATTGGATGTTGTTTTTTCGTATTCCACGCCAGCTTTCCACTCATGGTTGCCACCGAGCGTGTTATCGAGGAACCATGTGGCTGTGACCGAAGGATTTAGCCTTGTCCGCAGATAGGTCTCGTTAAACCTGGGAGTGTTCCTGTAAATTTGATAATATGTGTCGTAGGTCCAAGCAGCATCTTGAATGGCGAAGTCACTGTAGGGAATTGGGAAAAAACGGTAGATGTAACCGACCCGGATATCAAAGAACAAGTTCTGGCTGAAGACCCAATTGAGCTGCGTGGCAACGGTATGCCCTTTCTCCCCATCCCATTTAGTAGTCGCCGTCTTGTCGAGGTAGGTTTGGATGCGGTTGGTGTAAAAATCCTCCACGATCGTAGTCAGATTATAGGTGGCTAAGAGGCGGATATTCGAGGCGAGCTGAAAAGTTAACTTACCGAAGATGTTGTTCTCTTTGTGGGGCGCTTCATCGAGGGTGTAAATTCGCTCACCGGCAACGATGGTGTCATCCCAGACGACGTGGCTGAAGTCTCTTGCCCATTGGAATCGTCTGGCATTGGCAAAGAACCAGATCTTATCCTTGATGAT
>JASFEP010000016.1:0-23940 GCA_050124775.1 Candidatus Aminicenantota bacterium
GACAATATTATCCTCTTGCTCGAGAAAGGCAAAAAGGAGGTGCTCGGGCCTTATCTCTTGGTGCCCCATCTCTTCCGCATACTGCTGGGCCTGCTGAAAGGCTTCCTGGGACAGAACAGTGTATTTATCCCATTTCATCGGTATCTTCTCCTATTTTTGGATAGGATTTAAGATCGAACGAACGCACATTTATCACTTTTATAGGAAAGATATTATACCGGTATTATTTTTCCTTGACAATTTATTCAAAAATGCTATTTTTCCCTAAGAGGAATCAAATGGAAGAAATCGAAATCTCGAGTTGGATCACACTTGAGGCCATTCAAAATGCTGCACGGGTTGTGGAAACAGTAGGCGACCTCCAATCAGGACACATGAAATCCGTTTTCTGCGTGATCGAAGATGATTATCTCGAGCTGGGTTACCTCGACACCGCATCTAACTACTTGAGGCGGTATGAGAATAAAGAAGAATTCAACCTCGCCCTAGAAAAGCTCAAAGAGGAAGAAGGTGAAGTCACCTACAACGACAATCACAACTTCGATGAAGACTTCAGGGACGAAGAGGATATGGATGACTTTTCTTCCGATGAAGAATCTGAAAGCATTTGATCAGGCCATCGATTCGCTCAATCTTTTTCATTTTTGAGTTTGTTTTGAAGCTCTTCGAGGAGATTGAGAGCCTCAAGCGGTGTCAGCGCATTCAAGTCACATTTTACGATTTCTTCTCTAAGGCTCTCCAACTTTTCCCTTTCGCGATCCTCCTCAAAAAGCAGCAACTGGGATTTGTCTTTTCGTGCTGAAGAATGATAGGCGATTTTCGGTACGCCCGCATCATCCAATTCTTTTTTCTCGAGATTGAAGAGGACCTCCTTGGCTCTTTCGATAATCGGGCGCGGAATCCCTGCAAGCTTCGCCACATGGATGCCGTAGCTCTGGTCCGAAGGCCCCGGCACGATCTTCCTCAGAAAAATTATCTCATCCTTCCACTCTTTAACAGACACATGGTAGTTTTTTATCCTCTCGAGAGTGAGAGCGAGTTCGGTCAATTCATGGTAATGCGTCGCAAATAGGGTCTTTGCGCGTATGTGTTCATTTTCGTGGAGATATTCGGCGATTGCCCAGGCGATGCTCAATCCGTCGAAAGTGCTCGTTCCTCTCCCTATTTCGTCCAGCAAGATCAAACTCCGGGCAGTGGCATTGTTGAGAATATTGGCGGCTTCGAGCATCTCCACCATAAAGGTCGACTGTCCAACAGTCAAAAAATCCATGGCACCGATGCGCGTAAAGATCCTGTCGACAACGCCGACCTCTGTCTCATCGGCCGGAACGAATGAACCCATTTGAGCAAGGATACAGATCAAGGCCACCTGTCTTAAATAGGTGGATTTTCCACCCATATTCGGGCCGGTCACGATCAGGATCTGGTCTGCATCCCTGTCCACGTACACATCGTTGGGAACAAAAGGCTCTGCATTGGTCTTCTCTATCACGGGATGGCGCCCTCCGATGATCTTGATGGCGTCGTTGGCGTTCACAACAGGGCGTGTGTAATTCCTCTGCGATGCCAGCTCCGCCATAGAGCAAAGAACATCGAGAGACGCGACATCATTCGCCAGTTTCATGAGTCTCGCGGATTGCGCGGCGATCTGTGCTCTGATCTCGAGAAAAAGCTCGTACTCCAGCTCTCCGATGCGCTCTTCTGCGTTGAGCACTTTGTCTTCGTATTCCTTGAGCTCCGGTGTAATGAACCGCTCGGAATTCACCAGTGTCTGCTTTCGAATATAATCAGGAGGAACCATCGACAGATTAGGTTTTGTCACGTCTATGTAATAACCAAAAACTTTGTTGAAGCGGATCTTGAGCGAAGAAATGCCCGTCCGCTCCTTTTCCTTCTTTTCCATCTGAGTGATGAAGGATTTTCCTGATCGACTGATGTTTCGCAATTCATCCAACTCGGAACTATAGCCCTCCTTGATGATTCCACCATCGGTCAACGCATAGGCAGGGTCTTCCTTTATGGACCTTTCTATCAGTGTAACGAGGTCCCGAGCATTATCCCACTTATCAAAGATCCCTTGGAGTCTTTGGGAAGAGAATGAGCCGAGGATCTTTTGAATTTGGGGCAAAGGGATCAGAGATTTGTGCAAGGCAACGAGATCGCGGGCGTTGGCAACACCCAGAGAAATCTTCCCGTTCAGTCGTTCCAGATCATAGATTTCCTTTAAAATATCCCTCAAATCATGTCTCTCGATCGTAGCCCCCAAAAGCTCAGCCACAGACTCAAGCCGGATCTCGATGGTCTCGATGTCCCTCAGCGGCTGGAGAAGCCAAGACCTAAGAAGCCGTGCGCCCATCGAAGTCTCCGTAAAGTCTACGATATCTAAAAGAGAATCGGTGCGCCTGCCATCTCTGAGATTTTTGACCAGCTCCAAATTTTTTATGGTCGACGTGTCCAAGATCATATGCTGATGCGGTTGGATATAGGCCATCCTATGGATGAGGAGAAGAGTATCCTGGCGGAGCTTTTTTAAATAGTAAAGCAGCGCACCTGCAGCCCGGACGGCCAAAGGCTTCTCTTCGAGTCCATAGCCTTCTAAGGATTTGACCTGGAAATGATCCATCAGGATGCTTCTGGCTTTGGCAAGATCATAGATCCAATCTTCCTGAGGGCTTTTCATCATAGTCCCGAGATTGTTATGCATGAGGATTTTATCGACATTGGCTTCCTGGCCTTCAGGATAGATGATCTCCTTCGGTGAAAACCGGTACAGATCATCGGAGAGAACTCTTCGGGCCAGAGGATCGCTCTGCGCCGTCATCAGCTCTCCCGAAACCAAGTCGATGGTGGCAAGCCCCCAAGAATTGTCCTCGAAAACCAGACTGGAGATGAAGGTATTTTCCCTGTCCTCCTCGATATCGAGCTCGATGGCCGTTCCCGGAGTCAGGACCTTTACGACATCTCTTCTGACCACTCCTTTGGCCTGTTTGGGATCTTCAACCTGTTCGCAAATTGCAACCTTGAACCCATGTTTGAGAAGTTTTGTCAGGTATGTTTTGGCCGCATGGTAAGGAACCCCGCACATAGGTACTTTTTGGCGTGACGTAAGAGCTATTTCCAGAACAGGGGACGCTTTTTTTGCATCTTCGTAGAACATTTCATAAAAATCCCCCAGACGAAAAAACAAAAGAGAATCCGGGTGATTCCGCTTGATGTTGAGATACTGCTCCATCATCGGAGTATTCGCTTTTTTTATCGACATCACCCCCCCAAATATACTCGGCACATTCTCTTTTTTCAAGTTAAACACAGTTCTCTGCCGCAAAAAGCGATTTACGTTTCGGAGCAGTTGTTTTAATATTGGAGAATCATGCCGACCCAATGGAAAACCGCACTCAGTGTCATTTTGATCTGTGTCTTATTTCTCTCGATCTTCCTTTTCAAGGTAAAAAACGACATGATCGATTTCGAGGTAAACTATGAAGCGGGAAAACGATTGCGACTGGCGGAGACTCCCTACCGGTTCGAAGACGGACACTACATGTTCAAATACCTTCCTTCCTCTGCCATCCTCTATGCTCCTCTATCTTATTTGCCTCTCGAAGCGGCCAAAGGTGTTTGGTATTTTTTTATTATTTTTTGCTCCCTGGCTCTCATCCGGCTCTCTTTTACTCTTGTGCCCTCAACAACAGAAAAATCAAAATGGCTGATGGTCATTACACCTTTAGTCTTGATCAAATATTTTATGAGGGAGATCGATCTGGGTCAGATCAACACCCTTGTGACATTGATCCTCCTCATCATGATCTGGCACCTGGATCGTTATACAAAAGACAAGTCGCAGTTCGAGAATATCTACGCGGGATTTCTTTGGGGACTCGCCATAGCCCTCAAACCTTATGCCCTGATATTTCTCCCTTACTTCCTTCTCAAAGGCAAATGGAAAACTCTATTGAGCGGCATGGGTACGCTGTTTATCGCCATCCTTCTCCCCTCTCTTTACTATGGATTCAAAGGGAATTTTATCGTCCTCCAAGAGTGGTATTCAACTCTATCCCAATCCACGCCCACACTGCTCACAACTTGGGATAACATATCCATCATCGCTTTCTTCAACAAATGGACAGGTGACCCAACGCTTTCTTTTGTTCTCGCCATTATTTTGCTTTCTGGCCTTGCCCTTTTAGTCTTGCTCCTTATGGTCCAAGGAAAAAAAGTGAAGAGGGCCCTAATCCTTGAGTGTTCGATTCTTCTGTTTCTTATCCCGTTGGTTTCCCCTCTAGGGTGGGATTACAATCTCCTTATGTCTGTCCTGGGGATTATGATCATTATCCATTATTTCCCTCATTACACCAACTTGTGGAGGATCGTCCTCGTCAGTAATTTCCTCATTATATTTTTCTCTGTCTACGACATTATCGGTAAAGACCTCTACTCATCCTTCATGTCCATGTCCCTGACTACTCTCATCTTCCTCGCGCTCCTCGGCTATCTCGCCTTTCTGCGGTTCAAGAAGACATGCTAAGATTCGTCGACAGAATAGGTCCTCTCCAATAACAAGTTATTGAGACCATCATTGGCTTCCTTTGGCATCAAAGGTGAATGATCGGGTGGGAACAAAGGAGAGGATAAATCCTATCTCCTCCTCTATCCGAAAAGCTATTCAAGATTGTGGAGAGTGAATCGACAAAACTGAAAAAAGGCCTAAACTGGAGGAGCGCCGAACGGCTGCGGATTGTTGACAGGCAAAAAATAAAAAAATACAATGGGGAACAGGATTTAGGAAGATCCCACAAATAATTTTGAAGCGCATGGACTCGAATCAAATCCCCGATGGATTTAGAAACAACCGGCGGGGATATATTCTGATCCAATCCGTCACTCTGGTAAGGATCCCTCTTTCCGTGATATTTTTTGTTCTTCTTACGGCGTGCAAAGAATCCACTCTAACATTGGTACTGGCAGTGGGGGTTCTCTTGCTGGTCGAAACCACAGACGCTGTGGACGGACATATCGCACGTTACTTCAACCTTGCCTCTGAGTACGGAGCAACACTCGACCCTTATGCCGACAGTATCTCACGCTTGATCGTCTATTCGGCTCTGGCATCAAAAAACCGGGTGTTTCTTCTAGTTCCCTTGATAATGGCCTTACGAGATATTACTGTCGCATACGCAAGAATCCTCCTCGCGAAAAAGAACCGATCCGTTTCCGCAAGGATCAGCGGAAAGATAAAGGCTATCGTACAGGCCGTTGGCTCCTTCCTGGCTATTCTGGGACCTTACTACTGGGATCGTGTCGGCGACTGGAGCTTTTATGCCCTGTCATGGATCATTATCACTGTAACGTTCCTTTCCTCTATCGAGTATGTGAGGGATGCATTTCTGGCAATCAAGGACAAATAGATCCATCATGCCTTCCTTCGATCGATCGCTCAAGAACAAGCGCTTGGTTTTCATGGACCTGGATGGGACGATCTACTTGGGCGATGAACTTATAGATGGAGCAGGTCGTTTTTTGGATTATTTGAAAACGATGGGAATTCATCATTATTTTTTATCGAACAATTCATCACGTTCGAAGGCGGATTATGTAACGAAATTGGCGCTGTTGGGGATTCAAACCGAAGTGGATCATATTCTGTTGTCCACCGATGGGGTGATCGAATTTCTAAAGGAGAGAGAGATCAAAGATGTGTATGTCGTCGGAACGGAATCCATGAAAGAGATGTTCTTGGAAGCAGGTATCCAAGTGACCTCTCCAAATCCAGCGTATGTCGTTCTGGGATACGATACGGAGCTCACGTACGAAAAGCTGCGGACTTCCTCTCTTCTTCTCAAGGACAATGTCCCGCTGATCGCTACACATCCCGATCTCGTTTGCCCGACGCCAGAGGGGCCGGTACCGGACGTAGGGGCCATGCTGGCTCTGTACGAGAAAGCGACAGGTATTAAGCCTGAAAGGATTTTTGGGAAACCCAATCCGGAAATGATCACTCACGTGCTAAAAAGACATAAATTAGGCCCTGAAGCGGCTGTAATGATCGGCGACCGAATATATACGGATCTGGAATTGGCCCATCGAGTTTCATGTGATTTTATCTTAGTTTTGAGCGGCGAATCCAAACGATCGGACCTTCGGAACGTGACTCATGCACCCGCACTTGTGGTCGACACGATCGGAGAGATCATCGCGAAAGTTCATCCCTAGCTACGGCAAGAGAATCCGGATCGTGAATGCTGAGGATCTTAGGAGGTTTGGACCACTCTCTGGCGATTCTTTTCAGAAGCCGCGATAAAACCTTTCCAGCACCCAGCTCCACGAATGCATCGATACCTTCGTTTTCTAACAGCTGCATGGACCTGTACCAAAGGACAGGTCGAGTGACCTGCCTTTGAAGAGAATCTCTAGCTTCGTTTCCCTGACGGATAACCTTAGCATCCACGTTCGTGATAATGGGATAGGCCAAATCCCGAAATTCAACAGAATTGAGATCAGCATAAAGCTTCTCTTCTGCGCCCTTCATCAACTGACAGTGGAAGGGTGCGCTTACCGGCAAGAGCACAGAGCGGGGCGGCTCGATCAAATCCAGAGCCTCTTCGACGGCAGCGGCATGGCCGGCAATGACGATCTGTTCCTTACTGTTCCAGTTGGCCACTTCCACAACTCCGCTCCTGACTTTTGCTAGAGAATTTGTGACGCTATCAAAATCGGAGCCCAATACGGCTGCCATCGCCCCAACTCCGACAGGAACAGCCTCTTGCATGTACCGGCCCCTTTTATGGACCAAGACAATTGCGTCCTCGAATGTCAAAGCCCCGGCAGCTACCAGCGCAGAGTATTCCCCAAGGCTATGACCGGCGGCAAAAACTGGGTCCATCGAGAGAAGAGAATACGCGATGGTGCTGACAATAAGAAGGGCTGGCTGGGTATTCTGAGTCAATTTGAGTTTTTCGTCGGGCCCTTCAAAACATATTCGGGATAACTCAAAGCCCAGGACTCGGTCTGCCTGCAAAAACAGGTTTCGGGCCAATTCAAACTCATCATAGAATCCTCGACCCATTCCAACCTCTTGCGAACCCTGTCCGGGAAATAAAAAAGCCAATTTTTTCACATGTCCTCCATTCGTAAGTTCAAGGAGTTAGGTTGAGCTGGATCTCCGCTTTTTCTCGTAGATTTTGAAGCCATTCCTCGATCTGTTTCTCGCTCTTTTCTTTTCTAATCATGGCTTCTATGTCATCAAAAATATCGAGCATGGATTGAGGTTCAAATCCTTTGTCCCGCTGATCGGGGAGATATCTTGTTTCGTAAAAGGCCTGGATTTCTTCCAAAGTTACAGGAACAGTTCGGTCGAACCTCGAGGATAGAATCCTTTTAAAGAGTATTTCTTCGTAAGCATAAGGCCCCAAGTCCCCCCTCTGCATACCGAACTTATCCAGCTCTTCTCGGAATCGTTCATTCCCCATCTCTGCAGAAATTTTATCGAGAAAAGCTTCCATTTCCTCCTGTTTAACCGAAGCGTCATCTCGAGTCATCTGGATGACTAACTTGCGGTCGATCAATTTTTGAAGAATCTCACCGTTCGATTCATCCATTCTGGATTCCCCTTCTTTGTCATACAAACCGAACGCTCTGGCAACTCTGACATCAGTCAGTGTTATCACCTGTCCATTGACAAGTGCCACAATTCGATCGACGACCTCGTCCTGGCCGAAAGCTTGGCTCAGAGAAAAAATCCCAGCCAGCGCAAAAAAAACAGCTTTTTTCTGAAAGATTCCGATTGATCTTTGGATTTGATATTTCTTCTTAAAATACATTTCCGATCGTGATAAATCCTAAAATTTCACTTTCTCCTTGGGGCGCATCGACATACCAGGCCACTTCCAATCGAATCGGCCCTAGAGGGGTCCTGTATCGGAGGCCGAGGCCCACCGCATTTTGCAATGATGCCAGGTCGACATCCCCCCTCAAGGCCCATACGTTTCCCACATCGTAGAAAAATGCCCCATAGAGATCTTTGAATGCGGAGAGTAGAGGAAAGGTCATTTCAAAATTGAAGAGCAAAAGCGCCTTTCCCCCCGTGGGCTGAGCGGAAACGGGGTCCTGAGGTCCGAGCTCATCGAACCTGGCTCCCCGAAAAGAATTGCTTCCTCCTGCAAAAAACCTCTCATGGATGGGCATTTTTCCCCTTCCAAGACCGAGGCGGAACGTCCCGCTAAATATCCAGTCTGGAAAGACCGGGACATAGTGCTGATATTTCGTAAATAGCTTCAGAAAATCAGATTCCGCATTGAACAGCGGATAGGCCCATTCAAGGGCTGCACTCAAAAAATAACCTCTTTGCGCATTAAAGGGATCGTTACGTTTATCGAGGATAAAGCTTTCTGCGATCGAGGTTTTTGAGTAGGGAAAATACTGACGGTCGATTTCCGATTCCAAAACATATAACTCGGTCAGAATGGTCTTTTCATACCCCAATGTCGTCAATAAGTTCATGTTATTATCAGAAGAAAGCTGCTTGATCACACCGAGATGAACACCGCGTCGGTCATAGCTGAAACTTATCCTTTCTTCCTGTTCAAACCAAGCATTGATATACGTTGCGAGAGGAACATTGAAGAAAAAATATGGTTGTTCCCAGGAAAATACGAGCCGTTTTTCTCTTGTACTGATTTGGCCGAAGATGCTGAACTGTGCAGCGATCCCGAGGATATTGTTGCGTGTGAACTCCACTGTCCCACGGGGGCGTATGTCATTATTCCAAACCGCGAATGTTTGTGGGTCGCTTTTAGTCTCCAAGCCGATCCCCAAACTGGCATAATTCCTGCTCCCCTCTCTAACACGGATAAGCAGGTTCACTCTTTGGGGCGAAAGAGGGATCTCTTCTATCATCACTTCAGAAAATATTCCCAGATTGGCCAGCCGTTTTTCCGTTTCTTTGATCAGATTGTAATTTGCGAGGTCATTCTCTCTCACCTGGACCTCGCGGAGAATCGTGCCGGTCTTCGTGACTTTATGTCCGGTGACAATGATCCTTTCGATCGCGACTTGTTCACCTTCATTGACGGAAAAGTTGAGGTCGAATTTGTTTTCTTCAACCTCCTGGACCTGGGCAACGATCTCGGTCCCTCTGAAGGCGTTATTCATATAGAAATTTTCGAGTCTTCCCAGATCCCGCTGAACGTCTGGCTGGAAGAAAAAGCCCCCTTCAGTGGCACCGATCTGTTGAAGAAGAGTTGCCCTGTCAAAGGAGTTCAGGCCCTCAAAGGTGATCGCGTCGATCGTTTGCTGGATTCCCTCCTCCACATAGAAGATTGGTCTGACTTTGTTTTCGATCTTTTCAAAAACAAGGTCGACTTTTGTGTCGGGAAAGCCCCGGGTTTTGTACAGGAATTCGATCTCTCGAGGGAGTTCAAAAATGCGGGCTCCATCGATCTTGCTCAGCAACGGAATATTCGTACGGATGAGAAGCTCGCTTTTGATCTGTGTGGGAGTGAAATAAGAAAGCCCTTCGAATGTCATGTCCCGGATTTTATATTTCTCTCCGGGCATAACGTCATAAACGACCATAAATTTATCGGTCGAAGCCTCGATCCGGGCATCGACAGTGACGAAAAGATATCCTTTTTGCCTTAGATATGCCACAATCTTAGCTTCCCCCTCAGAGAGCCCCCATTCCTCGAAGATATTGGCCTCCCAAATGGGCTTCAGCAGACTGATTGGAACATCTGCACCCTGGATGATAATAGTGATCTTTTCACGGGGATCTATCTCCAGCACAAGGTCGACGAGTCCTTTGTCCACATCAAAATTCCGTTCTGTGACACGTATCTCGGCCCTCCTAAAATCCTCGGACGAATACAGTTCCTCGAGCCTGGCAATATCCTTTTCCAGCATGGAAGGGACAAAAGTTTCACCCTTCTCAGTCTCCATTTCCTTCCGCAACCGATCCTCTGAAAGATTGAGATCACCGACAAACTCGAGACTGTTGACGATGAATCGTTTGGATATCCCGACATCGAAGAGGACATCGACTTCAGTTGAATCAGGCACTTTGTTTACGGACGGCGTCACTTGGGTGTCGAAATACCCATCCTCCCTCAATTGCGCCCCAATTTCCTCGAGTGCCTTTGCCAGCTTAGTTTCAGAGAAGGCACTGCCTTCATTCAAAGCAGTTAATTCGCTCTTGAGGCTATTTCTTGGAATCTCACTGTTTCCAACAAATCTGATTTGTCGTGTGTACAAACGGCTGGTCAAAAGAAATGTGAGCTCGACATTCTGCTGACCGGACTTAACGACGGAAATATCCGAAAAAAGCTCGGTTTTGTATATTCTTTTTATGCTGTCGTTAATCTTCTTGAGAGAGAAGGGGTCCCCAGATTTGATCGTTATCAATTCTTCGACAGTCCCTTCGCTCGGCTGGCCATCGATAGACACGGCCACTTTACTGACTGTGCGGGGTTCTCCTTTTGTCGAAGAGTAAGAAAGTGATGCAAGAATCAACGGGCTGAAAAAGACAATCAGGATGACAAAGAGCCGCCTGCTGGCGAAGCGCTCAGAATCTTTTGTGGATCTTGACATCCAAACTTACCCTTCCTTCTTCATTCCTTGTCCCTACGACAGAGATATCATTGGCGAGTTCCCATTCAATACGAACGATATCTTCGCGCTGAGCGGTCAAATTGGTGGAATAAAGCATAAAAATTTTCTTCGATATTTCCTTTCCCACAGTCAACCGGGCGGTCACTGAGGAGGACGCGCCGATGGTGTAAGGATCTATTCTGAATCGATCGATGCTGAAAATACCCTCCGCACTTTTTTTCGCTTGTTCTGAAAGCTGGAATGACAAGAGTGAAGCCGTGCTGAGTTGTGTGCTCCGGTCGTACTGGTATGTCCGTTTAAAAGCTTCACCCATTGCCAGCAGGGCGAGGACATCCTCGGGAGGAAGCGGGGGTGATGAACTGAAGCTTGGGTTGAGACTTTCCATCAATCCATCCAGGGAAAAGGTAACGCGATAATCCTTTACGTAGGTCTCTCCCCTGAAAGTGATGTAGGGTTCGATCCTTGCGGGATTGATAAAACTCACCTTGCCGGTCAAAATCCTGAATTCCCTGTCCTGGAAATAGACCTCACCCTCCAGGGCTTCAATATCTCCCATGACTATGGGAGACAGGATATTTCCTGTTACCGTCAGGTCGAACCTCCCTTTGATGTTCCCAAGAGTGTTCTCCATCCACGCGTCATCATCCGCCCTCAACCGGATATTCAAGTTGAGGTCATCAAAAAAAGTGGGCTCTCTCCTCGAGCTATAGAGGGATGTCGTCGAAAAAGTGAATCTTTCTTCCATTTCCCTCCTCCATAGCACTCTGTTGGCATAAAAATCACCGATCAATTCAAACCTGTTTGCGTTTTTGATCAACCGAATCTCGCCATCCGCCAAAGCCCGCGTCCTCTCAAGGAGCGCCAATTGCATGTCCTTCCCTTCAGCTCTGATATCGATCTCCTCGGCCCCGCCCATTCCCACTAAGAGCCTTCCCGAGCCCTGTACATCCCCGCCGCCAAATCTCCCCTGGATAGACCGGACGGTGATCTCTCCTCCATTAAAGGATGCAAGCGCAGAAAAATCCCGGAAGGCCTGCGCGAAATTGGGAAAGGGGAGTACCGTCCCCTGAACATCTATAGCCCCCCTTATCTGGGGGGATATCTTCAATCCATTCAACTCGGCAATATATTCGATCTCCATCCTCGCACCGGTCCAGGGCAACAGGATATCGGGATTGGAAAAAGAGCCTTTAATATCGCCCTCGAGCGTCTCTTCCAACAGGGGGATATCGAGCGACACTGAGAAAGGATTCTTACCGGGAAGAAAATTTCCATCAACCGCGAGGTCCAGATGGTCTTCCGTAAAACTCAATTTCACCTCTCCGGCTGCTTCTGTTCTTTGGAATGGCTCAAGAAACAGATTTTTGATCTCGAATGGACCGACGGCATAGTCTTCCCCGAAAGCACCACCTCCTTTCAACTGAAAAGACAATGTTCCCTGTAGAGCTGGATAGAGAGAGGTGAGGTCCACGTCTATGGCCGTGAAATCCATTTGGAACTCTCGGCTCAAAAGCCTTAGAAGGGCAGAACCCTGTACCTGTCCTCCGAACATGCCGAACTTCAGGTCGGAAAAATTGAGCCGATCCTCCTGCCAATCGAGGCTTCCCTTGACCTGAACAGCTGTCTGGCCGAGAAATTGCATCGTTTGCCCGAAAAATCCTCCGAAAACCCGGATCTCATTTCCCTCCTGCTCGAATTCGAACTCTCCTGTGGCTTTGCCCTCCAGCGGAATCAAGATGTCCAGGTTGGGCAAGATCCTTTCTGCCAATCCTTCATCCAGCTGGACCTTCGCTTTGACATTGGTGGGATTTGTAACAAGATTTATTCTTCCTCTCATCTCGGGATCGTCGACACGAAAAATCCCCTTTAAATTATCCCGAAAGATTTCGATATCCCCATTAACGGATTCTACATCGAACTTGTCGAAACCCCCAGGCGAAAGGGACACGGTCCCACTCACCTGAGGATAGGAAAAATCACCAAAAATGCGTACAACACCCTGTCCGCTCCCTCTTATCTCTGGAAAATCGAAATTCTTACGGAGCAGGATAGAGAGCAATTGCCTCGTGAGTTTGACATTCTTCACAAATCCGTCGATCAATACATCGACATTCTTTCCTAGGGCGATAATCCCGTTTACATCCACTTCCGCGATGTTGGAATCCAGGCCTTGAGCGGTAAGTGTAATGACTCCATCTAACAGAGACAGTTCGACTCGGCCGCGCAGGAAATATCCCTGTAGATCTGGCAAATCGACGTCATCCCTAAAATCGATATCCGCTTCGAATTTTCCCTTATGAACAGTAAAATTTCCCCAAGCCGGTGACGAGATGGGCCAGGGAATATCGAGATATTTCATTATAGGATCCAGATAAAAACCCCGTGCCGATCCATCCAATCGGTCTCCTTGGAAACGGATTCCCACATACTCACGCGGTCGATTGGCTCTCTGAAAGCTGAGATCCAAGATTCCTCCCGAGGTTTGACTGTAACTGATATCTCCCCGAACGGTTCCCATCGCTGTCTCATTGAGCCGCAGAGTCTCGCTCAACAATGATCCTTCAAAACCGATCACCCCATCCCGGCGCGACAGGATACCATCCCCCTGGACTTGCCCATCCCAATCAAAGGGGATATCCACATATTGAACGATAACATCGATGGGGATGTTGAAGGATGTTCTCAGTTCTATGGCTGGATCGGCAAGATTGCTCACTTGTCCGCTGACCTTGTAGATCCCGTTCGGGCTGCTTATCCTTGCTTTTTTTATGTCAAAAGACTCTCCTTGGCCTTCCAACGACACGCTGATTTTGCCATCGAACCTTTGTTGCGCTTGGCTGAGAAGAAAATTATTGTGTTCGATCTCCACATTCAGGGAATACCTATCCCTATTTTGCTTGAGAGAAGCATGAATTCCTTTCGACTGAATACGGATTTCCTCTCCCCAGTAGTATAACTCGCCATTCCTAACAATCGCTCGGTCGATCGAAAAGGGAAAGATCAGACTGATATCCGTGGTTTTTTTTTCTTTTCCAGGGGCCGGATAAACTCGTAAAACGGGGCTCTCGATCAAGACAAACAAGGGTTTTTCCCTGGATAGAAGGGATCTATAGGAGATGCTGACTGCCACCTTTTTCGCAGAGAAAAAGGGAGATAGAGATACAGACCTGGCGTCCTCGAGAACGATAGATGGGGGGACAAGATCTAAATACAGTCGTGAATAACCAAAAGTTTTTTGTATTTCCTTCTTTAATTGGTTAAGGAAAATATTCTTTGCAACAGTCCCGGCACCGATTAAAATAAGAACGATGACGGTGAAGATGACCAATTTTTTCACTCTGCGATAGACATTCATCAACTCGGTGAAACCGTAACTTCGCACTTACACAACTCCTTGTTCTTACTTATTCAGCTCCATATAATGCAGGTTTTCAATATAGCATTTTTCTCTCAAAATATAAATTCCACAACGCTCAAAAGAGTAACTTAGCTCAGAATCCCGCTTCCCTGAATTATTCACGAGCCAAGGTCGCATCAAAGGCGAGGCAGTAGCCCATGACGATGTAGTAAACTACTTCGAATGGGCTGCAACGATGGCTTTGTTGTGAGATTGGTTTGCCCATAGGGTTAAAGGAGCTGACAATATGATATTTAATATTCATTTTTTAATGTATAAATTTGTCAGCTACTTTTATGAATAATTCAGCTAAGAAATGAATTATTCACGAGCCAAGGTCGCATCAAAGGCGAGGCAGTAGCCCATGACGATGTAGTAAACTACTTCGAATGGGCTGCAACGATGGCTTTGTTGTGAGATTGGTTTGCCCATAGGGTTAAAGGAGCTGACAATATGATATTTAATATTCATTTTTTAATGTATAAATTTGTCAGCTACTTTTATGAATAATTCATATCAGTTTTATTCGACAGTAAATAGCAAAGCCCCCGTTTCCACCGAATCTCCAGCTTTGGGCCCGATCTTGGTCACCCTGCCGTTCTGCGGAGATTTGATTTCATTCTGCATCTTCATGGCTTCGAGTATGAGAACCGCTTGTTCCTCTTTCACATCGTCCCCTTCAGCCAGGAGCAATTTCACTATTTTTCCAGGCATGGACGTTTTCACATCTCGTTTTTGCCCTTGGCTTTTTTCTTTCCCAAGAATCTGAGACACCGATTTTTTTTCGACAACAAAGCTCAAGCCGTTAATACAGACACGATACGATGAGTTACTGGAGCATATGATGGCATTGTATACTTTTCCGTCGATGATCAACAGAATCTCATCTTCGTTCAGGAACGCCACAGTGACCTCGTATTTTTTTCCGCTGACCTCGACCAAGATGTTTTTTTTCCGCTTTTCTTTGACAGAGAGCCGGTACTCCCGGTTATTCAGCCAAAAGGACAGGTTCATGTCAAAGCCTTCTCGAAAAATTCTCCAGTCTGCCTTGGAGTTTCCAATTTTTTATCTTTCGTGAACCTCGAGAAAAAGAACGCGATTTGTTTTCCATATAAGCCTTGATCCCAGCGGTGATAATAGCTATGATCTCTTCTGGGGTTTCTTTCCTTGCCTTCTCCCTCTCCAGCATATCGATGAAATGCGTGTTGTAGTCCCCGGAGAGGAATCGCGGGTGATTGAGGATGCGCATAAAAAACGGGATGGTGGTTTTTATACCGTAAATCTGATACTCGGAAAGGGCTCTCGTCATCCGCTGAATGGCCTCCTCTCTCGACTCCCCCCAGGTCACGAGTTTGGAAAGCAGAGGGTCATATTCCAAAGGAACCTCGTATCCTTCATAGGTTCCGTTGTCATATCTAACACCGATCCCACCTGACGGGGTATGAAGGTGGGTGATCTTACCCGGCGAAGGCATAAAATCATTATCGGGGTCTTCCGCATATATCCGGCATTGGATGGAACATCCCTTGGGCAAGATATCCTTTTGCTGGAGAACAAGAGGCATTCCGGCAGCGATCTTCATCTGCCACTTGACCAGGTCGATGCCCGTAACCATTTCGGTTACGGGATGCTCCACTTGGAGACGTGTATTCATCTCTAAAAAATAAAAATTTCTGTTCTTGTCCACAACAAATTCCACTGTCCCGGCATTCCTGTAGTTAACCGCTGTTGCTGCACGCACTGCGATCTTGCCCATTTCGTGGCGCGTCTCCTCATCTAAAAAAGGAGAGGGCGTTTCTTCCAGTACTTTTTGGTAGCGCCTCTGTATAGAACACTCTCTCTCGCCCAAATAGATGGCATTGCCATAGTGGTCGGCCAGAATCTGGATCTCGATGTGATGGGGCTCCTCTATGTATTTTTCCAGATAAACGGAGGGGTCATCAAAGCTCGACTTTGCCTCGGACCTGGCGAGATAAAAAGAGGAGACGAGATCTTCTCTCCTTCTCACGAGCCTCAGACCTTTACCACCCCCTCCTGAAGCGGCTTTCAGCAGCACGGGAAATTCGAGAGCTTCTGCTTCTCGGAGAAGTATTTCCTCATCGCTTATCGGCTGAAGCGTTCCAGGAATGATAGGGATATTTGCCTCTTTCATTTTCACACGTGAGGATGTTTTTTTCCCCATGATCTGCATGGGTTTTGAAGGAGGCCCGATGAAAACGATGTTCTCCTTTTCGCAGCGGCGCACGAACTCGAAATTTTCCGCCAAAAAACCATAACCGGGATGTATGGCCTCTGCACCGCACTTTTTAGCGGCAGCGATGATCTTGTCGATATGGAGATAGCTCTCAGCCGGACTTGCTCCGCCCAAAGGATAGGCTTCATCGGCCAGCTTGACATGAAGGGCCTTTCTGTCGACTTCTGAAAAAACACCCACAGACGTGATCCCCATTTCACGACAGGCTCGTGCAACTCTGACAGCTATCTCGCCCCTGTTGGCGATAAGCACCTTCTTGAACATTTTATGTAGATTCATCTTTGTTCAAACTGGATCACCGCGTGTTCGGGATCAAAGAGGAATATTCCCATGTTTTTTCGGTGGGTTATGATCGCGTTTCGCCTCCAGCATTCTCAGGGCAGCGATGAGTTTAGGCCGCGTCAACTTTGGCTCGATGACTTCATCGCAATATCCCCTCTCACAGGCTATGAAAGGATTGGCGAATTTTTCCCTGAACTCGTCGATCTTCGCCTGCCGTATCTTTTCTGCATCCTTCGCGCCATCTAGCTCTCTCTTGTACACAATATTCACAGCTCCCTCCGGACCCATGACGGCTATTTCTGCCGTTGGATATACATAATTCACATCGGCGCGGATATGTTTGGATGCCATAACGCAATAGGCTCCTCCATAGGCTTTGCGCGTGATGATGGTGACCTTGGGGACGGTGGCCTCAGCGAACGCATAGAGAAGCTTTGCCCCATGCCGGATGATTCCCCCATGTTCCTGTGCGACTCCCGGTAAAAAACCGGGCACATCTTCAAAAGTAATAAGAGGGATGTTAAATGCATCGCAGAATCGTACAAACCGTGCGCCTTTATCGGATGAATTGATATCGAGCACACCCGCCAAGTGGTCCGGTTGATTGGCCACCACCGCCACAGGTTTACCATCCAAACGGCCAAAACCGATGACGATGTTTTTGGCATAGTGCTCCTGAACTTCAAAGAAATATTTTTCATCCAACACTTCCCTGATGATCGTTCTGATGTCATAAGGCTGGTTGGGATCATCGGGCACCATGCTGTTCAATTCCTCATTCACTCGATCGAACGGATCGGATGTTTCTCTCTCAGGGGGATCTTCCATATTATTATCGGGAATAAAGGATAAGAGCTCCCGCATTAGCAAAAGGGTCTGTTCTTCATTCTCTGCGGCAAAGTGCGCCACCCCGCTGAGCGTGTTATGCGTTTCCGCACCCCCCAATTCCTCCATGGTCACATCTTCATGCGTCACGGCTTTGATCACATTCGGACCGGTGATAAACATGTTGCTGATACCCTTGGTCATGATCGTGAAATCCGTGATGGCGGGAGAATACACCGCGCCACCAGCACACGGTCCCATGATCGCAGAGATCTGAGGTATGACCCCAGAAGCGAGGACGTTCCTCAAAAAGATATCCGCATAGCTCGCAAGGCTGGCTACTCCCTCTTGAATACGTGCACCTCCCGAATCGTTGATGCCGATGACTGGTGCGCCGGATTTCATGGCCAGATCCATGATCTTGCAGATTTTCGCTCCATAGGTTTCACTCAGCGAACCCCCAAACACTGTAAAATCCTGCGCAAATACGAATACAGTCCGGCCGTCGATCGTCCCGTATCCTGTCACAACTCCATCACCATAAACCTTCTTTTTCTCCATCCCGAAATCGTGACAGCGATGAACGACCAGCTTGTCCATCTCCTGGAAGGATCCTTCATCCAAAAGAAGGTTGATTCGTTCTCTGGCAGTGAGTTTCCCTTCGGCATGCCTCTTTTTTATGCGCTCTTCCCCCCCGCCCAGTTCGGCAAGACGATGCCTCCGGGTGACTTCTTTGAGTTTTTTGTCGCTGCTCATTCGAACGCTCGATCAATCGCGTTTGACCTTTTTCCAGTCGTTCAAGAATCTCTCCATACCGATATCGGTCAGGGGATGTTTGACCAGTTTCTCCAGGGAGGCAAAAGGCATCGTGGCAATATCCGCTCCCATCAAGGCCGCTTCGACAACATGGAGGGGATGCCTGATGCTCGCGACGATCACTTCTGTTTCAATCCCGTAGTTGTTAAAGATCGTGAGGATCTGATCGACCAGGTCCAAACCATCATGGGAGATATCATCCAAACGTCCGACAAACGGACTGACATATCTTGCCCCGGCCTTAGCGGCCAAAAGGGCCTGGGAGGGAGAAAAGACCAATGTGGTGTTCACATCAATGCCTTCAGTTGCAAGAACTTTAATCGCTTTCAGCCCTTCCAAACAGATCGGCACTTTGACAACCACGTTATCAGCGATCGACGCCAGTCGTCTCGCTTCAACGACAATATCCTCGGCCTTTGTGGAAACGCTTTCGACGCTTATGGGACCCGGAACCGTGCGGCAGATCTCTTTTATAAGGTCTTCGAACTTCATGTCCTCTTTCGCAACCAAGGATGGATTGGTCGTTACACCGTCAATGATACCCCAGCTGGCGGCCTCCTTGATCTGCGCCAGATTAGCCGTATCCAAGAAAAATTGCATTTTCACCTCCTCCTATCGTTAATCCAGGGTATTCAATTTATCACAAATCGACAAAGGGAACACAATTTTATTTAATTTTTAGAATTTTATTGGAAAGAACACCGATTCCCTCGATTTGTACATCCACCCGGTCACCAGGAATCATGGGGCCTATACCCGCAGGAGTCCCCGTTGCGATGACATCTCCCGGCTTGAGGGTCATAATTTGGGAGATAAACCTCACGAGGTATGGAATGGGGAAGATCAGATTTTTCGTGTTGCCAGACTGCTTGAGTTTTCCATTCAGGAATGTTTTCAGCTTGAGACAGGAGGGATCGACCTCTGTCTCAATACAAGGGCCCAGCGCTGCGAAGGTATCGAAGGATTTCCCCCGGGTAAACTGCACATCCTTCCGCTGTAGATCCCTCGCAGTGACATCGTTAAAACACGAATACCCCAGGATATGCTTTTTAACATCATCATTCTCAGACAGAAGACGTGCTTCTTTTCGCATGACTACAGCCAACTCTCCCTCGTAATCCACACGCTTTGACATGCCTGGATAGATGATGATCTCATTGGGTCCGACCAGAGCTGATGGAGGTTTAAGAAAGATCAAGGGCTCCGCGGGCAAAGGTTTACCCATTTCAGCGGCATGGTCCTTGTAGTTGCGACCTATGGCCACAATTTTGGTCGGCTTCGATGGAGGAAGCAACGTAACATCACTGATAGGAATACCTTTCGTTGTGAGATCGAATTTTCTGAAGATGGAGCCCTTAACCGGATAAAGCAAATCCTCTCTGAGTACCCCATAAGAAGTTTTCTTGTTGTGCACGTATCGGTAGATCTTCATAATTCCTCTCTTCCTAATACAATAGATACAGCCTCTGATCTTTGGCTCTCATTGCCATTCACATCTAAAGCTGTAATGGCGTAATAATATCTTTGACCCTTTTCGACCTCGGAATCGTAGTAGACATTTTCAGCGATCAGTTCTGTCACAGCAACGAATTTCTTCTCGCTTTGTCTTTTTCGCCATACTCTGTACCCCGCTAAATCCGTCTCTTTATTGGCATTCCAGGTCAAAGAAACAAAATCGTTCCCTGCAATAGCCACCAATCCTGCCGGTGGGACTGGGATAAGAGTATCCACAGTCAAAATCTCTGCCGCTTTTGAGTTTCCGCTTTCAGTAAAAGGAGAAGATCTTGTGGCCGAAGCTCTCACATAATACCTATAGGTCACATTATTGGCATAATCGTTATCCTCAAAGCTTGTCCCCTCTATCAATGCGGAATTTATCCGGTGAAATTTTTCATTTTCCGCTTCTCTGTAAACATTGTAACCCACCACATTCGGGGGTGTGGACGAATCAATATTTTCCTCGGGGGTTTTCCATTCGATTGCCACACTATTTTCCCGCATATTCACTTTTACCTCCTGGGGAGGTCGAGGAATCGATCTCGGAATGACCGGGAATAAAGGAGAGAATTCCGACGTCTTATTTTTGCGGTCCTTGACCTTCAATCCAAAAACAAACACCATTTTAGAGAACTCTTCGGAGGGAATCTCATAGATATAGATCAAATCTTTAGAATCCCCCTCTCCAGAAGCATGAAACTTAACAAAATCTTCCTGTTCGATCGCCTCATGAAGTTGTGCCATGCCGGCAAAAGTTTCCTCAGTAAGGCTTCTCTGTTGCCTAGCAAGCGCTTTCTCCACCTTCAACAGCCAGAGCTCGATAGTGATGTTCCCATCTATGGGACCTCCATCCACATAAGATGTGGGATTACTCCACTGAAGCACAATTGTGTCTCCCCGCTGAAAAACGTCGAGGTCTTCGATTTTCTGGGGAATCTTGACGAGCGGTGGGTAGATCGGCCCCTTTTTTCCACAAAAAACGCCGCTCAGCAAGATAATGGACACTATGACGAATATTTTTTTTAACATTGATTATTTACGAGTCGAGACCAACCCACTCCACCCATTCACAAATGTCGAGGCTTCGGCCCATAATGACGCGGTCGTCCACTTCGAGCCAACCCAAACTAACCCGGGCGGCAACAACGCAGATGCGGCGATATCGACTCGCCAAACGATAAAAAATATCGATAATAAAGAAAAAGACCATCGGAAAATTTGAGGATATATAAACTCCCCAAAATAAAATAACATTTTGGTTAGCTTTTTTTAATTAAATATCGACATTTTTTACAAATAATCAATGCTAGAGGATGAAGCGACTGAGATCCTCATCTTCTATGATATCCTTAAGCTGCTTTTGGACATAGTCCCTATCGATGGTAATCTTTTTTTTCTTGATGTTCGGTGCAGAAAAGGAAATCTCCTCCATGACCTTTTCCATAACCGTATGCAGGCGTCTGGCACCGATATTTTCGTTCACATCGTTCACTCTTTCTGCGATACTCGCGATTTCATCGATGGCATCATCTGTGAATGTGATCTTGATGCCTTCTGTGCCTAACAGAGCCGTGTACTGCTTGATCAATGCATTCTCGGGCTCCATCAGGATCTTCACAAAATCATTCTTATCCAGAGAGGACAGTTCTACGCGTATGGGAAAGCGCCCTTGAAGCTCTGGGATAAGGTCGGAAGGTCTAGACACATGAAAGGCCCCGGCACCGATAAAGAGAATATGGTCGGTGCGTACCAATCCATATCGCGTGTTCACTGTGGTTCCCTCGATGATCGGTAGCAGGTCTCTCTGAACCCCTTCTCTGCTGACATCCGGGCCATGTCCGGATTCCCGACCGGAGACTTTGTCGACTTCATCCAAAAAAATGATCCCCGAATGTTCCACTCTTTCCACGGCTAAACGAGACACCTGTTCCATATCGATGAGTTTTTTCTGCTCTTCCTCCAATAGGTAGTCGCGGGCTTCGTTGACTTTCATCTTTCGCCTTTTGGATTTTCCCCCTCCCAGTCCGGGAATGAGTTCCTGTATATGGATCCCGATCTCTTCCACACCAGAACTGGAGAAGATCTCGAAGGGAGAGGCCATCTTTTCCTTGATGTCGACTTCGATCATTCGATCTTCCAGATATCCGCTGCGGAGTTGGCCCCTAAGTTTTTCCCGGGTTGCCTGAAACCTGTTGATCTCTTCTTCATTCGATGCATCAGGCCGCCTTTTTAATGGAGGGAGCAGGATATCGAGGATTCTTTCTTCCACATTACGCTCAGCTTTTCCGGTGACTTCCAGGACCTTCTCCTGCTGTATCATATCGACAGCCATGCGGACCAGGTCTCTGATCATGGATTCCACATCGCGGCCGACATAGCCGACTTCCGTGAACTTACTGGCTTCTATCTTCAGAAAGGGCGAGGATGTCAACTTAGCCAGTCTTCGCGAGATCTCGGTCTTTCCAACCCCAGTAGGCCCTATCATCAATATATTCTTAGGAGCGATCTCATCTGCCAATTCAGGAGGTAACTTTCTCCTGCGGAATCGGTTACGCAGAGCAATTGCCACAGCTTTTTTGGCAGCTTCCTGGCGGATGATGTACTTATCCAGCTCGGAAACGATCTCTTGGGGGGTTAATTCCGTCTCTTGAAGTTTAGCCACCTTCTTGGACAAGGATTCAGGGAGTTCGATAGCCATCTAAAGTTCCTCTACAGTGATATTTGCGTTGGTGTATATGCAGATCTCTGCGCTGATCATCATCGCTTCTTTAACAAGCTCTTTGGCGGATAATTCCGTATGTCTTAGAAGTGCCCTTGCCGCGGCTAAGGCAAAAGCTCCCCCGGAGCCGATGGCTATAATGCCATCGTCGGGTTCGACTACATCACCGGTTCCGGATATGAGAAAAGAGTGCTTTTCATCCGCAACCACCAGAAGAGCCTCCAAGCGTCGCAGCGATCGATCCAAGCGCCAATCCTTGGCCAGCTCGATGGCTGCGCGCGGAAGGTTTCCTCTATATTCCTCCAGCTTCGCTTCAAAGCGGGAAAATAACGCAAAAGCATCGGACGTGGCCCCAGAAAATCCGGCTAGCACCCTCTCCTTATAGAGAGTTCTGATCTTACTCGCTTTCTGTTTCAGAACCGTATCGCCGAGAGTCACCTGGCCATCACCCGCAATGGCCACCTTGCCGTTGTGCCGGATACAGATGATCGTCGTACCTGTAATTTTTTTTGCGTTAGTCATGGTCCTCATTATGATAATTGATACGCATCTATATTTCAATAATACTCTCTCTAACAGTCTTCTCATCTTTTATTCTCTTAACACAAACTATGTGTCAATTATGGCATAAGATAACAATATCCAAAGAATTTTCATTGTCTTCCTACGTTATTTCGACATTTGACTTATAAGCATTATCGGTTATATTAGAGGTTGGGCTGTGAATTTTGGCCGACTAGGAGTAAAGAGTAAAGAATGAGGTAAACACAAGAAAACCGCAAACAAAGAAAGTTTTCCTCTACTTGCATAAGCTCATTCTGGGGGAGGTGCTTCATTTGAAAAGATCAAAACAAACTATCAACAGGGGTTTCATTTTTTTATGTTCCATTTTGTGGTCTATTCCAATTCTTGCGCACGAAGAAAATCCCGCTCGGTCTGAAAAATACGAAAAATGGATCAAAGAAGAGGTCGTCTATATTATCACCCCTAAGGAAAGAGCTGTGTTCAATAAGCTGGAGACTGATAAAGAAAGAGATATGTTCATCGAAGAGTTTTGGCGGCATCGCGACCCAACTCCAGGGACTCCCCGAAACGAGGTTAAGGAGGAACATTACAGAAGGATCGAGTACGCCAATGAGAGATTCGGGGGAATAACCCCCTTCGATGGATGGGCAACGGACAGGGGAAGATTCTATATCATGCTGGGAGAACCCGCTTATATTGAGCGCTATGTGAGCTCTGATGTCACCCATCCCATAGAGATTTGGTACTTCCAGGGAAAGCCAAATCTGAAGCAGGCACCATTTTTTCGCTTGATGTTCTTTCGCAGAGCAGGCGTGGGCGATTACGAACTCTACAGTCCTCTGATCGATGGACCCAAAGAGTTGGTCCCATCAGCGGATCTGCAACTTATGAAGGAGGTCGCGGCTACGGAGGGACGGGTCGATATGGACTCAGAGGGAAGAGATGCTTCGACAAATGTGGTGACAGCAACCGATACGAACTTTAGTTATGTTATGGACAAGCGCGACAGAATCGCTTCAGAGA
>JASFEP010000017.1:0-23461 GCA_050124775.1 Candidatus Aminicenantota bacterium
TATCTCTCCGCAGGATATATTCATGAACGAAAGGTCGAAGAAGGTAGCCGTTCCCTCCGGAATTGAACCTCACATCAATGACGAATTTGTCTATTTCGGAAGCGTTCTCATCGTACGCCTTAAACAATCTCGCTGTAAAATCCCTGAAACGCTCCTGGCTCCAGTCCGTAACGCTGTTGTACTGAAAGTACAGCATTTTGTCGCCGGGAATGTATTCGAACCAGTAAGGAACGAAGGATGGAATCGCCTTTTTTAGATACAACGGCAAAATGTCCTTTTTATCATAAAAAATTGTTCTGGTCTCGTCGTTCGTCGGGACCTGGATTCTACTATAAGAGAGGCCGAAATTGGTTCTCCATTTTGCTGATTGAACCGATATGTTCGCCTTAGTCCCATCGGAAAGAACGGCTTCCAGTGGCAGCACTTTCTGCGAATCGATGATCCCAAGCGTATGAAGGATGACGGCATTGGATAAATAATTGGTGGCAAATCTAGCGATGCCAAAATCGCTGTCCGATGACACGATCCTTCCGATACGCTTGTATGCGGATTCTGCGTCCAGTTTGCCCATGCGTAATACCTTTGCGCCCAACAGTGGAGAATTCTCTATATCGGCCGCCGTAACGAAAATCCCTTCGTGGAATTTTTCCAAACGGATTGGAAACCACATGTTGAAACTGGTCTGATTATAGAGGAGAATAGCGGAATGACCATCCCTCAAAGACGCCACAAGGGAGACCACCTCTAAGATGATCTTTTCCTTGTCCCAATCCGAAAGGTTTGCCTTTATCTCCTCTGCACGTTCCATAAAGGTTTCCCTGGATATCTTTGCCCATGGTATGGGATGATATGTTTCGATTTTACCGGTCAGAACATCGATATCCCGACGCCATTCTTCAACAGTCTGGGCAGAAACACCGACCCCCATAAAAAGAATGTACAAAAGTGACATCAGAGAAATAAATATTGTCCGTTTGATCATTTTTATACTCCTGGTTCAGGTTTTACGTAACTTACATATAGCTAATACGGATTGCATATAAAAAGGTTGCTACACGCCTGAAAAATGAGACAAATATCTTAATGACAAGGAGCCAGGATGCTCGATTCTCGAAAATTTCCGCATGGCCAAACCTCGATTTGAATCAGTCCCATGGAGGATACAAATGATGTCTTTCATCCAAACCCGCTTCAGCGAACCGATTGATCTGATTGACAGATTCCCCGGTGAATTGATATTCTGTTCCTGCAACGCAGGGGAAATCACGTGGCTATTCGATGTGCCAAATGTAACGCCGAAAATCCTGATACTCAAAAATTTTGCGGAGAGTGTGGATCGAGGCTAGAAACAAGTAAAGATATCACTATCACCAAAACTCTGGAGGCTCCAAAACCTTCCAAAATGGAAAAGATTCTTCCATCGAATGAAAAAGTTGCCGGAAAGCACCAGATTCTGGAAGAGCTGGGAAGAGGCGGGATGGGGGTTGTGTACAAGGCAAAAGATACGCGGCTTGAGAGGATTGTGGCTTTGAAATTCCTGCCAGAAGAGTTGACAAGAGACGAGGACTCCTTGCAGCGGTTTATCCTCGAGGCAAAGGCTGCCGCTGCTCTCAATCACCCTCAAATCTGTACGATTTATGAGATAAATGAAGCCGACAATCAAACATACATTGCGATGGAATATATCGAAGGGCACAGCCTTAAGGATAAGCTAAAGTCCGGCCCTCTGAAAATCGAAGAAGCGAAACATATCGCTATCCAGGTCGCTGAGGGTCTCAAAGAGGCCCATGAAAAAGGCATCGTCCACCGCGACATCAAACCAGCCAACATCATTGTGACCGAGAAAGGACAGGCGAAGATCATGGACTTCGGCCTGGCGAAACTGTCTTGGGGTGTAGAGTTGACAAAACCTGCCATGATCATGGGAACGGCCGCTTATATGTCCCCGGAACAAGCCAGAGGAGATCCGGTCGACCACAGGACCGACATTTGGTCTTTCGGGGCGATGCTGTACGAGATGCTGACGGCAAGACTCCCCTTCGGAAAACGTAAGGGCGAATCCGCTATCTACGCCATATTGAACGAGAGACTTAAGCCTCCGAGCGCACTCCGCCCTGACATTCCCAGCGGCATGGAAAGGATTATCTTAAAGGCCTTAGAAAAAGATCCGGACTGCCGTTTCCAGAGCATGGACAAAGTGTTGAAGGAACTAAAAAATGCCATATCTTCAGCGCCTGTAGCGCCCGGACCAAAAAAATCCATCATCGTCCTTCCATTCGAAAACATCAGCCCGGATCCTGAGCAGGAATATTTCTGCGATGGAATGACCGAGGAGATCATCACCGACCTATCCCACATTCATGACCTCCTCGTTATTTCCCGGAACTCGGCCATGACATTCAAAGGATCGAAGAAAAAGACAGGAGCAATCGCCAGGGAGGCCAATGTTAGGTACGTTCTCGAAGGCAGCGTCCGCAAGGCCGACAACAGCTTGCGGATCATAGCCCAGCTCATCGACGCCGAAACAGACACCCATATCTGGGCCGAAAAATACACCGGCACCTTGGACGACGTTTTCGAAATTCAGGAAAAAGTGTCGCGGTCTATCGCAGATTCATTGAGGCTCGAACTCGGTTCCGCAGAGAAAAGGATGATCGCCGAACGGCCTATTGCCGATGTCCGCGCCTATGAGTTCTACCTCAAGGCCAGACAGGAGATCTATACTTTTTCGGAAGATGGGCTTGACCGTGCCCTTCGCTATATCGAGAACGGTCTCGAGATTGTGGGCGAGAACGTACTCCTCTATTCCTGCATGGGAATGGTCTATTTTCAGTTCTGGAATCTCGGCGTTCGGATCGATGAGAGCTACCTGCAAAAGGCTGAAGATTGTGCCGCACGCATCTTTAAAATGGAGCCCGATTCCCCCCATGGACGGTTGATCCTCGGCCTTGTTCAATGTTTCGTGGATCCTCCGCAAGCGGTCAAGCAATACAAGAGCGTTCTCGAGGACGACCCCTATAATGACGAAGCCCTCTTGTGGCTATGCATTTGCTACCTTCACCTCGGAAAGGGTGACGAAGCCAATCTCTTCTTCGAACGGCTGTTCAAGGTCGACTTTCTCAACTCGATCGTGAAGGTCATTCCCGGATTGAAGTTGTATTACAAGGGAGAATTCGAGCGCGCCCGGGAGTCGTTGGAGAAGGTCTATCAGACAGACAAAGAAAATCCTCTATTCCTCTGGCAGTATGGCCGGATACTGGCATCCTGCGATGCCGTCGATATGGCGGTTGCCGTATTCGAGACTTCTGCTTCAAAGAGCCGGCTCGGCCTTGCCAATATGAGCCGTCTCTTCGCAATCGCGCTGCGAGAGAAAAAAGAGGACCTCCTGCGGTCGATAGATTCTCCGATGCAAAAATGGGCCCAAAGAGACTGGATGGTTTCGTTTTGGATCGCGGAATGTTTGGCTCTTATCGGTGATCGTGAAAAGGCGCTGGAGTGGCTCGAGAGCGCCGTGAACCTCGGCTTTGTCAATTACCCCTTCATTAACACGCATGATCCTTTCCTGTCTAACATCCGTAACGAGACCCGCTTTAAACTGCTCATGGACCACGTCAAACACGCTTGGGAGAACTTCGAAGTCTGAAACAGCATAAACTTATCATTTGAAAGATTCGTGTTGAAATAATCAATAATCCGAATTCTATTGACTTTGAATTCCCTATTTCAATATAATCGCATCGAAAGGGGTCATTCAATTAGTCGGCGCTTATTTATATAATCTCTTATTCAGAGGGGGCTTTTGCCGCCTCCCTTTAGATAAATATCTATTAAAGGAGGGGAATCATGCGTGTCAAGGCTTGTATTTGGTTTACTGTATTATTTGTGCTTATCACCTTTTACACAGCAGGCCCTTTAGTCTTCGGCCAAGAGAAAAAGGTGTTCGACCATCCCAATGATGGCACGATCACCACTACATCGGAAGAAGCCTATAAGTTATACACCGAGGGCCGCGTTCACCATCTCAATGGGGAATACCGAACGAGCATCGCCTCAATGGAAAAGGCCATCGCTCTCGATCCAGAATTCGCCATGGCCTATCGATCCATGGCAACGGCTTATTCCAATTTAGGTTATCAGGCAGAGTGGAAAAAATTCATACAGAAAGCGTTGGACATGACAACCAAAGTTTCAGAGATCGAGCGTTATATCATTGAGGCGGATTTTTATGATCAAGACGAGGCCACATATGACAAAGCGATTGAGGCCTACAAAAAAATCAACGCCTTGGATCCAACGAACTCGTGGCAAATGGGCCTCGCCATAATTTATGCTTCCCTGGATCAATGGGACAAGGCCATCGAGCATTATGAAGTTTTAAGGAAAGCAGGAAAAGGCGATATGTTGAACTATATGAACCTGGCCGAAGCTTACAATGCAACAGGAGCTTTCGATAAAGCTAGGGAAGCTCTCGAGGAATGCCGAGAGAAATATGGGGAGAGTGATTGGGTCAGCAGCAGTCTGGCGGACATACATTTCTACCAAGGCCGGCTCGATCTCGCCCTCGAGGAGATCGAAAAAGCCCATTCGCTCAAGCCCGAGAATTATAACTATGTCCTGTACAAAGCGAATATTTTAAGGTTTAAAGGAGATTGGACCGAGGCGGAGAATCTTTCTCAGCAGGCATCGACGATGAAAGAACCGCGGGCGCAATACCGGGCAAACAGAAATTTGGCCTTTCTCTATGTTGAACAGGGCCGCTACACAAAAGCCGAAGAGCAAATGAGACAGGCGATCGACTGGGCGGATAAATTCAAAGAATCCCGGTCAAAAGCTTGGGGCCAAGCCGCTCTCGGCTTTATGCTTTCGTATCAAGGCCGTCATGAGCAGGCTCTTTCGGCCCTCGAAGAATCATTGAAGACAGCGACCGATTCCAACCTCAGCTATTACCAGCGTTACAATCATTATTGGAGAGGACACATTTTGGCGAACATGAAGGCACTGGATAAGGCCCAGGCTGCCGCAGCAGAATTCAAGACCCAAGCGGAAAAATCCAAGGATAAGAGTGAGATGGCAAATTATTACGATCTCATGGCGAAGATCGAGTTGGAAAAAGGGAACTATGAGGGAGCTGTCGAATATGTTGAGAAAACCATTCCTATGTATCGATACAGCCCCCTCACCTATCCTGCTGGTGTCCTCGAAACTCAGGCTCTGGCCTATTTTCGGAGCGGGAAAATGGATGAGGCAGAAGATGTCTTAAAAAAGATCCAGGCCCTCACCGGAGGCCGTTATTACTACGGCAATTCTTATGTCAGGAGTTATTTCATGCTGGGCCAAATTCATGAACAAAAGGGCGAAAAAGCCAAAGCCGCAGAACTGTACAAAAAATTTCTCGAGCTCTGGAAAGATGCCGATTCTGGAATGCCTGAAGTCGATGACGCCAAAACCAAGCTGAAGGCCTTGATGGAGATGTGAACCTTAAACCAAAGAAGAATTAAATTCTGTGTGTCTCGTTCTTTGCCTCTAATTGTTTTAATTGTTTTTAATTGTGTTTTTAATTGTTGTTTTTAATTGTGCCTTGGCTGGCACAAATATTTCAATATAATATAGTTATGCCATTTTTTAGGGCAAAATTAGGCCTTAGATGCGCTTTTTCAGGGCAAAAAGTAATGTCTAAGGATTATTGCATCTGAAGAGTGTCCATCAGTGGTTAGACTACCGTTTTTTTGCGAAAAAAGGGGGCTCTAAGAGTATTATCCCCCTACTTTTTCAAATTATTTCCTTTATTATCAGTAGTTTCTGTCAGCCAAGGCACTTTGGCGAAGGCACTTTGGCCACTTTGGCCCCTTTGAAGAGCACTTTGGCCCTCAAAGAGCAAATAACACAACTAGAACAACCATTCCTTCATAATGTTCGTCTTTATTAGTGAATATTTCCGGGAGGAGTGCACGCAATGCTAAAAAACTACTTAAAGGTCGCCCTCAGGAATCTTTTCAAACACAAGGCTTATTCATTCATCAACATATTCGGCCTGTCTCTGGGAATGGCCAGCGCTATCCTTATCCTTCTGTTCGTGCGTTACGAGCGAAGCTATGACCGT
Source organism: Candidatus Aminicenantota bacterium (assembly GCA_050124775.1). Taxonomy (GTDB): domain Bacteria; phylum Acidobacteriota; class Aminicenantia; order Aminicenantales; family Aminicenantaceae; genus WTAW01. The sequence continues at coordinate 6,101 of JASFEP010000017.1, forward strand.
TTCCACGAGAACGCCGACCGCATCCACCGTGTTGCCGTACGCGCCATGATCGGCAACACCAAGATCCGGCAGACATCCACTCCGGCCATCCTCACGCCGACACTGCTCGAGCACTACCCCGAAGTAGAGCACTCCATCCGCTTCCAGGATTCCTTCGATGGTATTACCGTCAAATACGACGATCTGGTGTTCAATGAATACGGGGTGGGTTCGACCGATACCGATTTTTTCAAGGTGTTCTCCTTTCCTTTGACAGCTGGCGATCCGGAAACCGCCCTCCAAGAACCCAACACCGTGGTGATCTCGGAGAGCATGGCCCAGAAATATTTCAAGGGCAGAGAGGCCTTGAATCGAACGTTGAACATCGATGGCCGGGACTTCCGCGTCTCTGGTGTGATGGCCAATTTTCCGGATAATTCCCACTTTCATTTCGATATGCTGCAGTCCCTCGAAACCTACAAAAGCCGAATCGAAAACACCAACTGGTTTAACAATAACTTCCGGACTTACCTCCTGCTGTATGAAGGAACCTCGGTCGTCGCTTTCGAGGCCAAATTCCCTGACCTCGTCCGCAAATACACAACTGCCGGCTTCGATTACGATGGATGGCTGGCCAAGGGAAACTATTGGGAGTATTACCTCCAGCCCCTGACAGACATTCATCTCCATTCCGACCTTAACAATGAATTCCAGGCCAACGGAAATGCGGCCTATGTGTCTGCTTCGTTCCTGATCGCTCTCTTCATCCTGTTGATCGCTTCGGTCAACTACATGAATTTAGCCACAGCCCGCTCGGCCAACCGGGCGAGGGAGGTGGGGATCCGAAAGGTGGTGGGTTCTACACGGGGCCCCCTGCTGCGTCAGTACCTGGCCGAGTCGCTGGCCGCTTCTTATCTGGCCCTCTTTCTTGCTTTAGCCCTTGTTCATATTCTGCTTCCAGCCTTCAAGGCGCTCACCGGGCGCGCTCTCTCGGTGCCTTACCAGGAGGATCCTATGGTCATTCCAGCCCTGCTAGGCCTGGCCCTGGTGCTCGGTGTTTTTTCAGGCACCTACCCTGCATTCTTCCTGGCATCGATCCAACCCATCAAAGTGCTGCACGGTCGCTATCAGAGCGGGTCCAGGAACTCCCGCCTGCGTAATGCACTGGTCCTCGTCCAGTTCACCATATCCATTTTCCTAGTCGTGGGAACTCTCGTAGTCGAACGCCAGACCGAATTCATGCGCAGCCAGAATCTGGGATTCGACAAGGAACACGTCGTTGTGCTTAAGACGCCCGTTCCTCTAGGTGAGCAGAGCCATAGCTTCAAGGACCAACTGCTGGCACTTCCTGAGGTCAGTGCCGCATCCGGTTCCAACACAACACCTGGACGCGGCTTCAACAATTGGGGCTGCCGGCCCGAAGGCTTGGACGACAGCATCACCCTCAACATGTGCATCTGCGATGATGGCTACCTGGAAACGATGAAACTCGAAATGGTAGAGGGCAGGTTTTTTTCCCGCATATTTTCTACGGACGAGAAAGCCATCGTCATAAATGAGGCAGCCGCCAAACTCATCGGATGGGACGACCCTATCGGAAAGACCATTTCTTTCGGATCCGAATTAACGTTCACCGTAGTGGGCGTTGTCAAGGATTACCATTACGAATCCCTACATCACACCGTGCGCCCGGCCGCGTTAATGGCGCAGCCCGGCATCTGGGGAGCTCAAGAAAATTATATTTCAGCCCGTATCCTCCCGGGGGACATCCCCCGCACTCTGAGCCGTATACGGAATCTCTGGGAGGCTTTTATGAAGGGGTATCCCCTGGAATATTCGTTCCTGGATTCAGACTATGATGCCCTCTACCACAACGAGGAGCGCACCGGCCGGATTTTTAGCGTATTTGCAGCCCTGGCCATAGGGATAGGCTGCCTGGGACTCCTGGGTCTGGCGTCCTTCGCCGCTGAACAAAAGACACGGGAGATCGGGATCCGGCGCGTGTTAGGGGCCAGCATACCAGGGATTATGATGATGCTCTCTCGAGACCTCATCCGGTGGGTGGCCTTAGCCAACCTAGTAGCCTGGCCGGTTGCCTTTTTCGTCATGAACAGATGGCTCGAGAACTTCCCGACCCGCATCGGCTTCAACTGGATATTCTTTGTGCTGGCCGGCCTGTTCACGCTTTTTATCGCCTGGTTCAGCACCAGCTTTCAGGCCTACAAGGCCGCCAACACGGATCCGGTAAACGCCCTCAAACACGAGTGACCGTTCATTCACAATAAAGTTTTGTAAACTAATTGTAAATCCCTTCTCTCGGACCGAATGACAAAAGAACGATTGTGTCTTCATCCTTTCTGTATATCAGCCTTCTGTTCTGGCCTTTTACGGTGTAGCCATAAGATCTCAATTCTTTGAATTCCCCTTTGAGTGGCTTTCCCACATCCGTACCTTCCAGTATTATCGAAATGGCCTGCTTCAAGGCTTCTTTTTCGTGGCTTTCTTTAATTTTTTTACGAAGCTTCTTAAACTTCGAGGTTTCGACCAGCCGCATCACAGGTCCTTGACATTTAGTTCGTAAACATCCCCCATTTCATAATCGACCATTGCTTCCAGAATATCCTTGATCTCCTGGACGGTGAGGTCGGGATTTTCCAAAGCCAAAAGTCCGATACGAACGGTATACCGGAGTGCCCCGGAAAAATCACGGTGCTCCTTTTTAGCGAATATACTCAAATCCTTCACAAGGTCATCATCCATGGCGACTGTTTTTCTGACCATTATTATCTCCTATCATATAATGTATGATAATTTCATACATCTGTCAATAATATATGATCATATCACTTAGCCATATCATTCGTCTTCTTACCTCAATCGACGTCTATGCCTTGCTATATCTCTCAAGAATTGATAATTTTATGACCAACGAAGGAGGATTGGATGATGTTGTCTGCGAAAGGTAAGTTTATTGGACTGTTATTGGGTTTGGTATTCTGTTTCTTTTCTATATTGGTCTTCTCCTATCAAGAGGACATACAGGCTGAACATTCCAAAAAGATGTTGCTCAGCGACAACGCTTTTCAGGCCATTCTTCAATTCTATCAGTATGACAAAGAGATTCCGCTCGATGCAGCTGTGGTCGAAAAAGAAGAGGGCGAAAATTATGTGCGCGAAAAAATCGTGTTCAGAGGCGCGCATGACTACCGTGTCCCAGGATATCTAGCTATTCCAACGACTGAAACTCCTCCCTATCCGTGCGTCCTCCAAATCCATGGGATGACTCTATCCAAGGAAGATTTTTGGCGGAGCGATAGCTATCATAGGGGCCATTTGTTAACCCAAGCGCTATTAGCGGAAGGATTTGCCGTGCTCGCCCTCGATGCGCAATATCACGGAGAACGAATCATATTCAATGATTTCCAGTCCACATTAATTATGGTGTTCCGGAAAGGTTGGATAAACAGATTGCGTGAGATGGCGGTTCAGACCGTTGTGGATTATCGGAGAGCCATAGACTATCTTGAAACCCGAAAAGAAATCGATCCGAATAGAATCGGGGTGATCGGATACAGTTTGGGAGGAGTTGAATCCTTTGTCCTGACAGGGGTTGATCCACGAATCAAGGTCCTTACAGCCTGTGTAACACCCAGCATCATTCGTCAAAGATGGCCCGACCAACACAATCTATCAGCGATCGCTCCCACCAATTTTGTCCGGTCCATACAAAGACAACCGACTTTAATGCTAATGGGTCGAAATGATGAAAGCCAATACACTGTGGAAGAAGCACAAGCTTTATATAGCTTAATCGAAGGGGAATCCAAAGAGCTCGTATTTTATGATAGCGGACATCGCCTCCCCGCTGAGCATGTTTCAAAAGCCCTTGAGTGGTTCAAAAAGCATCTTCAATAACAAGTGATGAATTCTGGGAAAGCATTTAGAATCAGCTTACAAGACAGAGATGTCTCCCTTGGATCAGAACGAGTGTTCTATATTATTTTTGAATTATAGCTTCAGCAGAGCGCGGCCGAGAAGAGCGCTCACATAGGATACGACACCACCCAAAACCGTGCCCCATATGAGGTCGACGACCGTAACGATCAAAGGCCAATCCTTCAGAGTGGCCAAGTTCGTCAGGTCATACGTAGCGTAGCTGACGAGGCCGAGAAGGGCGCCGAAAAACAGGGCATTGATCGGAGCTCCAGCCGCCAATGCCGGACGGATCACAAAAACCAACAACCCCACGATAAACAAGAGATAGAAAAGCATGGCTGCCGTCCAATTCACCTTGGGGGTCATAAACGCCCCGAGATGACGGCGATAGAATCCCTTGGCCACCACACCCAGCCAGATCATGTCGACCACGAAAAAAACAACTAGAGTGATAAGATAAAGAAGAATCATATCCTTGAATGTCATAAGTCCCTCCTTGAACGCCGCTATTATAACACGAGGTTCCAGGATGTCTACCGCTTATCGATATCCTTGTCATCTCCTCCAAATTCTATCACATCGAATCTTTTGGGCTTACCAAGAGGATCGAAATAGAAGCATTTCTAAAACCGCGAATGAATGTCCGGGTGGTACGATTGGTGGTTCGAAAACACTCTCAGTTTCCCCGGCGAGGAAACTTCGCTCGGATCCGGGCTTCGCTCACCTCTCACTTCGTGAGATGTCCCATGCCCGCTCAGCCCTTCTCACGGTTTTCTCCACCACACAATCGAACCACTTATTAACACAATCTGTCTGCTCGCCACAACGCATTTAGAAATGCGATCAAAATCTGTTCATTGACTCTGATTTGAGAAATTGATATCTTTTCTGTAATTTCACTCACCTGAGGGAAAGGGATAAATGGCGATCACATGCCCCAACTGTCAGCACAAAAACTCCAATGATAGCCTTTACTGCAGCAAATGTGCCGCACCCTTAAAATTCATTGAAGGAGGCGACACAACAAAAACCCTGATTACCCCCAGGGAAAGTCTGCAAGAGGGAAGCAATGTTGGGGGAAGATACACAATCGTCGAGGAGCTTGGCCGCGGAGGAATGGGTGTGGTCTACAAGGCCGAGGACACCAAGCTCAAACGGGCTGTCGCCCTCAAGTTCCTACCGCCGGAGCTCACCCACATCCCCGAAATTCACGAAAGGTTTATGCGTGAGGCCCAGGCGGCTGCCGGATTGGACCATCCCAACATTTGCACCGTCTATGAATTCGACCAGGCCGACAAGACATCCTTTATTTCCATGGCCTACATCGAAGGCCAGAGCTTGAAGACAAAATTGGAATCAGGCCCGCTCGAGCTAGAGGAAACCCTGGGGATTGCAGAACAAGTCGCCGAGGGGCTGAAGGAAGCCCACAAGAAAGGCATCGTACACCGGGACATAAAGTGCGGCAACATCATGGTCACAGAAAAAGGCCAAACGAAGATCATGGATTTTGGACTGGCCAGAACAGCCGACCGGACTCTTTTAACCAAAGAAGGCTCGACCATGGGGACTGTGGCCTATATGTCTCCCGAGCAAACTCAAGGCGAAAAGGTCGACCACCGGACCGACATCTGGTCCTTCGGCGCGGTTCTCTATGAGATGCTTACCGGAAATTTGCCCTTCAAGGGAGAGCATGAACAGGCTGTGGTTCACTCCATCCAGAAAGAGAAACCCGAGCCGATCTCGAATTTGCGGCCTGAGGTTCCCACATCCATAGAGCAGGTGGTGAGCAAAGCTCTGGAGAAAGGGCCGGACAAGCGGTATCAGAAAATTGATGAAATCATAGACGATTTGAAATCCATATCCGTAGGTATTATCCCGGAAGAGATCAAAGCAAGAATAAAAAAGGAAAAGCTGAGCAAAAGAAAGAAGGCTTTCTTATATGGAGGAGCCGCGGGTTTGGTCACTGCCGCGTTTGTGATGGTGTTTCTCTTTTTTACCGGGCCGGCGGAAGCCATCGATTCCATCGCGGTCCTGCCACTTGAAAACCTGACAGGGGATACGGAACAGCAGTATTTTGTGGATGGGATAACTGATGAACTTATTGGCCAGTTAGGACAGATCAGCGGATTGCAGCGAGTTATTTCCCGCACCTCGGTCATGCGGTATAAGAATACAGATAAGTCCCTGCCGGAGATCGCGCGGGAGCTGAATGTGGATGCCTTGGTTGAGGGGACGGTCTATCATATTGGAGATAACGTAAGGATCAAGCTGCAGTTGTTCGATGCCCTTCCTGAGGAACGCAACCTCTGGACAAAGAGGTATGACCGGCCGGTCACCGATGTGTTGATGATGTACGGAGAAATAACCGGTGCCATTGCGGATTGCATCAAGATCAAATTGACCGCGGATGAAACAAAACGTTTTGCCGGCGCCCGCCAGGTCAACCCCGAGGTCTATGATGCCTATCTGAAGGCTCGCTCTTATTGGTATGAAGGAAGGGAATCGTTGTACAAAGGGCTGGAAATCCTGAACAGCACCGTTGATAAAAACCCTGACTGGGCACCTCTCTATGCTGGTATAGCCGAGACTTGGATATGGATACAACAGGGGGGGTTTGAACCAACTTCTGTGACGGCTCCCAAAATTTATGAGAACCTCAACAAAGCGATGGAATTGGATCCGGATCTTTCTGAAGCTCATCGCCTCAGTGGAATGATCGCCCAATTAATGGAATGGAACTGGGAAAAGAGCGAGAAAGCGTCCTTGAAGGCCCTGGCCATCAATCCCAACGACTCACTCTCGAGGATGTTCTATGCACAGTTGTTATTGATCCTCCACAGGAGTGACGAAGCCTTAGCGCAGAGAGAACTGGCGATGAGTCTCGATCCGCTAAATCCTATGATGAAGTTTATGAATCTTGGAACACTGGTGCAAGCCGGCGATTACGAAACCAGCTTGTCTCTTGCGGAAGAACTCGCGGCCGATGATCCGAAGAACTTCCACATCAATGGTTTGATTGAACTCATAGCTTACAGGTTAAAGGAGTACGACAAAGTTATCGAAGCGGTTAGATATGCGCTTCCCTTTCCAATGGAAGAAGAGACATTTGAAGAGATCGAGAGGATTTACAGGGAATCCGGAATCGTTTCGGCGTATGAAGAAATAATGAAACACTTGGAGAAGTTTGCTGAAGACAATTACGTTAGCTTTCAAGATATGGCATTAAGGTACATCATGGCGAACCAACCTGATAAGGCCATGGATTGGGTCGAGAAGGGATTTGAGATGCACGACCCGCTGATGACATATATAGCCACACCGGCGCGATATTTCGATCGATTGTTCGGGAATCCCAGGTTTATTGCCATTTGTAAAAAAATGAACCTACCGCTTCCAAAATAGGGAAAACACATTCAGGAAAAGATCGTTATGGTCGTGTGCCCCTGCTCTCACGCTGAGAACATGGACGACTCGAAGTTCTGCGGCAACTGCGGGCCGCCGCTGGGCGCGGGAGCAAGGGCGGGTCCGTAAGCGGCCTCCATGACTAAGACCCTTGAGATCCTTGTTCGCGTCTTGGAGCCGGGTGCCCTCATCGCCGGCAAGTACCGGATGCGATTATCCAGGGATCGGCATTTCGAGTGGGATACCAACCCCGCATTCGATCAAGCTCATCGACGCTCCGGACGAGAATCTGTGAGCGAACAGCTACGAACGGAATCCCTTCTGGGTGGATCTGCTAAACACCCTTGCCAGGGATATAGAGAAATGCCTCGATTGGCTGGTAAACCACTATGAAACGAAAGATCCGAATCTCTCTTATATAGCGGGGGGGATTATGGCAGCATGCTCCACGACAAACCTCGCTATAAGGAACTGTTGCGCAAGATTGAACCTGCCGATTGATTGACTCCGCTTCGGGAAATTGATATCCTTTCGTTAGATTCAAATCAAATGAGCAAGAGGGAACAATGCCCATAACATGCCCCAACTGTCAGTCTGAAGTCTCGGATGATTCCCGCTTCTGCAGCAAATGCGGGACTCCGATCCATCCTTCCGATGAAATCCTCATCTCACAAACCCGGACCATCGTGAGACCTATGGAGGAACTGCAACCCGGAACCGAACTTGCCGGTAAGTACAAAATCGAAAAGGTGGTCGGCAGAGGCGGAATGGGCATCGTCTACAAGGCCGAGGACACCAAGCTCAAACGCCACGTGGCCCTCAAGTTCCTGCCTCCGGAATTGATCCAGGACGAGGATGCCAAAACTCGGTTCGTTCTGGAAGCTCAAGCGGCCGCAGGCCTGTCTCATCCCAATATCTGCACCATCCACGAGATCAATGACGAAGAGAGAAGCTCATTCATCGCCATGGAATACATAGTGGGACAGACTTTGAAGGCAAAACTCAAGAAAGGGGCTTTAGAAGAGCCAGAAGCCCTGGATACGGCCATCCAAATCGCCCAAGGATTGGATGAGGCCCATCGGAAAGGGATCACCCACAGGGATATCAAAAGCGCCAACATCATGATCACGGAGAAGGGACAGGCGAAGGTCATGGACTTCGGTCTGGCAAAGGTCAAAGGAGGGACTTTGTTGACCAGAGAGGGCACGACTCTGGGGACAGTGGCTTACATGTCTCCAGAGCAGGCCCGGGGCGAAGAGGTCGATCAACGCACGGACATCTGGTCATTGGGTGTGGTGCTGTATGAGATGCTTTCCGGGGAGTTGCCGTTTAAAGGAGACCTAGAGGCATCGGTTCTCTATTCCGTCGTACATGAGGAACCGAGACCGCTCAAGGAAATAAAGCGGGATCTTTCCCCGGAACTGCAGCAAATCATAAACCGCGCCTTGAAGAAAAATCCGGAAGCCCGCTATTCATCCACGGATGAGATGCTCAAAGACCTGAAGAAATATCAGGATTTCCTCCGGGCAGAGGAATTGGGAGCATTCAATATGCGCACATTTTTCCGGCGCGTCCGAAAGCCGAGGGTCGCAATCCCAGCGATATGTGCGGCCATTGTCATTGCCCTGGCTGCTGTCTGGTTTTTCAACCGCCAGGCCAAAATCCGCTGGGCCAGGGATGAGATTTTGCCTGAGGTCGAGCGGATGATCGCGGAAAACGACGTCTGGCGAAACCTAGTCCAGCCTTACAACCTGGCCGTTCAGGCCGAAGCCGTTCTCGGGAACCACCCCAAGCTTGTCGAGCTTTTCTCGAAGTGCGCTCTGAACGTCGATATCCGGACGGAACCCTCCGGAGCGCGGGTCTACATGAAGGAATATACGTCGCCCGACTCCGAATGGATTTATCTGGGCGTCACCCCGATCGAAAAGGCCCGGGTGCCGGTCGGGATTTTCCGCTGGAAGTTCGAGAAGGAGGGTTACGAAAGCGTTTTAGCGGCGGCATCGACCTGGGCGTCGGTCGCGACATCGAGCAGTCAGACCAACGCTCTCAACAATCTCAGTAGAGTCCTGGACAAGGAGGGCAGCCTCCCGCCGGACATGGTCCGGGTCGAGGATACGGAAACACCAACCGGCAAAATCGGGGAGTTTTTCATCGACAAGTATGAGGTCACCAATCGTCAATTCAAGGAATTCGTCGATGCCGGAGGCTACGACACCAGGGAGTACTGGGCCCACCCGTTTCGCAAGGACGGACGTGAAGTGACCTGGGAGGAGGCGATCGCGGAGTTCGTGGATCAAACGGGCCTGCCCGGTCCATCGACATGGTATGGAGGGGATTTCCCCGAAGGACAGGCGGATTATCCGGTATCCGGAATTTGCTGGCACGAGGCGGCGTCATATGCGAAATTTGCGGGAAAGAGCCTACCGACGAGCGCTCATTGGAATGTGGCAAGGGGAGCATTCACGCCCATGATCCTGGCTCCCCAGCTCGGAGGTTTCGCGGTCTTAGCCCCTTTCTGCAATTTCCAGGGCAAAGGTCCCGTTCCGGTTGGAAGCCTTAACGGAATATCGCCCTATGGAGCCTATGATATGGCTGGGAATGTCCGCGAGTGGTGCTGGAACGAGACTCCCGAAGGACGCCTCGTCAGGGGCGGCGCCTGGGACGACAGCACCTACATGTTCAACTGGGAGAGTCAGTCCCCACCCTTTGACCGGTCGGCTAAGAACGGATTCCGCTGCGCTCTCTATCCCGAGCCGGAAACAATGCCCAAGGAAGCTCTACGGCCCCTCAGCGATCTCGCCGGAAACGTCCCTTACATAGCTGATCCGGTTCCGGATCCGGTTTTCCAGGTCTATAAGGAGCAATTCGCTTATGACAGGACCGAACTCAATCCGCACGTGGAGTACCGGGAAGAAAGCCCGGGCGGCTGGATCCGGGAAAAAGTCTCCTTCGATGCCGCCTACGGGGACGAACGGGTTTTGGCCTACTTATTTCTTCCCAAAAACGCCCGGCCTCCTTACCAAACGGTCGTCTACGGACCGGCAGATCCCAGCGTTCAGGAAAGGTCGAGCGAGGGCATCGAAGACTACTTCGAATTTTTCCTTTTTCTTTCCCACTTCGTGAAGAACGGCCGCGCGGTGGTCTTTCCGGTCTGGAAGGGGACCTTCGAACGCGGGAACGACGCCCTGGCGTCCGTGTATTTCACCCAGTTGCACACTCATCAACACACCATGCTCTTCATCGAGCAAATCAAGGATTTCAGGAGGACCATCGACTACCTGGAGACGCGCCCGGATATCGATGGTGAGAAGCTGGCCTATTACGGGATGTGTTCCAGCACTGCACTTGGAGCGATCATTCTAGCTGTAGAAGAGCGCTTCAAGACCAGCGTCCTTGTAGCGGGAGGTTTGTGCGACATGGGGCGTCCCGAGATCAGCCAGATCAACTACATCACCCGGGTCAAGACGCCGACCCTGATGCTGAACGGAAAGTACGACAGCCTTTTCCCTCTCGCGACATGTTCCAAACCCTTCTTCGATCTCCTGGAAACTCCGGATGAACATAAGGAGTTGAAATTGTACGAGACCGACCATATCCCTCCTCGGCGCGAGTTCATCAAGGAAACTTTGGCGTGGCTAGATAAATACCTGGGACCGGTCAATCGATAATTCCTTTAGCGGCATGGGTTAACTCATTCGATTGACTCTTGTATCTGAAGTTGATATCCTTTCGATAATTCATCCCAACTGGAGAAGAGGGAAAAATGGGAGTTAAATGCCCCAAGTGTCAGCACGAGAATCCCGAGGATACCCTTTATTGCGGGAAATGCGGCGGACCTTTAAAGCCTGGAGAAGGCATCTCGATGACAAAAACCCTGATCACCCCCAAGGAAAGTCTGCAAAAGGGCGACACTATTGCAGGAAGATACACGATCATCGAGGAATTGGGCCGAGGAGGGATGGGTGTGGTCTACAAGGGCGAAGACACCAAGCTCAAACGGGCTATCGCCCTCAAGTTCCTGCCGCCGGAGCTCACCCACATCCCCGAAGTTCACGAAAGGTTTATGCGTGAGGCCCAGGCGGCTGCCGGATTGGACCATCCCAACATTTGCACCGTCTATGAATTCGACCAGGCTGGTGAGACATCCTTTATTTCCATGGCCTACATCGAAGGCTGGAGCCTGAAAAAAAAGATCGAATCTGGACCGCTGAAGTTCGAGGAAGCCCTTGGGATTGCCGGGCAGGTCGCTGAGGGATTGAGTGAAGCTCACAAGAGAGGCATCGTTCACCGGGACATCAAAAGCGCCAACGTCATGGTGACAGAGAGAGGCCAGGCGAAGGTCATGGATTTCGGACTGGCCAGGGTTGCAGGAAGCACCCTGCTGACCAAAGACGGATCGACCATGGGAACGGTCGCCTACATGTCTCCCGAGCAAGCTCAGGGTAAAGAGGTGGACCACCGGACAGACATATGGTCCTTCGGCGTGGTCCTCTATGAGATGCTCACTGGTGAACTACCTTTCAAGGGCGATCAAGAGCCAAGTGTCATTTATTCCATCCTAAAAGATAGACCCGAGCCAATTACGAATTTGAAGACCGACATTCCCGTCTCCATCGAGCAGGTCGTGAGCAAAGCCTTGGAGAAAGATCCGGACAAGCGGTATCAAAAAATAGATGAACTCTTGGATGACCTGAAATCCATTTCCGCAGGGATCGTGCCTGAAGAAATCAAGACAAGGCTAAGAAAAGAAAAGCTGAGAAAAAGAAAGAAGTCCATCCTTTATGCGGGTGCATCGAGTCTAATCATAATAGCGGTTGTTTTAGCCCTGATTCTTTTCACAGGTCCTGCAGAGTCCATCGACTCCATTGCGGTCCTGCCCCTTGAAAATCTGACGGGGAATCCGGATCAGGAATATTTCGTGGAGGGAGTGACCGATGAGCTGATCGGGCATCTGGGACAGATCAGCGGGCTTAGGCGGGTCATTTCCCGTACGTCGGTTATGCAGTACAAGGATACGGACAAATCTCTTCCCGAGATCGCTCAGGAGTTGAACGTGGATGCCTTGGTGGAGGGGACGGTCTATCAGATAGGTAAAAATGTAAGCATCAAGCTGCAGCTTTTCGATGCACTTCCCGAAGAACGAAGCCTCTGGACAGAGAGGTATGAGCGCCCGGCAACCGAAGTTTTGATGATGTATGGCGAAGTGGCCCGCACCATTGCCGATCAGATCCAGGTAAAACTAACAGATGATGAAATGTCACGTTTTGCAGGCGCACGCCGGGTCAATCCCAGGGCCTACGAGGCCTGTCTCTTGGGTTGGTCCCACTGGTCCAAGCTATCGCCGGCGGATCTGGAAACAGCCGAACAGTACTTCGAATCCGCCCTGAAAGAGGATCCGGATTACGCCCTGGCCCACGCAGGGATGTTTTTTGCCCTGATCACACGTGGGCAGATTGGACTGGTTCCCGCCGGCGAGATCCTTCCGGAAGCGAAACCCTACCTCCTCAAAGCCCTGGAATTGGACAACACCCTGGCAGAAACTCATTTCGCCATGGCAGGGATGAAAACCTGGTGGGAGTGGGACTGGGAAGGCGGGGAGGCCTCATTCCTTCGTCTCATCGGGCTCAATCCCAATTATGCAATTGGCCGGGCGTATTACTCGCATCTGTTGTGTTATTTAAAGCGTAACGAGGAAGCCGCAGCCCAGGGAGCGTTAGCCTTGGAATTGGACCCCCTCAATTCGCTGATCATGAGTATGTATGCCAATACTTTGTTATTACTGAGAAGATATGACGAGGCCATCGCTCAGTGCCGCAACGTGCTCAGGACATCTCCCAATAATATACAGTCACTTGCTGTTCTCTGGGAAGTGTTCCACTCGAAGAGGCAGTATGATGAGGCGCTGGATGGGGCGAAAGCGTTTTATGCAGCCTTGGAGCTGACGCCGGTCGTCGAGGCCATGTCGAGCGGATATGAAACGGGCGGCTACCCTGGGGCGATGCTCGCCGCAGCGGAAACCCTGGCCGCAATCTCACAGCAGGTCTATGTCGGTCCCTGCTTCATCGGCTTTCCTTATGCCGCTGCCGGAGAAACGGAACAAGCCCTGGAATGGCTGGAGAAAGGGTTTGAGATCGGAGATCCCAACATGCCCTATATGGAAGAACCCATTTTCGCCGATCTTCTGGGTGACGAACCGCGTTACCAGGAATTGCTGCGCAAGATGAATTTTCCGGTGGGAAAATAAGAATACATGCCTTGGATCAATAACTGGGTTCGATCCATTCGACTTTGATCTTTTTGTGATTCTTTGCACAGTCCCTTAAATAGAGATTAATGAGCGCCTGGTATGAGAATCCCGTTTCTAGAGCAAGATCTTTGAAATATTCTATAGTGGTTTCATCCAAACGGATCGTAATCTGCTTTTTTAATCGATTAGCATAAGGATTTTTTCTGCTTTTCATCCCTTTGAGATCATATTCTTTTTTCATTTTAATCTCTCAAAATAATTCATTCGTTCTTTTTTTGTCGGCTTGCGGGAAGATATTATTCTTATGACAGCTTCATCTTTTTCTTCACAGATTATGTAATTCACAAGCAATAACCTTAATCTTGAACTTAATCCAATCATCAAATAACGATCCTCCCCTAAAGAATGATCTTGGTCATAAAACTCGAGGGCGTTTTCATCATAAAAAACAGTTTTGGCTTCATCGAATGGAACTCCATGATTCTTGAAATTCGTTTTATTCTTGTTTCTGTTCCAGTCAAACCGTACGTTTTTCATAATTATTTTATAATGTAATTGTAGTGCATTGCAAGCTTTAAATAGTTATTAATCGGCCGAAATGCATGTCTATTGCAGTATTCCAGACGATTACTATGTTGATAAAATCTCAAACCTTAAGTCCGATGAAGAAAAAAATTCCAAAACAGCTCATCACATAGAACCCACCTCATTGACTCCTCTCTAGAGAATTGATATTCTTTCTTCTAAATAAAATCGCCTGAAAAAGAGGGAAAATGGGAGTAACTTGCCCTAAGTGCCAGCAAAAGAACCCTGAGGATTCCCTTTACTGCAGCAAATGCGGCATATCTTTAGAATCACCCGAAGGAATCGAGCTAACAAAGACTCTGATTACCCCAAAAGAAAGCCTGCAAAAAGGAAGTACTTTTGCAGAAAGATACACAATCATCGAAGAACTGGGCCGAGGAGGGATGGGGGTGGTCTACAAAGCCGAAGACATTAAGCTGAAACGGACCGTCGCCCTCAAGTTCCTTCCGCCGGAGCTCACTCATATCCCAGAAGTTCACGAACGGTTCATGCGTGAGGCGCAATCGGCCGCCGGATTGGACCATCCCAATATCTGCACGGTCTATGAATTCGACCAGGTTGATGAGACATCCTTTATTTCCATGGCCTACATCGAAGGCTTGAGCCTGAAAAAAAAGATCGAATCTGGACCGCTGAAGTTCGAGGAAGCCCTTGGGATTGCTGGGCAGGTCGCTGAAGGACTGAGTGAAGCCCACAAGAAAGGAATCGTACACCGGGACATAAAGTGCGGCAACATCATGGTGACAGAGAGAGACCAGGCGAAGATCATGGATTTCGGATTGGCTAGGGTAACAGGAAGCACCCTGCTGACCAAAAACGGATCGACCATGGGAACGGTCGCCTACATGTCTCCCGAGCAAGCTCAGGGCAAAGAGGTCGACCACCGGGCAGACATCTGGTCCTTCGGCGTGGTCCTCTATGAGATGCTCACTGGTGAGCTTCCCTTTAAAGGTGACCATGAGCAGGCCGTTGTGTATGCCATCAGGAAGGATAAGCCTAGGCCTATCACTGAGGTCAGAGCTGAGATTCCCGTGTCCATAGAGCAGGTCGTGAACAAAGCATTGGAGAAGGATCTGGACAAAAGATATCAACAGGTCGATGAGCTGTTGGATGACCTGAAATCCATTTCAGCCGGTATCGTTCCCGAAGAGATCAAGATGAGGCTGAGAAAAGCCAAGCTGCGCAGGAGAAAAAGGGCCATCCTTTATGCAGGTGCAACAGGTTTGGTCATCATCCTGGCTGTTTTAGGATTGATTCTTCTCAAGGGATCTCCAGAGACCATCGATTCCATTGCAGTCCTGCCTCTCGAGAACCTGACAGGCGATACAGAGAAGGAGATCTTTGTAGATGTTGCGACCGAGGAATTGATCGGTCAGTTGGGCCAGATCAGCGGGCTTCGGCGGGTTATTTCCCGAACGTCAGTCATGAAATTCAAAGAAACAGATAAAACCCTATCAGAGATCGCACAGGAGTTGAATGTGGATGCTGTGGTAGAAGGGTCCGTGCAACAGGCAGGCGACAGAGTCCGTATTCAAGTGCGGTTGATAGACGCCCTTCCTGAGGAGCAGAATCTGTGGGGGCAGACATATGAAAGGCCCATGTCTGACGTTCTGGTGATGTACGGCGAAATGGCACGCGCCATTGCCGATAATATTCAGGTCAAATTGACCGCTGAAGAAGCAACCCGTTTTAGCGACATCCGCCAGGTCAATCCCGAAGCATACGACGCTCTCCTCATAGGCAGGCAGAAGGCGGAGCTATGGACGCCACAGGGTTTCGACATTGCGCTCGAGTACTTCAACCTGGCTCTTGAGAAAGACCCAAATTACGCCGAGGCCCATTTGGCTGTGGCCGAAAACTGGCTGTTTCGCAACCAGTTGGGGTATACAGTGCCTCATGAGGGGGGGCCGAAGGCAAAGGCGGCCGTTCTGAGGGCCATGGAGTTGGATAGTACACTCCCGGATGCGCATACGGCGTTGGCTTGGGTTAACTTCCTTTATGAATGGGATTGGGCCGGTGCGGAAATAGAGTGGAAAAGGGCTATCGAAATCAATCCCAATCAAGGGGACTCCGTTTACGCGCATTTCCTTTGGGTCATGAAACGCCCGGAGGAAGCGATGGCGCAGATGGAGAGAGCCCTGCAATTAGACCCTCTCAACGAGGTGGTCCAGCTCCATCATGCATGGATGTTGCAGTCGGCAGGCCGGGATGATGAGGTCATCGAAGAAGTGCGCAAGCTGCTCGGAACATCTCCACAAAATCCGATGCTGCACTCGATGCTCTCAATATCGCTCATGCGTAAGGGCATGTATGAAGAATCTCTGGCAGAAATGAAAGCTAGCTACTCCTCCATCGGGGATCATGATGTCGAAGAGGCCCTGACGCAGGAGTATGCGATATCGGGCTATCAGAGTGCCATGAAGCACGCGGCGGATCTACTGGCAGCGCGCGCTCACAAGATATATGTGAACTCTATTGACGTTGCAGTGCTGTATGCGATGGCCGGGGAAAATGACCAAGCTTTCGAATGGCTTGAAAGAAGCCTGGAAGAGCGCAATCCGCAGATGCCCTATCTTGATGCATATATAGAGTTCGAGGCCCTGCGCTCTGACTCACGCTTCCAGGACCTGCTGCGCAAGATGAACCTGCCTCAAAGAAAACAATAAATTCCTTAACTTAGCCTGGATTATTCACGAGTCGAGGTTGCCGTAGATGGGAGGCGCAAAGGATGCAGCTGTAGTCGTCTACCGCAAATCCTTTGCAACAAAGCAGATACGGTAAGATCGACTCGCCTGTAAGGTAAATAATGCCGATTATTAATAGAAAATACAACGAAAACGGAAATTTCATTGTGATTTATGGCTAGAATTACGGTAATGATTGATATATCTTTTGTTAAATATGGTATCGGCATTTTTTATGAATAGTTCAGGTTAGTAAAGGAAATAGATTCCAGGTTTTATGAAATGCAAGAGATTAGGAAATATTGGCTGTGCTGTTACAAAAATGATAAAATAAAATTCCTATGAATGCCATCGTACAAAAATGTAAAATTGTCCTCCAGGAGCATTATAAAGAACGATTTAAGGGGTTGGTGCTATACGGTTCCATAGCACGCGATCAGGCAGATATCTCAAGTGATATCGATATGCTGGTATTGTTAAATCAGCCGTTCGATTTTTTTAAAGAGCTGCGAACCATCAGTGAACTCC
>JASFEP010000018.1:0-23378 GCA_050124775.1 Candidatus Aminicenantota bacterium
CACTTTCAATGGCCATTTTATTCGTGTCGGCCCCTAAAATATTGATGCGTTTATCACCTGCCGACAGAGACATCAATCCCACACCGCAGAAGAGATCGAAAATTTGGTTCGTAGCCATCGCTGTCCTCATCTGACCCACATGTTTCACGAGTTCGGAAGTGAGGTGGAGGTTGGATTGAAAA
Source organism: Candidatus Aminicenantota bacterium (assembly GCA_050124775.1). Taxonomy (GTDB): domain Bacteria; phylum Acidobacteriota; class Aminicenantia; order Aminicenantales; family Aminicenantaceae; genus WTAW01. The sequence goes on from JASFEP010000018.1 coordinate 183, forward strand.
AAGGACGCATAATGGGCGTGGAAATCTTTATCCGCGATCGAATGAACCAGAAAAGTGTCACCGACTTCAAGTTTTTGTGAAGGGATAGCCACGCCGGTGATCTCAGGGATTTCCCTTAGCAATTGCCCTGCAAAACCATCATAAAGTTCCACGATCGACCTGGCCACAGAAAAAGTTATATGAATATTTTTGCTCCCATGGGTCAATTGGATCTCGAAGCCATCGGCCACAAAATCTCGGCGATTCTTCTGGATAAATGCGATCACTTGCCTCACAACTTGCCTGCTCCAATCGGGAAGGATCCAGAGCGACTTCTCGAAAGATACAGGGCCGCCTATAGGACTTGTTCCTTTGACTCTTATCCTGTCTCTTTCAAGAAAGACTCGGAATTTCGCACGATTTCTAAAGCCGTCGCTGATTGGTGACGGCACGATCTTATTGCATTGATTGGACATGCCAATCCCGTCGAGCAGAGGGATCATCCACTGTGTCTTCATTTCGAGATTTTCTCTGTAAAGAGTTTCTAAGGGGTCCATAAGATTCGACGGCACAATCTTCAGAGAACACAATAGCATAAAAGAAAGGGGGGCGGTTCTATTTTTTATACAATCCTAGAAAAATAGGACCGCCCCCTTTTTTGAATCGGAGAATGTAAACCGTTATAATCAATTGTTTCGGTGAAAACATGTTCATCTCGAGATCAATACTCATTATCTTCATTATTTTTTATTCCCTGATAGGTTTTGCCGAGGCAGATCCCCCAAAACACGATAAGCCACATGCACACGCCAATATAGAGATCGGAGCAGACTCCAACGAACGGCGATTTTTTCGTCCCTATCTCCGGTTCGAATTCCCTATCCAACGGAGCACCCTATTCACCGAAGTCAACTATTACCAACGCATCAACAGCCAGCTCAAAGGAGAGATCGATTTCTGGATCAAAGCCGGGTGGATATACGGCCTTACAAACTTGCTCGATTTTGAGTTCAGCTTGAACCATTTTTGCCGCCATATCACATCACGCAGTTACCGAACGATATTTGATGCGAATGAACTTTTGGCAAAGCTTTGGTACCGGACAAACGACATGAGATTGGGATTCGGAGGGGGCTTCTACATCGGAGGTTATGAGTGGTATGACAACTTGCTTGTTTTCAGCTATAAATATCCAAGTATCCTCCAGACGGAATTCGGCGTCGATGCAGAGTTTAAACTGATCAATTTCACAAAAATCTTACATGACTTAGAATTATTCATCTCGCTGAACGAAAATCTGGACCTGTTCGTGAGAAACACCCGACACTATGAATATACCAACACGACTTATCTGGGAATACGATTCAGCTCTAATAAAGATGCAGCTAGTATCATCCGCAAGCTTGAGCTTTACACCGGATTTTATCCCTCCTACGACCGTCATAAAATGGAGTCCAGACTTGCTGTCGACCTGGAATTTTTCAAGGGAAGGGACCGAAGGCTCCAGCTTTCTTTGAGCAGCCGTATCCCCATCCTTCGAGATGACGCATTTTTCCATGTATTCAGGCCTGAGACCATCGAATATCCCCTAGCTCTCCAGTATGAGCGAAAAATAAGCCCCCATTTATTGGCCGTGGCATACTGTCTTTACGACGTGACCATGCCGGTAGATGTCGACCAAACATTCACGTCGAATCTTGGAATGGGTATCGGTCTTAAAAATCAGCCCTTCTTCGAAAAACTCGATAAGAAGTTCAGGGTCACCCTCCTTGGAGGTCTTAACTTCTCACGCTCGTATGATTTGAACGCAAATATCGGCTTCAACACCATCGGCAGACCTTTGAACTTTGGCGTCAACGCCAAAACCAGATTGAATGCAGATACCTGCGATGGGAGCGTCACTCTCTTCGGAGAATTCGGGAGCGAGGTCAAAGTCAGGATCTTTGTGGGTGGGGAGGCCACTGATTATTTTACTGAAGAGAAGCCTTCCGAAAACAGATGGGTATTTGGAATTTCGCTCTTTGCTTGGTTCAATCAAATCTAAATGGTCTACAAATCGAAGCGACGGCCAATTCTGTGAATAATCCAGCCGACAGGGGGATCAGTGATGAAAAGTCGACTGACTCTCCAAACTCAGCTCATAGCCTTTCTTTTCGAAAAGCCTTAAACAGGCATCTGTCACTTCAGGATCATAATAGATCCCTCTATGATTCTTTATCTCATCCAAAGCCACATCTATACCCAAAGCAGGCCTGTAGGGGCGGTGGGAGGACATTGCCTCCACGACATCTGCAACGCTCAATATTTTCGATTCCAGAAGAATCTCTTCGCTCTTCTTGCCCTCCGGATAGCCGGAGCCGTTCAATCTTTCATGATGCTGGTGCACGATCTCTGCGACAGGTTCGGGGACTTCTGTCTCGGTCATGATGTCACGACCATACTGTGGATGTGCTTTGATGATGTTGATTTCGTACTCGCTCAACCTGCCTGGTCTTGTCAAGATCTCAACTGGAATATAAATCTTACCGATATCGTGAATCATTCCTGCGATATTGATGTTCTCGACCTTTTCTCTAATGAGACCCATTTCTTCTGCAATGGCTGATGCCAGTTCGGCAACACGTCGTTGGTGTCCGGCCGTGTAGGGATCACGCATCTCTATCGTGGTAGCAAGCGCCTGGATGGTAATTTCGATCGTTCTTTGCAGCCTTTCCCTGCTTTGCTTGAGCTCTTCCTCGACCGTTTTCTTTTTCTCCCGTGTGCGGATGGATGCGATTCCGTACGATAGATCCTCTGCCAGGGCAGACAAAAGCACAAGCTCCCCTTTTCCGAAACCCTCTGGATTTTCAGAAAAAATATTGATCGCACCGAAAGTCTGATCATCCTTGATCAGAGGGAAAGCGACAGAAGATAAGAATCCCCGTTTGGTCGCTTCCATTTTCCATGGCACGTAACCATTTTTTTTCGCCAGGTTTTTTTCGATATGAACCTTGCCTGTCTGGATAGCTGTTCCCGAGGGATCCTTATGTTTCTTGAATTGTGACCAGGTCAACTCGATCGAATCGAGATAATCTTTCTCATCTCCCGCATAAACGACCGGGCGCACCTTTTTGTGGAGGTCGTTCTCACCGAATCCGACCCATACAAAGGGATATCCACCCAAGTCGACGATAATGCGGCACATTTTGTTGAGGAGGGTTGTCTCCGTGAAGGAACGTACCAGCGCATAATTCCCCTCCTTGAGAGTCTCAAACGCCCGGTTGAGGTCCTTGTGAATGAGTCGATTGCGTTTGGGATCGACAGAACCCTGGCTCGCGCCTAAAATTCGATTATCCATGATAAGGCGTAGGTTTAGTCGCACCCATCGTGAAAAAATTGAGTTTATAGCTCAATTGAGGAATTAAGCAGCGATATCCCCTGAGGGACTAAAGGAAAAAAGGACTATTATCTTCGGCTAGTCTGGATTCGCCTTAGATTTGGCAGAATGAAGTGATTCTGCAAGGGACTTGATAGCACACTCCTCCTTTCCATCATCTTCGAAGGAAACAAACCACGCACAGTCTTCCCTAAGACATCTCGCCTGTTTTTCTTCCAGGTCCGATATAAATCCGGACTCTTTGACCGCAATCATCAATATTGGGCAGATTTCAGACATTGGACTCCCCCAATCTTAATTTGTTTTCGTTCTTTTTATAATGAAAACTTGACATTGTCAAACTCTTTTCCTCACCAAAATGATAATGCCGGAAAGTTCAATCCATTTACGGATCCATTGATATATGAATCAATAATTTAGTCTATCGAGCTATATAAAAGTCGAGAATTAGTTGAGCCATCAAGCTCCGAGCTTGCAGGGAAACTCCCTATATATGTGATGAATGATTCCCGATTATCACCCATCAAAACAGCAAAAATTCGCATCCTCCAGGTTTTCGGAATTTATATGTGTTAGCCTCATTGATTCAAATTTACAAATCTTTAGATTATAATAGTCCCAAGAGTATCGATGAAATTCCAAAACTGTTTAAAGGGGAAAGGATCATGAAAAAATATTTGGTCATTCTGTTCGTAGTTTGCTTTATTATTGCCGGCACACATTGTGCTTCATGGGGCAAAAAAGAAAAGGGAGCCGCTATAGGCGGTGCCGGCGGAGCGGTCTTGGGAGGTGTGATCGGAAAAGCCGCAGGAAGCACCATCGCCGGAGCAATTATCGGTGCAGCTATCGGCGGCGCTGCGGGCTACTATATCGGCAACTACATGGACAAACAGGCGGCAGAGATCGAACGAGATATCGAAGGAGCGAAAGTCGAAAGGATCGGCGAAGGCATAAAGATCACCTTCGACTCGGGAATCCTCTTCGATGTTGACAAAGCCGTTTTAAAGCAACACAGCAAAAACGAGTTGGCCGAACTGGCAGTGATCCTCAACAAGTACGCAGACACGAATATCCTGATCGAAGGGCATACAGATTCAACAGGTTCCGAAGAACATAACCTCGCTCTCTCGAAACGAAGGTCCGAATCCGTTTCCAATTGGCTTGCTATGCAGAAAGTCGATCCCACGCGTTTTACCGTGATGGGTTACGGAGAAGCCCAACCCGTCGCACCTAACGAAACAGCAGAGGGACGAGCATTGAACCGGAGAGTGGATGTGGGGATCATGGCTAATGACAAATTGAAGAAAGTCGCCAAGGAGAAAACCGGAACTCCTTAAATAACCCCCAAAATAATCCCGCTTAAAAATAGTATCTTGCCCCGATCCCTCCGTTTAGCGAGACCTCTGTTTTGGGTGCCAGATCGAATATCGGAACGATCTCTAAAAAAATATCCACGGGTGCATCATCGAACATGTAGATGATACCTAATGGAAACCGAATGCCAAATCTATCCCGGTGTTCGTCTTTATACCTGAATCCGAATCCATAGTAGAAAGGGAGAACATGCCTTTCCGCTTTGATCAACCGAAAATTGTGAAAAGTCCAGTCCAGGTGTAAGTGGAAGGAGTCTTCCCGTCCGAAGGCCCAGGCGGCTGCACCGACGAGCGCCGTTTTCCCTCCGGTCCAATGTTTGAAGTTTATCCCTGTCGGCTCTCCCAATATGATTCCCAGACCGAACCCCCTGCTCTGAGAAAAACCAGGAGCACAAAAAATGATGCAGACCAGAAAAACAACCCATGTCGCTTTTTTCATTTTTCTATCTCCATCCACTTAATTTTACGTCTAAACTCAAAAAAAGTTCCCACCGAATTTAGTCGAATCAAGAGGGGCAAAGTCTCATAGGTCGTTGACATATCCACGATTGAGTGCCTCTTCGAGTATGGTTGCTGTGGCTGTGGCGCCGATCCGAGTCACTCCCAAGTCACGCATCCGCAAGAGGGCATCCAGAGATCGGATTCCTCCAGCAGCTTTGACTTGTACATAATTGGGACAATGTTCTCTCATAAGCATCAGGTGGTGCTCTGTAGCTCCCTTGTATGAATAGAGCCCGTTCTTTTGTTTAACAAAACCATACCCAGTCGAGGTCTTGACAAAGGCAACCCTGTGCTTCCCACAAATCCGGCAAAGTTGAATAATGTGTTCGTCTCGAAGAAAATCGTTCTCGAATATGACCTTCAGAATAGCCTTACGTGAGACGACAGCGTTATTGATCTCCTCGATTTCATCCGACACATACATCCAGTCTTTGCCCAGAACCTTTCCGATGTTGACAACCATGTCGACCTCGCTCGCTCCCTCTGATACCGCTCGGACAGCTTCCTCGATCTTGATATCTGAACAGCCATTCCCATGGGGAAAGGCCACGACAGCACAAATTCCCACAGCACTCAAATCAAGCAATTTTCGAGCTTGCCCCACCGAATAAGGTTTGACACAAACAGTGGCCACTTTATATTTGTGGGCAATCTCACAACCGTCGCTTATATCTCGATCCGTAAATGTCGGATGGAGTAGAGAGTGGTCGATCATTTTTGCCAAAGCGCTCAATCTAATTTCCCGAGTATTCATGTCTCGTTCTCCTTCCGTAAATATTATCCTATCAGGATACGTCAGTTTTGGCTTCCTGTTCCCGATCCCACAAAAATTTCACAGATACGAACAAGGTAATTTAGACGTTGCACATCTTTTTATCAACCTTTTTCCATCTCTATGAGTCAGAATGAATGAAGAGCTTAAACAGCAGCCCTTTCCATCTCTCAGTTCTCCATCACACATTCGAGGGAAGGGCTGCCTCTTTGTGTTCCATTTCACAATTTTTTGCAAGAGCTCTTTGGCCACCCTCTTTGATTGTCCTACTAATAATCAGTATTTCTCGAAATGCGTTTTAACTCTCGCGACACTTTTTTCTCGATTTAGAGGTTTCCAAATTCACACTGCAGATCTGCTTGGCCCGCATCCTGATCGAGCGCCATCTGGAGAGGGCCCATCATCAGAAGGAGATTCACCCCTCCATCGTTACCTAAAAGTGATTATGAGGCAAGATCAATGTCAGGACAAGAGTGAATATTCAGAAATTTCGAGCACTCTGCTCCCACGAGTTTGAAGTAAAAGGCAGACCTGTCCTGGAGTTTATCAATCCCCATCGCCTCTGTTTTGATCGGAGGTCCACGCTGTTGTCTTGATCAAAATCCTTTGACTCTTTTTCTAGAACTTGCTAATCTTTTATTGAGTCTTTAAAGGGGAAACCGATGGCAACACAATATGCACGTGTTTTGAGGATGCATCTTAAGATCGATTGCATAGATCAGGCTAAGAAAATATTCGAGGAAAGCGTCATACCACTCTGCAAGAATCAAAAAGGTTATCTAGATTGTTACTTCCTGGCCGATAGAGAGTCTGGCACATGCATTCCGATCACGATCTGGGAAAGCGAAGAGGATATGCTGGAGACAGAACACAGTGCATTTTTTCAAGAGCAGATCATCAAGTTCATGCCTTTCTTCAAATCCCCCCCCATCCGAGAAGGCTATGAGGTCGTTGTCTCAGAATGACGATTAGGGTGCTTTTTCAACCGGTAATGTAAATAAGCCGGCATTGTATATAAGAAAGTTTTCCCGTTCGATGCCCTTGCTTTAAAAAAACTGACAAAAGGGGGGAAAATGAAGAGAAGAATTTTTTGTTTTGTGCTGTGCATGATGATGTTCAGCGTGTTCTCCATGGCACAGTTCACAAAGGAGGAGATCGCAGAATTTGAAAAATGGGAAGAATTCCTCGCAAATGCAAAGATCGTAAGCTCAAGACCTTGGGTAGAAACTCGGGCAGTAACCGATCCATGGGTCCTTACTCTGGAAAAGGATGGGATCACAAAGCAGGGCATGTGGAAAAATCCGGAGGGCCGTCAAAAGGGAGCCTTAGAAGGATGGAAATGGGAAATTGCGGCCTATCGCCTGAGCAAGCATCTCAAGCTCTATATGGTCTCACCAACCGTAGAAAAAAGATTTCGAGGTGATCGTGGGTCATGTCAATTGTTTGTCGATGCATGGATGGATCTCGAGATAAAAGAATCAAAAAAAATAAAGGTTCCCTCACACAAAGTCTTCGACTGGAACAGGGCTCTTTATTTACACCGGACGTTCGATAACCTAATCGCCAACGACGACCGGCATCAACAAAATTTTCTCATAATGCAAGACTGGCGATTGATCCTTATCGACCACTCCAGAAGTTTTCGCACATCAAAAAAATTCACCAAAGATCTGATTTATGATGAAGGTTTTCGAGAGGGACCACGGTTGATGAAAGAGATCCCTCGGTCTCTATACGAAAAATTGAAAGTTATGACTCATCAGGTTATAAGAGATGTTGTCGGGGATTATCTAACGGATAAGGAAATCGAATGCGTGCTTATACGGAGGGACTTAATCATCGACTGGCTCGATAAAAGGATCCAAGCACTGGGTGAGGATAAAGTTCTATACTGAAACCAATGTTGCGCGATTTTTGTTTATCCAAGGTCCTGAAGTTTTGAGATTCTAATTACAGTGCCTCAGTTTTAAAAATCAATCGATTCTAAGAAAGACTATTGATGCATGTTCACTGCTTTATTCATAACGAAGGGTGTCGGCGGGATTAGCCAGGGCGGCTTTAAAGGTCTGATAGCTTACCGTGACAAAGGCGATGACTAGCGCTGCAGCGGCGGCCAAAATAAACATCCAAACGCTTAAATCGATACGATAGGCAAAGTTCTGGAGCCACTTTTTCATGGCGAAAAAGGCGACCGGCCATGCAATGATATTGGCGATAATAACCAAACGGACATACTCTTTGCCCAGAAGAGCCACGATCCGGTAGGCTGAAGCCCCCAGCACCCGACGGATGCCGATCTCCTTTGTCCGCCTCTCCACGGTATAAGAGGCTAATCCCAGCAACCCTAAACAGGCGATAAATATGGCGAGCAGAGAAAAGTACCCGAAAATCTCTCCGGTCCTTTGATCCTTCTGGTAGATCTGATTGAAGCGGTCATCCAGGAAAAAGTAATCAAAGGGCTGCGTTTGGGTGTTGCTTTCAAAAACACGTTTCAAGAGGGCAATCCTGTTCTGGACATTCCCGGGCATGATCCTGACTGCTATCCTGGCCCCTTCTCCAAGCAAAAACATCATAGGTTCGATCTTCTGATGCAGAGAGGCAAAGTAAAAGTCCTTCACAACCCCGATAACATGATACTCATCCCGGCCTGGCAGTTTCTTGCCGATGGGTTTTGTCCAGCCCAACTGTTTGACTGCGGTTTCATTGACTATAACGGATGACTCGTCCTCACTGAAATCTCTGGAAAAATTCCTTCCTTGTGCCATCTCGATCTTGAAGACATCCAGAAAATCATAATCCACATAATCGAAACGAATATCCATCCTCACAGTCTGGCCGTCTTTGCCCTCAAATTGTTGATTGATGAAGCGACTCCTGACATCCAATGGGAGGGCGCCCGATACAGTAACACCTAAGACTTCAGGGTACTGGAGTAATTCATTCTTAATGGCCTGGGCTTTTAGGCCAGTTTCCTTTTCATGAGTGAGAATTACAATGACATGTTCACGGTCATATCCTAGACGTCTGTTTTTCACATGATTCATCTGTCTGAAAATCACGATCGTTCCCACAATCAAGACCACAGATGCTGTAAACTGGACGATAACCAGGAGATTCCGAAAAGCCGACTCTTTCTTTCCGGAGGTCACAAACTCTCTGAACGCAACGATAGGCTTGGTCGCAGACAGAACTAGCGCTGGATAGCTCCCAGCGAACAAACTGATGAAGAGCCAGGTGGCACCGACAGAAATCAGAAAGGAAATGCTTTGGAAAGAATGAATGGGTAGATCTACGCCTATTAGAGACCGGAACCAAGGTAGCAGGACATGAATCAAGAGTAAGGCAATTCCCATTGATATCAGGGTGATGAAACAGGATTCACCAACAAACTGTTTGAAGAGCTGTTTTCGGTTAGCGCCCACGACTTTTCTGATTCCTATCTCCCTTGCGCGCGTGGCTGAACGAGCTGTGGTTAAGTTCATGTAATTGATGCACGCAATAAGCAGAATGACCAGTGCGATCGACATGAAGAGATAGATATAGCGGATTTCCATCTTGGATGACTCCTGGTCTCTTATCCGCGAACGTAAATGAATATCCTTGATGGGCTGCAGAGAGACCTCAAAGTTCTTAAGGTCCTCGGGCTTTGCGCCAGTCCGCCGGGCGGTTTGAGCGAGTATTTTTTTCTCAACCACAGCTGGAGATACATGGTCCGCTAATTCGACAAAGGTCGTGAAGTTTCCAACATTCCAGACATTGATCATCCACTTTTTACTTGTGTCTTGAACCAGTGTTTCCACGGAAATGAAATAATCAGGCTGCAGATGAGAGTTCGCCGGGACCGGCTCTGCAACACCACTGACTTTAAGCTCATACGTTGATGCTCTCTCTCTATAGACTATGGTTTTTCCCATGGGATCTTCTTTACCAAATAACTTTTGAGCAACCTTTCCTGAAATAACAATGGTGTTGGGCTCAACGAGGGCTTTTTGAGGATCCCCTTTTATAAGTGGAAAAGTGAATACAGCAAAAAAGTTATGATCCGCGTAGATGCCTTGCTCAAAAAATCTTTTTTCTCCGTACTGCAGCACAGCTTTAGGGGTCCAGGGCTTCATGATCCGGGTGGCATTGACAACTTCAGGGATATCATTGATCAAGGCTGCCGCTAGAGGTTCGGGGGAGCCGGCGAAATACTCGATCATATCCTTCCTGTTTTCTATGTCCCGGGTCAAAAAAATATGAATTCTGTCTGCCTTTTCGTGGAAACGTTCAAAGCTCAACTCGAATTGCACATAAAATAGAATGAGGAGGAATGCTGCCATTCCTACGGAGAGGCCGGCAATTTTGATCACAGAAAACCACGTGTTCCTTATGATGTTCCTGATTGAAATGACCAAATAGTTCCGAAACATGGCGACACTCCAGTAGATTTTATTCTTCAGAAAGCCGGGGATAGACCTGCAAACCTGGAACAGGTACCAAGTCCAGGCCGATAAGCGGCCACGCGTACGGATCAATTGGCTGTGAATCTCCCTGAAATCGCCGAGATGTGTGAAATCTCCGTTGTCTCGATGGATCCTTTTGAGAATCCATTCGGCGAGCTTGGGTGGCTGTTGGGAATGTTTGGGATCCATGACTATAATTCTTCTGTATCCGGATGGATATCCGGGATCCCCGCCCACATTGTTTCCTGAATGCTTCTGATCTCGCGCAAAGCCTTCTCTCCCCTCTTTGTCAGCCGGTAAATACGTTTGCTGCGGCCTCCACGCTCCTTTGTCGGCTCGCTAAGAGACGAGTCCAGGAGTTTTTTCCTCTCGAGGCGGTCCAAGGGGTCGTAAACAGAACCGAAGGACCACTTCTTTCGCGTCACTTTCATGAGATGCTCGCGTATAGGAACGCAATAGGCCTCCTCACGCAGAAACCACACGGCCAGCAAAACCATTTCTTCAGACCGGGATAAAAGCTTCATTTTTCACTCCACGAGATTATTACTTCCGAATTATGGAACAAATGCCTGGAGATGTCAAGAAATTTGTTCCGAAAAACAGAGATTATATACGAATCGTTAGACCCGAGACTCATTTCCATTGCTTTTATGCCTAGGCCATTCTAAAATGAGAAAAAATACTTCAGGAAAATTAATGGGGAGGCCATTCATGAAAAAAAGCTTTATGATTTTTATCATCACGGCAGCGCTGCTTTCCACACAAGTGTTCTTGATCGAAGCTAGACCGAGAGGAGATTTCACAGCACACAGTAAGATCTTTACCCTTCAAGAAGAGGAGATTGAAAAAGCCATTCAAATGGCTCTTGATCATCTGAAACAAGGGGATTGGGAAAAGACCGTAGATTTACTCTCAGAAGCGATCATGCTCATCAAAAGCAACCAAGACCTCCGCATAAGAGAGATCACCCTGTGCAGTCGAATCAATGGCTTCAGGGATTATACGAGTATCGGTGGGAATACGCTCAAAAAGGGCACCCCTCTTCTTGTGTACATAGAGCCGGCGGGGTATCGAATCTTAAAAGAGAGCGGGGAGTTCAAGATTTGGCTGTCCGAGGACGCCAAAATAACCAATGAAAAAGGGGAAGTGGTTTTTGAGCGGAACGATTGGGTCAACTACAACAAAAGTTTCCCTAACCCAGACATCCCCTTTTACATCACGAACAGGGTTACGGATATCCCCGCAGGGATTTACACCTTCACATTCACCATCAAGGATTACTATAAAAAGGCATTTTTGACGGAGACCTTCGAGTTTGTGGTGGAGTAAACCGAATTTTTGGGTTTATATTAATCAGTCAAGCGTCAATATTAAGTCCTAGCTCGTCTTCTTCAAATTCACCGTGATGGTGAAGGTATAGGAGTACTCATCCGGATCATCGTTGTCGATATTGACCGAAAAAGTGCATTGCTTCTCGAATCCAACGGGCACTGGCGGTACTGTATCCGATTTGGTCTTCAGTTTGAAGGTTGTGGTTCCGCCCGCTGGAACAGGAGATGTGGGCTGCTCGCTTACCTTAAAATATTGAGCTTCAGAACCCGAAAGAGTAACATCGCCATTGATGGTTAATTGTGCACTTCCGTCATTATCGATATTAAAAGTGAATTCCCGTCCGACAACGGCATTCATAGGTTTCGTGCCGAAATCTCTGTAGGAATAATTAGGAAAATCCATACTTCCCGTCCTCACAAGGTCCACAGGCGAAGGGACGAGGCCTAGGTTGTAACCGTCTCTTGTGTGTTGGTAAATGCCCCCTCTGGAGCCTTTCCATATAGCGCAGAAACTTGGGATTGATCGGCGCTCCTCTGCCATGACCATCCTGCGCATTGAAAACATGCATGCCCAAAATCAGAAAAATAAAGAGAGAGCGCGAGACAAAAGCGATCCCGGATTTCATGAAGTCCTCCTTATTCTGATAACAGATATTCTGCTTGTTCAGGATTTCATAAAACGAAAAAAGGATTGTCAATAAAAAAATCCTTCAGAGAAAAATCTTCCCAACGAAAAAAGAGCTGTCCTCTTTAATCACTAAAATATTTGTGTACATAGATACCTTTTTGTATTAGGATTTGCACAAAAAGGAGGACGAATGAAAACAACACAATGGATTCTCATCATGTGCATTGCCGTATTTATTTTCGGGACGATCGCTTGTGGTGGTGGAAAATATGCCGATGCCAAAAAGGCAGTCGCAGAAAGCAACAAGGCGCTGGAAGATTTTCTCGGGAAGATGGATACGGCAGATAACGCTAAAGATATTGCTGCGGCCTTGACAGCATTCGCTAACGAGATGGAAAAAATCGCCCCTGAAATGAGGAAACTGGAAGAAAAATACCCTGAATTGAAAGAAAGCCAAAGCATACCGGAAGAACTTGGTGAAGTCGGAAATAAAATGAAAGAGCTTTGGGGGAAATTCGGAACCGCGATGATAAAAATTCAAGAATATGCAGATGATCCGGAAGTCAAGAAGGCCCAGGAAAAACTTCAAGGTATTATGAGCGGGCTTTAATTTGAACTTGAATTCTGTTTAAATCAATCGATTCGGTCCAAAATAGAATTATTGGCCGTCACCAACAAGAGTCGCATCATATTCGGGGAAATAATTGCTGATCGTGTTATCAGCGAACGAGGATCATCTTTTCATTCCTTGGATAGAGCGCTTCGATTCCTCTTTCTGTAACGAGGGCATTATCCTCGAAATTGATGGCTAGTCGTTCTCCCCATTCGGGGATCCAGGTGTGCACGATAAATTCGAAGGCGATGAGATTGTTGGGGTGGACCATGATGTGACCGCGGTAGGGCCGGAAGGGAGACACGGATGGGCCGACGGCGATCTCGCTGTTTCCCGTGTTTCCCACGCAGTGACTGTCGATCGAAAACCCCGACCGTTCCTCATCGCCGAGGGATTGGACGATCTCTCTATCTTTATCCGTATCTGTGAAAGGGGTATAAATAAACCCTGCATCCTCGATGGCTTTCACGATGACCTTTAAGGTTTCGCCTGCAGTTCGACCGGATGTAAAGGTTTTGCGAAGGATCTCACGGGCTTTGAGCCCCCGATCCCAGGCTTTTTGGATGCTGGGAGGAAGGGACGTCTCCCCTTCTCTCAAAATATAGGCCTTCCGTTTGTAGTCTGTTCCGAAGTTGAGGTATTCGATGCCCCAATCCCATGAGATGAGATCCCCGCGCTGGAACGCATAATCGCGTCTGCGGGTCTCGGACCGTTCGGAGATTTCGGAATGTTGCACACCCGGGGTTCCTGCACCGTAGAGGGATGATGGGATGCCAAGAGCCAGGAGCTGATCCTGGGCCCACCAACCGAGTTCCTCTCTTGTCGTTAGGCCCGGTTTGATACTGCTTAGAGCCTTCTCCATGATGCTGCGCTGTATCTCGCAGGCTTTGGCGAAGGCGATGATTTCTGTCTGCACACGCCTTACCCGGAAATCGGTGATGACATCCTCGGATGAGATGAGTCTTTGGGCATATTTATCCCCGAGAAGTTTGACTAACTTCAAATATCCCGTGTGAGAGAGGCCATCCGCATGGGTGAGGGACTCGGACATATTGACAGCGATTCGTTTGGGGTTACGATCGGAAACGAATTTAGGGATATCGCTTTCATCACCGAAGATGTCGTAGACCGAGCGGTCGGCAACTCGGGCAAAGCTGACACCGATAAGCGCCCTCTCGATCCTATCGCCGCCACGGTCGGTGAAGATCACATAACCCATGGTCGTCCCAAAGTCCAGGGCAAAAGCATCCGGATCCCCTCGCCGGATCACATGAATCCACATGTCGACATTGTTATCGCGCATGGCTCCCGGAAGGACCTTGTCAAACTTATCCTTCCGGATCAAGTTCAAGAGCTCATAACGGGCTTGTGCTTCCTGGGCTATGCCAGCATATGCCTGAAAAAGAAAAAATGTGCCGAAGAAAAATAGAAATACCTTTTTACACATAATTTCCTCCTTTCTTTCACAAGGATTCTTGTCTATACTCTCAAAAGACATAGTGTATCCAGAAGTCCATTGAAAGACAACAACACAAATCGGGAGATCCTGCGGCTTGCCATACCGAATATTCTGAGCAATATATCCATACCACTTTTGGGGATGGTCGATACGGCACTTATGGGCCGATTGGAGTCAGAGATCTACATCGGCGCGGTTGCCCTGGGTGGAATCATCTTCAACATCATCTACTGGGGATTCGGTTTCCTCCGGATGGGAACTACGGGCCTCACCGCACAATCGTATGGCCAGGAGGATCGAAAAGAGTGCGCGGCGATCCTGGGCCGAGGGCTGTTATTTGCTTTGGGAGGCAGCGTTTTTATCCTGGCTCTTCAGTCTGTGATTGCCTGGATCGGTTTCAGCCTCCTCCAGGGGGATGAAACAGTCAAAATGCTTGCGATACAATATTTTTCTATCCGGATATATGCGGCCCCGGCTACACTCGGTCTATATGTGTTTCATGGCTGGTTTTTGGGTATGCAGAATGCCCGATATCCGATGGTTCTCACAATTTTTGTCAATCTGCTGAATATTGTATTCAACTTCGTGTTTGTTCTCCAGATGGGGATGAAAGCCGACGGAGTAGCACTGGGAACAGTTTGTGCTCAATACGTGGGTCTTACCCTGGCCGTTGGGCTGTTCTTTTATAAATATCGACCGATTGGATCACTGCTAAAGTGGAGACAGGTCATTCAACTGACTGCGATAAAGCGTTTTTTTGCTATCAATATCGATATCTTTATCCGGACAGTCTGTTTAGTTTTTACTTTTGCTTTCTTCACTTCTGCATCTGCCGCCTTTGATTCAATGACCCTAGCAGCGAACCAGATCCTTCTTCAGTACATATCCTTGATGTCCTATGCAGTGGATGGGTTCGCTTTTGCTGCCGAGAGTCTGGTGGGGAAATACACCGGAGCGAGGGATCCTGCCCTCCTTAGACTATCGGTGCGTTATCTTTTTTATTGGGGGATCGGATTTGGGGCGGTTTTTGCTCTGGTTTACGGTGCGCTTGGACGGGCCCTTTTGCGGGTTTTCACAGATCAGGCGGAGATCATCCAGGCAGCTTCGCCTTATGTGTGGTGGGTCGTTGTTATAAGCGTTGCCGGTTCGGTAGCCTATATGTGGGATGGCGTTTATATAGGCGCAACGGCGACTTCCTCCATGCGCAACATGATGCTGATCTCTACGTTAGTAATCTTTTTGCCTGTCTACTACATAACAGTCTCTCCGCTAGGCAATAACGGACTCTGGCTTGCGCTGTTTTTCTTTATGGTTGCCCGCGGAATAAGCCTTGGCCTTCTCGCCAAAAAACGCATCTATTCTCGAATGAGAAAAAAATGAATTTTTTATTCCACTTGCGCGTAATACAATATGAACGGAGACCAGCATGGCGACAGACCTAAAGCCTCTCGATCATGCACACAGGAGGAAGAGAAGATGATCATCGCCTATTTCGAACCACTCTTTAGAGCTTGGCAAAGAATGAAGCAAGCACTTTTCAATCCCTTTAACTTGAACAAGTGGTTTGTCGTCGGCTTTAACGCTTTTTTAGCCGGGTTGTTGGACGGGCCACGCGGAAATGCATCGGGCGGAAACGGAGGTGATGATCTTACTTTCCGTGAGTTTCTCAACCTTCCTCATCGCGGTTGGGAGTGGCTTTTGGACAATCCCGGATGGTTCATCGGCATTATTTTTATCCTACTGTTTCTTTTTGCTGTGGGAATTGTTCTCACATGGCTCAGCTCGAGAGGAAAACTAATGTTCCTGGACAATGTCGTTCATGACCGCGCTGAAATCGTCAAGCCCTGGAGACAATACAGTAAGGAAGGAAACTCTCTCTTTCTGTGGAGGCTTTGTTTTGGGCTTATGATATTTGCGTTTTTTGTGCTTTTTGGGGTCATCTTTTTCACTGCCGCATCCGCACTATATGTGGAAGACCGATTTACCGGACCTCTCATTCTATTTTTCGTGGGGTGGGCATTTCTCTTCCTCCTCTCGATCATTGTCGCAGGATATATCTCCATCTTTCTCGATAGTTTTGTGGTTCCTCTCATGTACAAAGACAACATCACTGCCACAAGAGCATGGGGGCGGTTCCTATCGATCTTTGGCAAGCATCCCTTCCATTTCCTGCTTTTTGGTCTTTTTGTCTTTGTTTTGATGTTGGGCTTTGTGATCGGTGTTATTCTTGCCGGATTAATGACCTGCTGTATCGGATTTATACTACTCGTTATCCCGTACATTGGAACGGTCGTTACACTTCCAGTCTGGTACACACTAAGAGCATTCAGTTTGGAGTATTTCGCACAATTTGGGACTGATTATAATGTGTTCCCCACAACAAGCCCTGATGCAGCCAAAGCGTAAACTTACACAAAGTATTTCACTTTAACGGGAGATTGTTATAACCTTAGAATTGCTATTTCGATAGCCAAAACCTTACTCTAAGCAAAAAAAAACGACGTGAATCAGACAGAGCCCTATAAGAATGAGAGAGATAGCGTGGCCCGTCCCCGTAAATGAAACGTCCCCATAGAAAGACAAAGGATAAAAAATAAAAGGCATATGAAATGAAAAGACGATTAGAGGATAAGTACGGTATAATTACTACAGTAATTGCTCCGAATACGAATTTTGAGGGAATGATCAATGCCACTGAAGGTGTCCAGATCTCAGGACATTTCAAAGGTGAAGTCGTCAGCAAGAGCATCGTATGGATAGGTAATACCGGAAGGATCGAAGGCAACATTAAATGCCCTTCGGTGATTTCAGAGGGGGAGATCGTTGGAGACATCGATTCCGCAAAAAATGTCGAGCTCCGGGCAGAATGTCGCATGACCGGAAACATCAGCACCGAAACACTCGCTATCGCTGACGGATGTTCTTTCGAAGGCAAGGTCAGGATGCTTCAAGAAGGCGGCAAACCCGTCAGATTCAAAGAAAAAAGAAAAGAGAACCAAACAAAACCATCCTCAAAATAACCACAATTCCGCTTCAGCTCTAAACTAATGTTTGCTTAGAGGTGCGATTCTGCTGGGAAAATTCGCTCTCTAAGCAAAATAAAACACAAAAAATCAGACAGAACTCTATAAGAATGAGAGAGATAGCGTGGCCCGTCCCCGCAAATGGTAAAAAAACTTGACACTCATCTGTCCGGAACCTATATTTTTATTGGAGCAAGGGAAGGTAAGCAGACCGAGCCAGGAAATTCCCATCTGCCGAGCAGACCACCAAATAATTTGGGAATTTAATCCAATTTAAAATTTTTGGAGGTCTCTATGAAAGGCTCTGCCAAAGCTTTTGTATGGATGGGTGTATCCATCTTTGTTATGTGTTTTTTCTTCCCATTCGGTTGTCAAAAACAGTCCAAAGAAATCCCCATCACATCCTATTCCGATGAAGCTGAGAAACTTTTCATCGAAGCTCGGGATAAATACGAATTTCTCCACAGAGAAAAGGCCGATGCCCTGCTGCGAGAAGCCCTCGAAAAAGACCCGCTTTTCGCTCAAGCCCACATCTACAGGATTCTCACATGCGCCGCAACCGACGAGATCGAAAAGGCTGTCGAAAAGGCTGCAAAAAATGCTGACAGAGCAACCGAAGGAGAACAGCTTCTCATAAAAGCCTTCAAAGCACAGTATTGGGAAAAGGACTATGCTAAGGCAATAGAAATCTACCAGAAACTCAAGGATTTATACCCCGAGGATGCTCGTATGTGTTGGCTGTTCGCTAGAGCTTACAGAGATTCAGGCGATAGTGAAAAAGCCATCGAGCAAAACAAAAAGGCCATCGCGATCAATGAAGATTTTGCCCCGGCCCACAAGGACCTCGGTTACAGATATTCGGCCAAAAGGGATTACGAAGAGGCCGAAAAGTACTTCTACAGCTATCTCCAACTCAATCCCATGGAGCCCAACTCTCACGATAGTATCGCTGACCTCTACACCAAAATGGGCCGCTTCGAAGATGCCATCGCACACTACAAAAAGGCTCTGGAAATAGATCCGACGTTTACCTATTCCCATCGCAAGCTCGGCATCAATCTTTGTTTCATCGGAAAATTCAAAGAAGGGCGTGAGGTCCTTCAGGAAGCAATAGATAACGACATAAACCCTTCCAGTAAAGTCTATACGATGGAGAGGTTCATCCACTCTTATCTCTATGAGCAGGACTATCTCAGCGCTTTAGACGCGATCGATCAAACCATCGAGATGGCGACTGCCAACGGGATCCTCCAAGAAGTCGCACGCCTCAAACTGGCTAAATGCGCTGTTTACAGCGAACTCAAGGATTATGAAAATGCAAAGAAATGTATTACTGACTGCCAGAAAGTAACTCTGGCAAAAAACCTCGCGCCCTATTATAAAGATTACTATTCCAGTGAACGCTTGTTCTGGGAGGCGTGGGTTGCAGCCGAGCGGCACGAATATGATGAGGCTCTGGATAAGGCCGCCGAATACAGGGCGGCTATAGAGGAGATGAACGATTCCATGCGGTTGAAATATCACATCGCTCTCCTCGGGCACATCGCTATGACCCGAGGAGAAACGAGGAGTGCATTCGAATTGTTCAAGAATGCTTCGATCGATGATCCTTTATTTCACTACCTCACAGCGCGCGCAAAAGACAAATCCGGAGATAAAGAGACCGCGGCAAAATATTTTCGAAAAGCAGCTAACTGGAACTCAGACACTTTGCACTATGCTCTCATTAGACAAAAAGCCTTAGCCCGAAAAGTTATGCTCTCCTCCACCGAAGCTCAATAACTCATTCGTCCCAGACATTTATAACTGCCCTTATTTGCTAATCCTTCCATCTTTCTAACACCGATCTTCACTTTTGAAAATTTTCCTGCCGACCTTTTTTTATCTTTTGGCCATTAAAGCTATTTGACAGGCCCCAAACGCTTGAATAGAATGTCTGGTTCATCGAAACGTGTGGTGATCCAATCCATATGAATTCATATCAGGAGGAAACATGAAACAGCCTTACGAGCTGAATCGCAGACACTTTTTAAGGAATTCGACAGTAGGGATTGCAGGATCCGGACTGCTCACTGGAGGACATTGGCTTGGTGCAAACCAGGAAAAGAAAGAAGAAACTCCCAAGATCAAAGAATATCGCACACTGGGGCGAACGGGATTTAAAGTGTCAGACATCGGCTCGGGTGGCCCCATGGAGCCAGCTATACTCAGCGCCCTGCTCGATGCCGACGTCAATTATATCGATTCAGCTGAGAGCTACGGAAGTGGAAAGTCGGAAAGAGTGACAGGCGAAGTTCTCAAAGGACGCGACCGAAATTCAATCTTCATCACCACTAAATTGGGAATCGGAAGAAAGACAACCAAGGAGATGATCCTGAAAAGAGCTAGAAAATGTCTGGAGAGGCTCGACATGGAGTATGTGGACTGCTTGATGATACACAGTCCCGATAAGATCGAGATCGTCAAAGCTCCGGGTTTTCACGAAGCCGTCACCGAATTGAAAGCAGAAGGCCGGGTCAAATACTGCGGAATATCCAATCATGGAGCCCAATGGAAAGACAATGTCGATCCCACAGAGCAGGTCGTAGGGGCGGCCGCAGAAGATGGGCGCTTTGACGTTATGCTGCTCGTTTATAATTTTATTCAGAAAGAATCGGGCGAAAAACTCCTACGGATCTGCCGTGAAAAAAATATCGGTGTCACCCTCATGAAGACGAATCCCGTCCGTTCATATCACGACATAAAAGCAGAGGTGGAAAAACTGGCGAAAGAGGGCAAACCCGGGGGCTTCTTTAAAACTATCCTTCCAAGACTCAAAGAGAAAGCAGACAAGGCCGATCACTTTATCAAAAAGTACGATCTACAGAATAACAGCGAAATCAGGGATGCAGCCATCCGATTCGTCCTTAACAAGCCGGATGTCCACAGTGTGTGCATCTCGTTCAACAATTTTGACGACGTGGCCAGTTATCTCAAGCTATCAGGAACCCGTTTGACTACAACCGATATGGCAAAGCTCGATGCTTACCGGGAAGGATGCGGCGCTCTTTACTGCCGCCATGCATGCGGTATCTGTGAGCAGCATTGCCCCTATGGCGTACAGGTCAATACCATCATGCGGTTCGACCACTACTTCGCCGCTCAAAGAAAAGAGAAATATGCGATGCTCAAGTACGCAGAGTTGCACCGGAAAAATGCGACCTTCTGTCAGAGTTGTGAAGGCCATTGTGAAAGAGCCTGTCCATACGGAGTTCCCATCCAGGGACTGCTGATGCTCGCTCATCTAAGACTGACTTTGGTCTGACCAAGAATCTGGGATCGAACAGTCAATTTAGCCTGCTCCTGAGTCAAAAATTTTAAAGTCACTTTGACTTGGTCTGAACCCAGGCTTTGGAATCATATGGTACTTTTAGTCTGATCCGAATCTTGAATTGGCCTGACTTGAGTCCTGACCGGGTTTTATCTGAATCCTGATGGGATTCGATCCGTAAAGCGGAGCCCTAGTTCTTTTTAATCATGGGGGTTGCGACCATCACAGCAACTTCCATCAGCAGCTTTACGCATCCGTCATAATCCTTCTTTTTGAGGTATGTCTTCGCTGAAATGACCTGTTTGCGGGCATAATCGCGCGCGTCCTCGATGCTTGAAATTTCCTCGGGCATTTCAAAATTCTTACCAGAATTTATTGCCGTGTAACCTTCATGGAGAAAGGCAACTCCTTCTTCATTAAATATGGATGTATTTTTGAATAGTGCATTGGCCTCTTTGATCTTCCCATTAAACTCTTCTCCAAATCCCGTATGGGGAGCCGCTATTTCAATGGCATCGATCAAATAGATAAAACCTTTCTTCGAATCGGCTCCGGGAGTGGCGGGTCCAAAGAAGTGGCTCATGGCCGCATCGATCTTTGTTTCGATCTTTTCGACATCCATCAGCGCTCCCGGCCAGCTCACTGAGAACGATACAATAAAAAGCAGAACAACAACAAATATCTCCTTTCTCATCATCATCTCCTTTCCATTTTG
The DNA here is from genome assembly GCA_050124775.1 of Candidatus Aminicenantota bacterium. Taxonomy (GTDB): domain Bacteria; phylum Acidobacteriota; class Aminicenantia; order Aminicenantales; family Aminicenantaceae; genus WTAW01. The sequence continues at coordinate 21,708 of JASFEP010000018.1, forward strand.
AATACTTTCATTTCTCTATCCAAATCACCGTTAGGATCGCTCATTTTGTTTACTCAAACTCAGATGAAACCCGAAGTTTTAAATAAAACATACCCTTTCGCAGATCTAGAAAGCTTGCAAGATCCTTTGGAGACGCTATAATCAAGTTCTTAACTATGGAAAAAGTATATATTGTTCATTGCGAAGACTATGATCTGGCCGAAAAAAAGATGGTCGAGCTCATAGAGAAAATGGGAGGAATCGACAAGTTTGTTTCGCCAAATGAAAGTGTCGTTCTCAAAACGAACCTTTTGGCCGCGGCAAAGCCGGAAAAGGCCGTGACGACGCATCCTGCCATCGTTTCCTCTGTCGCCCGGATGGCCAAGGATATAAATGCCTTACCTATCATTGCAGATAGCCCTGGATCGGGATATCCCTACACAGGAAAAATGTTGGAGAGGACTTACCGGACGACCGCCTTGGATCAGGTTGCCGAGGAGGTTGGGGTTGATCTGAATTTCGACACTTCATTTCAGATTGTATCCTATCCGGACGGAAAATATTTCAAGCGGTTCGAAATAATAACTCCTGTCCACAAGGCCGATACCGTAATCAACCTGTGCAAACTGAAAACTCACGGTTTCATGCACATGACAGGAGCGGTCAAGAATATATTTGGTGTCATACCGGGTTTGACCAAACCAGGCTATCATGCAAAACTCCAGACAAAAAGTCATTTTGCGAACATGCTGATCGACCTATGTGATTATATATCTCCTAGGCTTTCTATCATGGATGCTGTCATCGGCATGGAAGGTAACGGACCTCACAGCGGCGAGACGCGCGCAGTCGGATTGATCATAGCATCCACAAGTCCGCTTGCGATCGATGTCGTGGCGGGAGAGATCATGGGCCTCCCCAAAGATAAAAACCCCGTTCTTGTTGAGGCCGAAAAACGCGGACTATCTCCTGTAACTCTTGAAGAACTGGAATTGATCGGTGCAGATCCTCAAGACCTTCGGATCAGCGATTTTAAGCTGCCCTCCACAGTTCCAGGACTCCACGATCGTATCTTCGGACGCTTATATCCGATCTTCAGGAACGCCTTCTCTGTGTCTCCGCGGATCATCGAATCCAAGTGTGTATCCTGCGGCACATGCAGAGACGCATGCCCGATGCATGTGATCACCGTGGTCGATAAAACACCAGCCCGGATCGACACTAAAAACTGTATCCGCTGCTACTGCTGCCACGAGATGTGCCCCCACGATGCCATCGAGCTCCACTCTAGCCGTTTCTATCGACTCCTCAACCGATCTGAACGATGAGACTTCTATTACGTGTTGAAATCTAATAAAAAACTTAAGATCTTTATTATTCGCTTGACTTAAACGGAGGAACTGTAATAAGTATATAGGCAGGGACGGTAAAGTTTGTATCGAATCCAATACTATTGTTAAGGAGGAGGCATGAAAAAGTACATTTTTATCGCATGTCTTGTGGGTGTTATCATCATTCTCAGCATGGACACCGGGACAGCTCAACTGGATGGACAACCCTCGATGTTAGGTGTTAGGGTCAACGATGATTTTTACTGTAACGATCATTTTTTAATGTGTTACGAAGTGGATCCTAATATCTATGAGTGCAATGGCTATGAATACGGATGTAGCGGCGGATATGCTAATGTAT